>NZ_JBEXQK010000048.1:0-45376 GCF_040612535.1 Streptomyces sp. NPDC006368
TTTCCCTTTCCGGCGATTCCGACTCTATCAGATCCTTTCGGGCCTGATTCCCAGTCAGAGGGGCTGTCATCCCGACCCGTTGGGCCGTTCCGACGAGTGAGACTTTAGCGAATCTCCTGCCTCGACGCTAATCGGGGCCGCGCTCGTTCGAACGCCGATTCTCATTTCGCAAAAGCGCACGGAAAAGAAAACGACGTCATAAGGCGTCGCTCGCTTGGAGTGGTTCTTGCGGAATGGCTGTCCGGGGACCGACCGGGGTCGGCGCTCACGTCGGACAACTCGGAGAACACTACGGATCTCGTAAACCCGTGTCAACCCGGGGTGGAGGTGCGTAGTCTGGAGGCATGACAGCGCGTGTGTGCATCCTTCAGTGGTGGGCCGCCTGACGGCGGCCGGCAGACACGCATGCACTCAACGGCCGCCGCCTCGGCGGCCGTTCGCGTTTCTCCCCTCGGGAGGCCGGCCGTCGGTGGCGGGGGCCTCGACCGGAGGACAGGGAGAGGAAGCGCGATGACGCGGATCTTCAGTGGGGTCAAGCCGACAGGGCATCTGACGCTGGGCAACTATCTCGGGGCCGTACGGCGCTGGGTCGAGGTGGATCAGCACCGGGCCGAGGCGCTGTTCAGCGTGGTGGACCTGCACGCGCTGACCGTCGAGCACGACCCGGCGCGCGTGCGGCGGCTGAGCCGGCAGGCGGCGACGCTCCTGCTGGCCGCCGGGCTGGATCCGGACCGGTGCACCCTCTTCGTACAGAGTCATGTGGACGAGCACGCGCGGCTCTCGTACCTCCTGGAGTGCACGGCATCGGACGGGGAGCTGCGGCGCATGATCCAGTACAAGGAGAAGGGGACGCAGGCGCGGGCCGGTGGGGGAAGCGTCCGGGTGTCGCTGCTGACATACCCGGTGCTGATGGCGGCGGACATCCTGGCGTACGGGACCGACGAGGTGCCGGTGGGTGAGGACCAGGTGCAGCACGTGGAGCTCACGCGGGATCTGGCGGTGCGGTTCAACCACCGGTACGGGCACACGTTCACCGTGCCGAAGGCGATGCAGCCGCCGGTCGCGGCGCGGGTGCGGGATCTTCAGGACCCGACGTCGAAGATGGGGAAGTCGCACGCGGACGGGGCCGGGATCGTTTATCTGCTGGACGAGCCGGAGGTGGTGCGGCGGAAGGTCATGCGGGCGGTGACCGACAGCGGGCGGGACGTCGAGTACGACCGGGACGCCAAGCCGGGGGTGGCGAATCTGCTCGATGTGCTGGCGGCGTGCGGGGGCGGGAGCCCGGAGGCGCTGGCCGGTGCCTATGAGTCGTACGGCGCTTTGAAGAGGGATACGGCCGAGGCGGTGGTGGAGATGCTGAGGCCGCTGCGCGAGCGGCACGCGGAGCTGGTGGCCGACCCCGGTTACGTGGACGCGGTGCTGAGGGAGGGGGCCGAACGGGCGCGGGGGATGGCGCGGCCCGTGGTGGACCGGGCCTATCGGGCCATCGGGCTCCTGCCCGCGGGCTGACGCCTGAAGGCGGGGGCCAGGGCACTGCGGGACTGCAGCTCCGGCCAGGACGTGCTGTCGTGGCGGTGCTTGAGGCGCGACGCGTGATGCGTGATGCGTGATGCGTGATGCGCCCGTGTGCGGTGGCGGGGCCGCCGCACACGGGCGCATCGGGGGTCGGTGGGGTCAGCCGTTGCCGGAGGCGAGTTCGCGGCTGCGGTCGCGGGCGGCTTCCAGCGCGGCGATCAGGGCGGCTCGTACGCCGTGGTTCTCCAGCTCCCGGATGGCGCTGATGGTGGTGCCGGCGGGGGACGTGACGGCTTCGCGGAGCTTGACCGGGTGTTCGCCGCTGTCGCGGAGCATCACGGCGGCGCCGATGGCGGCCTGGACGATCAGGTCGTGCGCCTGGGCGCGGGGCAGGCCGAGGAGGATCCCGGCGTCGGTCATGGCTTCGACGAGGAAGTAGAAGTACGCCGGGCCGGAGCCGGAAAGCGCGGTGGCCGCGTCCTGCTGGGACTCGGGGACGCGGAGGGTCTTGCCGACGCCGCCGAAGATCTCCTCGGCGTGGGCGAGGTGGTCCTGGGTGGCGTGGCCGCCGGCGGAGATCACGGACATGCCCTCGTCGACGAGTACGGGGGTGTTGGGCATGACACGGACGACCGGGGTCCGCGCGGTGAGGCGTTCCTCGATGAACGTGGTGGTGATGCCGGCGGCGGCGCTGATGACGAGGCGGTCGGGCGTGATGTGGGGAGCCAGCTCTTCGAGGAGCTTGGCCATGTCCTGGGGCTTGACCGCGAGGATGAGGGTGTCGGCGCGCTTGGCGGCGTCGGCGTTGGAGACGGCCTCGACGCCGTAGCGGGTGCGGAGCTCCTCGGCGCGCTCGGAGCGGCGGGTGGTGACGAGGAGGTGGCCGGTCGGCCAGCCGGCGCGGATCATGCCGCTGAGCAGCGCTTCGCCGATCTTGCCGGTGCCGAGGATTGCGACTGTCTGGGTCATGGCTGAACTTCACCTCGCCGGTGGGGGTACGTGTCGCCATCCTCGCATCGGTGGCGATGTCGGGGGCGCGGTGTCCGCGGAGCGGTACGGGCGGTCTGTTCAGGGGTTCGGGATGACTCGGCCGGTGCTGTCGTGGAGGTGGTGGTGGGACATCCGCCGAGGGTAGGGAGCGGGGTGACGCGGCGGAACCCATTTCTGGTGGCGGCGGTCCTACCGGGCGGCCGGCGGGGCGGGAAGGGGGCGGTCATGTCCGGTGACCTGTCGGGTGGGGTGTCAGGTGGGCTGTCCGGCGAGGCCGAGCGGGGTGAGCTCCGGTTCGTACTGCGGGACCTGAGCCGTTCGGGGGGTGAGGTGTTGCGCCCCTGTGAGCTGCGGAGACGGCGGAGACGGGCCGTGGGGGCCGGGCTCGTCGCGGTGGTGGTACTGGGAGCGGTGGCGCTTCTGCCGGGCAGCCGGCCGGGGGTGCGGGGGACGCCCGTCTCGGTGTGGGTGTCGGTGGACGCGGGGGCCGAGCGGCTGACGGTGGAGCGGGGTGGTGAGCCCGTCCGTGTGCTGGTGGCGCGGGCGGCCGGTGGTGGGGGGCGCTCCCTGCCCGCGGGTCGGTTGACCGTGGTGGCGAAGAGCGCGCGGCGCGGTGAGGCGAGGTGGGTCGTGGAGCTGGCGGGACCCGAGGGGTTCGTGGGGCGGGTGTGGGCGGGGCCTGGGGAGGGGGCGGTGGCGCTGCGGGACGTGGACGCGGAGTGGCTGCACGGGGAGCTGGAGGTGGGGGACGTGGTGGAGGTGCGGTGACGGGGGCAGCCGGTCGAGGGCCCCGTGAGGGGCGGCACTCGGTCGAGGACAGGCGGTCGAGGGCTGCGGTCAGGGGGTGGCGTCAGGAGGTGCGGCGGCGGAGGGTGGCCGCGCCGAGGGTGAGGACCAGGAGCGCGCAGGCCGCGACGATCAGGGCGTCGCGGATGAAGTCGGCCGTCATGTCGGTGTGGCGAAGGACCTGGGTCATCCCGTCGACGGCGTACGACATGGGGAGCGCGTCGGAGATGCCCTCCAGAACCGGCTGCATGCGGTCGCGCGGCGTGAACAGGCCGCACAGCAGCAGCTGCGGGAAGATCACGGCCGGCATGAACTGGACCGCCTGGAACTCGGAGGCTGCGAACGCCGAGACGAACAGGCCCAGCGCCGTGCCGAGCAGCGCGTCGAGCAGGGCCACCAGGAGCAGCAGCCAGGGCGAGCCGGTGACGTCGAGGCCCAGGACCCAGAGCGCGAGTGCGGTGGCGAGGGCGGACTGGACGATGGCGAGCAGGCCGAAGGCGAGGGCGTAACCGGCGATGAGGTCGGCCTTGCCGAGCGGCATGGCCAGGAGGCGTTCGAGGGTGCCGGAGGTGCGTTCGCGCAAGGTGGCGATCGAGGTCACCAGGAACATGGTGATCAGGGGGAAGATGCCCAGCAGCGAGGCGCCGATGGAGTCGAAGGTGCGGGGGCTGCCGTCGAAGACGTACCGGAGCAGGAAGAGCATCAGGCACGGCACGAGGAGCATGAGGGCGATCGAGCGCGGGTCGTGGCGCAGTTGGCGCAGGACGCGGGCGGCGGTGGCGAGGGTGCGGGAGCCGTTCATCGCTGGGCCTCCTGGCGGGCGTCGGCCGCGTCGACGAGGTGGAGGAAGGCCTCTTCGACGGTGGCGGTGGCGTGGTGGCGGCGCAGTGCGTCGGGGGTCTCGTCGGCGAGGAGTTCACCCTCACGCATGAGGAGGAGGCGGTGGCAGCGTTCCGCCTCGTCCATGACGTGCGACGAGACCAGGATCGTGGTGCCCCGGTCGGCGGCGACGCGGTGGAAGAGCTGCCACAGGTCGCGGCGCAGGACGGGGTCGAGGCCGACGGTCGGCTCGTCGAGGACCAGGAGTTCGGGGGTGCCGAGCAGGGCGACGGCGAGGGAGACGCGGCTGCGCTGGCCGCCGGAGAGGTTTCCGGCGAGGGCGTCGGCGTGTGCGGTGAGGTCGACGTCGGTGAGGGCGCGGGCGACGGAGGCGGCACGGGTGTCGTGGTGTGCGCGGCCCGGCCGGAGGACGGCCGCGAAGTAGTCGAGGTTCTGCCGGACGGTGAGGTCGTCGTAGACGGAGGGTGCCTGCGTGACGTACCCGATGCGGGCGCGCAGGGAGGCGTCGCCGGCGGGGCGGCCGAGGACGGTCAGCGTGCCGGTGACCTTGGCCTGGGTGCCGACGATGGCGCGCATGAGGGTGGTCTTGCCGCAGCCGGACGGGCCGAGGAGGCCGGTGATCTGTCCGGGCGGTACGGCGAAGTCGAGCCCGCGCAGGACGGTGCGGGCCCCTCGTACGACGGTGAGGCCGCGGGCCTCGATCGCGGCTCCCGACAAATTCATCATGTGATGAATACTGCGCCTGGGGGGTCGCCACGTCAAGGAAGGGCGGTGTTCCGCGGGGACGGCGCGGCCTCAGGCCGACGGGCCCGCGCTGCGTCGGCGCGGGGCATCGCGTACGGGCGCGTCGACGGCGCCCGGACACGTGGGCACTGAACGGCTAGGCGCGCTTCGGCTTCCGCTTGCGGCCGGCCGGGTTGCCGGTGCGGGTGGCGCGGCGCTTGGCGTACTGGGCGCGGGCCAACTCGTATTCGGCGCGCGCGAGCTTCTCGCCGGGCGCCTCGGTGAGCGAGCGGAGGAAGTAGGCGAGGAGGGAGCCGAGGAAACCGATGGCCTTCAGGCCCCGCAGCGCCTCCTCGCGGGCCGGGTCGGCGGGGCGGCGCCGGAACCCCTCCCAGGTCTTGCGGAACGCGATCGCGGTGCAGACGGCGAACATCACGACCAGGAGGGCGTTGACGAAACCGCCGACGTCCGCGATCGACAGCCCCTGGTACGCGAAGCGGAGCACGAGGGCACCGGCGACGGCGGCCCCGAGGGAGCCGGCGGCGGCACCGGCGCGCCGCAGCCCGTACCCGCCGTCGTGGTCGACCCATGTCGTGCCGAAGAAACGGAGGGGTTCGGGCTGCGGCCCGGCGGGCGTGCCCGTGCCGGTCGACGCGCCGCTCGCCGCGCCGGCCGACGTGCCCGTGGTCTTGTCCGTCTGGTCGCTCACAGGCTCGATTATCCCCGGAGCCGTTTCCCGACGCGGAGCGGACGTCCAGGTCCGGGCAGGTCATGTCCCGGCAGGTCAGGTCCGGGCAGTCAGTTCACGTCACGTCCGTCACGTCAGGAGCAGCGCGGTGCGACGTACCCGTCGCTGCCCGTCTTCACGTACGCGTCCGAGACGAACTCGCCGTCGGCGATGTTGTCCCAGAGGGCGGTCGTGCCGTACGGGCCGGTGATGCGCTCGCCGGGCTTCTGGCAGTAGACCGGCACCCGCACGTCGTACGCGAGCGTGCGGATGATGCGGTACTGGGTGCCGGGTCCCGAGCGGACGTTGACCCGGTGGCCGGGTGCGACCGGGTACCGGACCACGTCGGCGGTGGATGCCGTCGTGGTGACGGTCTCCGTGGTGACGTCGGTGTCTTCCATGGGCTGTGCCCCTCCCCCGTTGCGTTGCGCTGGGCTTCGCAGTGTGTGACGCGCGCAGGCTAGCAAGCCCCACCGACATCGGACGCACCATCAACTAGGCTCCGTGCGTCGCATGCGCGGCCGCAATTCGACGGGGACCACGGGGGTGGGCGATGCCGCCGTTGCCGGGATACACCGGTACGTACCGCCTGGAGGCACGTCTCGGCTCGGGCGGGATGGGTGTCGTGCACCTCGCCCGGTCCGCTTCTGGACTGCGCCTCGCGGTGAAGGTGGTGCACGAACAGTACGCCGCCGACCCCGAGTTCCGGGCCCGGTTCCGGCAGGAGGTGGCCGCGGCCCGCCGGGTGAGCGGGGCGTTCACCGCGCCGGTCGTGGACGCCGATCCGGAAGCCGAGCGGCCCTGGATGGCCACCCTGTACGTGCCCGGTCCCACGCTCGCCGACCAGGTGAAGCGGAACGGCCCCATGGCGCCCGCGGAGCTGCGCCGCCTGACGGCCGGGCTCGCGGAGGCGCTGCGCGACATCCACCGCGCCGGTGTCGTGCACCGCGACCTCAAGCCCGGCAACGTCCTCCTCACCGACACCGGACCGCGCGTCATCGACTTCGGCATCTCGCGCCCCCTGGACAGCGACCTGCGCACGGAGACGGGCAAGCTGATCGGGTCGCCGCCGTACATGGCGCCCGAGCAGTTCCAGCGTCCCCGGGAGGTCGGCCCGGCGGCGGATGTGTTCGCGCTCGGTTCGGTGCTGGTGCACGCGGCGACGGGGCAGGGGCCGTTCGACGACGGCAGCCCGTACGTCGTCGCCTACCAGGTGGTGCACGACGACCCGGATCTGGTGGGCGTGCCGGCCGAGCTCGTGCCCCTCATCCGCCGCTGCCTGGCCAAGGAGCCGGGTGAGCGCCCGACGCCGG
This sequence comes from Streptomyces sp. NPDC006368, assembly GCF_040612535.1. Taxonomy (NCBI): domain Bacteria; kingdom Bacillati; phylum Actinomycetota; class Actinomycetes; order Kitasatosporales; family Streptomycetaceae; genus Streptomyces; species Streptomyces sp. NPDC006368. The sequence goes on from NZ_JBEXQK010000048.1 coordinate 6,895, forward strand.
ACGAGATCATGGCGGAGCTGCGCCCGCCCTCGTACGAGGCGACCGCGTTCATACCGGCGCAGCGGCGCAGCGAGGCGCCCGCGCCCTTCGAAGCGCCGACCGAAGCGCCGACCGGAGCTCCGCCCACCGCGCCGGTGCGGCGGCCTGCGCGCGGTCCCGCCCGCCGGCTCCTCGTGGCCGCCGCGGCCCTCGCGCTCCTGGCGGCCGGCGGGGTCACGGTGTGGGCCCTGGGCGGCGCCGACCGGGCACCGGCGCCCGGGGCCGCCCGTGGTGCCGGGGCGGTGACCGGCGCGCCGTGGCGGACCCCGCTGGGTGGCGCTTCCGGTGACGCGGCGCCCGTGTGCGCGTACGCGGACGGCGCCCTGTACTGCGCGGCCCACGGCGCCGGGCTCGCCCGCATCGACCCGGCCGACGGCAGGGTCGTGTGGTCCCGGAAGGCCGGCGAGCTCACCGATCCGGTCGCCTCGGGCGGCCTGCTGCACGCCGTCGACCCGGGGGGCAGCCTCCGGACGTACGCACTCGCCGACGGCTCGCCCCGCTGGAGCGCCGGCCTCTCGGCGTACAGGGGCGGTGTCCACCACGCCGGGGACACCGTGCTGTTCACCGCGCCGTCGGGCACGGTGACGGCCACCGGCGGTGCCACCGGCCGGACGCGGTGGCGGAAGCCGCTGCCCGGCCACGCCCACCCGCACTTCGGCCCGTACAGCGACCGCACGGGGCTCGTGTACGCCTTCGAGACCTCCGCCACGGGGACGACGACGCTGATCAGCGCGGTCCGGCCGGCGGACGGCTCCCTCGCGTGGCAGCGGCGGCTGGACGGCGACCTGACGCCGGTCGGGGCGGACGGCGGCGTACTGCGTCTGACGTCACGCGACCGCGATTCGCGGACGGACGCCCTGGTGCGGTACGACCCGCGCCGTCGGACCGCCGAGCGCGTACCGCTGCCGTTCCCGATGGCGGAGCCTCAGGTCGTGCTGCGTGGGGACGCGGCGTACCTGCTCGCCCGCAACGGCACGCTGGTCGCCGTCGACACGGCGCGCGGGAAGGAGCTGTGGCGGCTGGAGACGGCTGCCGGGCGGGTGTCGCGGCCCGTGGCCGCCGGCGGGGACCGGTTGTACTTCTCCGCCGCCGACGGCAGGCTCCTGGCCGTCGACGCCGCGCGGGGCGCGCTCCTCGGCCAGACGGCGCCCCGGCTGCGCGGCGGGAAGCTGGGCTACGCCGCTTCCCTGCCCGCGCCGTTGGTCACCGCCGACGGCGGGACGGTCGTCGCCACCGCGCCGGACGGGTCGGTCTTCGCGGTCGACGCCCGCGACCCGGCGCGGTGGTGACCGGCCGGCGGTGAGCCGCCGAGCGGCCTTTCCGGGCGCCACTGGGCCGAGCCCGTCGAGGAGCGCGACGGTGTCCCGGCCCGCGCGAAAGGCGGCTCCGGTCGGCGCCGCACCTGTCGGTGTGGCCGACGGGTGCGGTCAGCCCGCACGGGTCTGAGCGGTCAGCCCAGCTTGGTGACGTCGCGGACGGCACCCTTGTCGGCGCTCGTGGCCATCGCCGCGTACGCCCGCAGCGCCGCCGACACCTTGCGGTCGCGGTTCCTCGGCGCGTACACGCCGCCCAGCGCCTCGCGGCGGGCCGTCAGCGTGGCGTCGTCGACGAGGAGCTCGATGGAGCGGTTCGGGATGTCGATGCGGATCCGGTCGCCGTCCTCGACCAGCGCGATCGTGCCGCCGCTCGCCGCCTCCGGCGACGCGTGGCCGATCGACAGGCCCGACGTACCGCCCGAGAAGCGGCCGTCCGTGATCAGCGCGCAGGTCTTGCCCAGGCCGCGCCCCTTCAGGAAGGACGTCGGGTAGAGCATCTCCTGCATGCCCGGGCCGCCCTTCGGGCCCTCGTACCGGATGACGACGACGTCACCGTCCGTGATCTCCTTGCGGAGGATCTTGTCGACGGCCTCGTCCTGCGACTCGCAGACGACCGCCGGGCCCTCGAAGGTCCAGATCGACTCGTCGACGCCGGCCGTCTTCACGACGCAGCCGTCGACCGCGAGGTTGCCGCGCAGGACAGCGAGGCCGCCGTCCTTGGAGTAGGCGTGCTCGGCGGAGCGGATGCAGCCCTCGGCGGCGTCCACGTCCAGCGAGTCCCACCGCTCGGACTGCGAGAAGGCCTCGGCGGACCGGCGGCAGCCGGGCGCGGCGTGCCACAGCTCCACGGCCTCCGCGGACGGGGAGCCGCCGCGCACGTCCCACGTCTTGAGCCAGTCGCCGAGCGAGGGGCTGTGCACGCAGTGCACGTCCTCGTTCAGCAGCCCGGCGCGGTGCAGTTCGCCGAGGAGGGCGGGGATGCCGCCGGCGCGGTGCACGTCCTCCATGTAGTACGTGCGGTCCTTCGCGACGTTCGGCGCGACCTTGGCCAGGCACGGCACGCGGCGCGAGACGGCGTCGATCTCCTCCAGACCGAAGGGGACGCCCGCCTCCTGGGCGGCGGCCAGCAGGTGCAGGATCGTGTTGGTGGAGCCGCCCATGGCGATGTCGAGGGCCATGGCGTTCTCGAAGGCCGCCATCGTGGCGATGTTGCGCGGCAGGACGGACTCGTCGCCCTGCGCGTAGTACCGGTCGGTGAGCTCGACGACCGTGCGGGCGGCGTTCTCGTACAGGGCGCGGCGGGCGGTGTGGGTGGCGAGCGTCGAGCCGTTGCCGGGGAGGGAGAGGCCGATGGCCTCGGTCAGGCAGTTCATCGAGTTGGCGGTGAACATGCCGGAACAGGAGCCGCAGGTCGGGCAGGCGTTCTCCTCGATACGGAGGATGTCCTCGTCCGAGATCTTGTCGTTGACGGCGTCCGAGATGGCGTCGACGAGGTCGAGCGTACGGACCGTGCCGTCGACGAGCGTGGCCTTGCCGGACTCCATCGGGCCGCCGGAGACGAAGACCGTGGGGATGTTGAGGCGCAGGGCGGCCATCAGCATGCCCGGGGTGATCTTGTCGCAGTTGGAGATGCAGATCAGGGCGTCGGCGCAGTGCGCTTCGACCATGTACTCGACGCTGTCCGCGATCAGGTCGCGGGAGGGCAGGGAGTACAGCATGCCGCCGTGGCCCATGGCGATGCCGTCGTCGACGGCGATCGTGTTGAACTCGCGCGGGATGGCGCCCGCCTCCTTGATCGCCTCGGAGACGATCCGGCCGACCGGCTGGAGGTGGGTGTGGCCGGGCACGAACTCGGTGAAGGAGTTGGCGACGGCGATGATCGGCTTCCGCCCGATGTCCGCACCCGGTACACCGGAGGCGCGCATAAGGGCGCGGGCGCCCGCCATGTTGCGGCCGTGGGTGACGGTGCGGGACCTCAGCTCGGGCATGGTCGCTCAGCTCCTATGAGAGGACAGGGAGGTGTCTCCTTCGAGCGTACGCCGCAGGCTCCAAGATCTGGACGCCGCGTCCGGATGGCGGGACGCGGCGCTCATACCCCGGTCGGGGAGGGCCCCTCCGTCAGGTACCGCTGCAAGGTGGGCGCCACCATCGCCACGATCTGTTCCGGCGGCGCCGATGCCAGGGGCTCCACACGGATGACGTACCGCAGGATCGCGATGCCGATCATGTGCGAGGCCGCCAGCTCCGCGCGGAACTCCGGGTCCGGTACGTCGAGGTCGGCGGCCACCCGCTCCAGGAGGCGCCGCAGCACGAAACCGCGCAGCACCGTGGCCGCCGCCTCGTGGGTCAGCGCCGAGCGCATGATCGCGAGCAGGGGCGCGCGGGTCGCCGGGTTCTCCCAGACGCCGAGGAAGTAGCGGGCCAGCCGCTCCCCGACGCCCTCGGCACCCTCGCCGAGGACCGCCGGGATGACCAGGGCCGGCTCGAAGGAGACCTCGATGGCGGCGGCGAACACCTCGTCCTTCGTACCGAAGTAGTGGTGGACGAGCGCGGCGTCGACACCGGCCGCCTTGGCGATGCCGCGCACCGACGTCTTGTCGTACCCGCGGTCGGCGAATTCGTCGCGGGCCGCCCGGAGGATCCGCTCGCGCGCGCCGGGGCCGGCGTCGGAGGCGGCGCGCGGCGGCCGGCCGCGTCCTCTGCGCGGCTCCGTCACGGGATGCGCGCCGACGAGGCCAGGTGCAGCCGGGTGAAGGCCAGCGCCTCCGCCAGATCGGCCTCGCGTTCGGCGGCGGACATCGCGCGCCGCGTATTGACCTCGATGACGACGTGCCCGTCGAAGCCGGACCGGGCCAGGTGCTCCAGCAGCTCGGCGCACGGCTGCGTACCGCGCCCCGGCACCAGGTGCTCGTCCTTCGCGGAGCCCCGCCCGTCGGCCAGGTGCACGTGCCCGAGCCGGTCCCCCATGCGGGCGACCATGTCCATCGCCTCCACGCGCGCGGTGGCGGTGTGCGACAGGTCGACGGTGTAGTGGCGGTAGTCGTCCTTGGTGACGTCCCACTCCGGGGCGTACGCGAGCATCTCGCGGTCCCGGTAGCGCCACGGGTACATGTTCTCGACGGCGAAGCGGACGTCGGTCTCGTCGGCCATCCGCCAGATGCCGGTGACGAAGTCACGGGCGTACTGGCGCTGCCAGCGGAACGGCGGATGGACGACGACCGTCGACGCGCCGAGCTTCTCGGCCGCCGCCCGGGCGCGCTGCAGCTTCACCCACGGGTCGGTGGACCAGACCCGCTGGGTGATCAGCAGACACGGCGCGTGGACGGCGAGGATCGGGACCTGGTGATAGTCGGAGAGGCGGCGCAACGCCTCGATGTCCTGACTGACCGGGTCGGTCCAGACCATGACCTCGACGCCGTCGTAGCCCAGGCGCGCGGCGACCTCGAAGGCCGTCGCCGTCGACTCCGGGTAGACCGAGGCCGTGGACAGGGCGACCTTCGCATCCGGCACGCGCACCACTCGTTCTGCCACGAGGGACAGGGTACGGGCCCCGGCTAGGAGGCCGGGAGGTGGTCCAGGCGTCGCAGGATGACGCCTTCGCGCAGCGCCCAGGGGCAGATCTCCAGCTCCGCGACGCCGAGCAGGTCCATCGCACCCTCCGCGACCAGCGCTCCTGCCAGCAGCTGCGGCGCGCGGCCCGCGGAGACGCCGGGCAGGGTGCAGCGCTGCTCGGTGGTCATGGCGGCCAGCTTGGGGACCCACTCCTCCAGTGACGTTCGACTCAGTACGCGCTGGACGTACCGGCCCTCGCCGGAGCCGGCCGCACCGGCGAGCCGGGCCAGCTGCTTGAACGTCTTGGACGTCGCCACGACGTGGTCCGGCGGCCCGAAGCGGGCGATCTCACCGACCGTGCGGGCTATCTCGGTGCGTACGTGGCGGCGCAGCGCCTTCACGTCGTCGGGGTCCGGCGGGTCGCCGGGCAGCCAGCCGGCGGTCAGCCGCCCGGCGCCCAGGGGCAGGGAGACGGCCGCGTCGGGCTCCTCGTCGATGCCGTACGCGATCTCCAGGGAGCCGCCGCCGATGTCGAGGAGCAGCAGCTTCCCGGCGGACCAGCCGAACCAGCGGCGGGCGGCGAGGAAGGTCAGCCGGGCCTCCTCCTCGCCGGTGAGGACCTGCAGGGCGACGCCGGTCTCGTCCTTGACCCGCCGCAGGACGGCGTCGGCGTTGGCGGCGTCGCGGATGGCGGAGGTCGCGAAGGGCAGGACGTCCTCGCAGCCCTTGTCCTCGGCGGTGCGCAGGGCGTCGCCGGTGATGGTGACGAGCCGCTCGATGCCGCGGGCGCCGATGGCGCCGTCCGCGTCGAGGAGCTCGGCGAGGCGCAGCTCCGCCTTGTGCGAGTGGGCGGGCAGCGGGCGGGCGCCGGGGTGCGCGTCCATGACCAGCAGGTGCACCGTGTTCGAACCGACGTCGAGGACTCCGAGTCTCATGGACGAAACGCTACTGCGCGCGGCGCATACGCTTGGTGTGTGCCAAAGACGAAGAAGGCGAAGAAGGCGAACTCCGATCTCCCCATCACGCCCGTACCGGACGAAAAGGGACTGGACTTTCCCCGTGCCTGGGTGGAGTTCCCGGACCCGGCCGACGACGAGCAGGTCTTCCGCTGCGACCTGACCTGGCTGACGTCGCGCTGGTCCTGCGTCTTCGGCAGCGGCTGCCAGGGCATCCAGGCGGGCCGGGCGGACGACGGCTGCTGCACGCTGGGCGCGCACTTCTCGGACGAGGAGGACGAGCAGCGCGTCGCCTCGTACGTGGGCCGGCTGACGCCCGACCTGTGGCAGTTCCACGACGTGGGCAAGGCGTCCGGCTGGGTGCAGCTCGACGAGGACGGCGAGCGCCAGACGCGGCGCTGGGAGGGCTCCTGCATCTTCCAGAACCGCCCGGGCTTCCGGGGCGGCATGGGCTGCTCACTGCACATCCTGGCGCTCAGGGAGGGCAAGGAGCCCCTGGAGACGAAGCCGGACGTCTGCTGGCAGCTTCCGGTCCGCCGTACGTACGACTGGATCGACCGCCCCGACGACACGCGCGTGCTGCAGATCTCGATCGGCGAGTACGACCGCCGCGGCTGGGGCCCGGGCGGGCACGACCTGCACTGGTGGTGCACGTCGGCGACGTCGGCGCACGGGGCCGGGGAGCCGGTGTACGTGACGTACCGGCCGGAGCTGACGGAGCTGATGGGCAAGGCGGCGTACGACGTGCTGGTCGAGCTGTGCGAGGCCCGCCTGGCCTCCCAGCTGCCGCTGCTGGCCCCGCACCCGGCGGACCCCGCACCCGGGAACCCCGGGAGCTGAGTCAGTTCGGCGGCGGCTGGGGCGGCGGGTCCGTCGGGGGCGGCGTGTCCGAGGGCGTCGTCGGGTCGGGGGACGGGGACGGCGGTGGGGACGAGGGCGACGACGGTGTCGGCGTCGGGTCCGGCGTGGTCGGCGAAGACGGGTCCGGCGCGGACGAAGGGGGCGGCGTGGGGTCGTCCGCCGGCGGGCGGTGAGCGCCGTGGCCGTCCAGCTCGATGACGGCGCCCGCCGGGTCGACGCGCACCCGCGCGCTCCAGGGTCCGGACGGCTCCCGGTCGCGGTCGACGGAGACGTACACGGTGACGGACCGGCCGGGGCTCAGCGTGCCGGACGAGCGGCTCGCGTGGAGCCAGGGCGCGTCCGTCCACAGCGACCAGGTCACCGGGGCGCCACCCGACGCCGTGAGCGTGAGCATCGTCATGCCGTCGCCGGCCGGCTGGGCCGCGACCGTGATGCGGCCGGGGCCCGGCCGCCCGGGGCGGGACGGCGGGGCCGGGGTGCCCGCGCTGATCACCTCGACGGAGACCGCGCGGCGCCCGCCGGGCTCGCTGCGGGCGCTGCCCGTGTGTTCGTAGCGGCCGCGCGGCCGGTCCGCCACCGAGCCGTCGGGGCGCACCTCGTCCATCTCGCCGGCGTTGATCGTCGCCGCGTCGCGCGCCTCGCCCGTCAGCGGCGCCCCGCGGTACGCCGCCCACAGCGCCAGCACCGGTGCGGCGACCACGGTGGCGACCACGGTCGTCGTCACCGCCCGCGCCCGCATCCGGTCGCGCCGCGCGGCGTGGTCCTTGGGGTCCAGCGGGAACCCGTCCCGCCCGAACCGGGGCCCTCCCGTGCGGGCGCGCGGCACGTGGAGCATCGCGGCGTACGCCTCGGCCCGCGGCGCCTCGATGAGCGGCAGCCTCGCGGGGGTGACCGAGGCGCCCGGCCACGGGCCGCACGCTCCGGCGCGCTCGGCGGCGCGGCGGCAGCGCGGGCAGTCGTCGACGTGCCGGACGAGCTCGCGCCGCAGCGTCGCGGAGAGCAGCACCTGGTGGTCGCCGGCGAGCCGGGCGACGGCCGGGCAGCCGCCGGTCTCGACGACCGCGAGGGCGGCGCGGGTCCGCTCCACCTCGCACGCGCCCGCGGACAGCAGCTCGCGCGCGGCGAGCGGCTCCATGCCGAGCACGGCGGCGACCTCGCGGGCGCCCAGCCGGTGGCGTACCGCGAGCTCCAGGGCCTCGCGCTGCTGCGGCGTCGTCCCGGCGGCCTCGGGCCAGGCGAGCCGGGCCAGCTCACGGCGGCGCAGCTCGGCGGTCTCCTCGGGAACCCGCGGCACGGCGGGGGGCTGCCCGGTGTGCGCCCCCTGCCGTCTGCGCCGTTGTTCGCGCTGCGCGCCGAGCTCCCGCAGGCAGGCCCAGCGGGCGAGCGCGTACAGCCACGCCTTGCGCTCGGCGTCACCACCGGGGCACCGCCCGAACTGGCGTTCCGAGATGGCCAGGACGTCACCGAGCACGGCGGTGGCCGTGTCGTGGTCGCACAACACGGACAGGCAGTACGTGAACAACCCGTCCAGGTACGGCTCGTAGCGCGCCGGCGGACGCTGCGTCAGGGTCCGGGTCCCGCCGCGGGGCGCGCGGCGCGGCGCCCGGTGTGCGCCGGTGGTGTGCGTGGGGGGCTCCAGCCTGCTGCTCGTCACCCGGCGACCGTAGGCGGGCGAAGGCACACCCTTCGTATGGCTTCCGCTCTTTTAACACTTACGGGTGAACGTATCCCTCAAAAGGGGACAGGAGGTTTTGCTTCCGGATCGTGGTGGGCGCTATAGGGCGTTCGGGGCGCGGGGCGTTGTCAGTGGGGGCCGCTACGGTTTGCGCATGGCTGCCCGTACGAAATCCGCGAAGGACCGGCCCTCCTACCGCTGCACCGAATGCGGCTGGACGACCGCCAAGTGGCTCGGCCGCTGCCCCGAGTGCCAGGCCTGGGGGACGGTCGAGGAGTACGGCGCGCCCGCCGTCCGCACGACCGCCGCCGGCCGGGTCTCCACCGCGGCGCTCCCCATCGGCCAGGTCGACGGCCGGCAGGCCACCGCCCGCTCCACCGGCGTGGACGAGCTGGACCGTGTCCTGGGCGGCGGTCTGGTGCCGGGCGCCGTCGTGCTGCTCGCGGGCGAGCCGGGCGTCGGCAAGTCCACCCTGCTGCTGGACGTCGCGGCGAAGGCGGCGAGCGACGAGCACCGCACGCTGTACGTCACGGGCGAGGAGTCCGCGAGCCAGGTCCGGCTGCGCGCCGACCGGATCAACGCCCTGAACGACCACCTCTACCTGGCCGCCGAGACGGACCTGTCCGCGGTGCTGGGCCATCTGGACGCCGTCAAACCGTCCCTCCTCATCCTCGACTCCGTACAGACCGTGGCCTCCCCGGAGATCGACGGGGCGCCGGGCGGCATGGCCCAGGTCCGCGAGGTCGCCGGCGCCCTGATCCGCGCCTCCAAGGAGCGGGGCATGTCCACGCTCCTGGTGGGCCACGTCACCAAGGACGGCGCGATCGCCGGACCCCGCCTCCTGGAACACCTCGTCGACGTCGTGCTGTCCTTCGAGGGCGACCGCCACGCCCGCCTGCGCCTGGTCCGGGGTGTCAAGAACAGGTACGGCGCGACCGACGAGGTCGGCTGCTTCGAACTGCACGACGAGGGCATCACCGGCCTCGCCGACCCGTCGGGCCTGTTCCTCACCCGCCGCGCCGAGGCCGTCCCCGGCACCTGCCTGACCGTCACCCTCGAAGGCCGCCGCCCCCTGGTCGCCGAGGTCCAGGCGCTCACGGTCGACTCCCAGATCCCCTCCCCCCGGCGCACCACGTCCGGCCTGGAGACGTCCCGCGTCTCGATGATGCTGGCGGTCCTGGAGCAGCGCGGCCGGATCACGGCCCTCGGCAAGCGCGACATCTACTCGGCGACGGTCGGTGGCGTGAAGCTGTCCGAACCCGCCGCGGACCTGGCCATCGCGCTCGCCCTGGCGTCCGCCGCGAGCGACACCCCGCTGCCCAAGAACCTGGTCGCGATCGGCGAGGTCGGCCTCGCGGGCGAGGTCCGGCGCGTGACGGGCGTCCAGCGGCGCCTGGCCGAGGCGCACCGCCTGGGCTTCACCCACGCCTTGGTCCCGGTCGACCCGGGCAGGGTTCCAGCGGGCATGAACGTCATCGAGGTCGCCGACATGGGCGACGCCCTGCGCGTCCTCCCCCGCACCCGCCGCCGAGCCCCGGAGAAGGAACCGACCTCATAGAGACCGCCCTCGGCCGGGAACGGCCCTTGAGGACCACCGGCCCGCACCCGGCCCGCGACACCTTGTGGGGGCCGTGCAGAGTCTTCCCCGCGAGGGTGGGGTCCCTCACTCCGGGGGAGAGCCGAGCCGGGGAGGGGTCCCGGCCCCCACCGGTGGTGCCGCACCCCGAGGTGCGGCGAGGCGCCCCTGGAACGCCCCTGGACACCGCTCCCGGCGCACCCGCGCCGCACGGCTCACCGGCCCTGCGGAGCCCGGCGGAGACGGCCGCCGGGTCGTGGCGCGGACCGGCGGTGGGCGGGGTCGCTAGACTTTGCCCTGGTCTCGCCCATCCGTACGAGCCGGAGGAGTGCAGTGGCAGCCAAGGACGGGGCAGCAGCTCCCGGAAAGTCCGGCGCGGGCTCCGGCAACGAGGCGCTCATGCGCGCCTCGCTCAGCGCGGTCGCGCCCGGAACGTCCCTGCGCGACGGCCTGGAGCGCATCCTCCGCGGTAACACCGGTGGTCTCATCGTCCTCGGCATGGACAAGACCGTCGAGTCGATGTGCACGGGCGGCTTCGTGCTGGACGTGGAGTTCACCGCGACCCGGCTGCGCGAGCTGTGCAAGCTGGACGGCGCGCTCATCCTCGACAAGGACATCACCAAGATCCTCCGGGCCGGCGTGCAGCTGGTCCCTGACGCGTCCATCCCGACGGAGGAGACCGGCACCCGGCACCGCACGGCGGACCGGGTGTCCAAGCAGTGCGGTTTCCCCGTGGTCTCCGTCTCGCAGTCGATGCGTCTGATCGCGCTGTACGTCGACGGCGAGCGCCGCGTCCTGGAGGAGTCGGCCGCGATCCTCTCGCGCGCCAACCAGGCGCTCGCGACCCTGGAGCGGTACAAGCTGCGCCTCGACGAGGTCGCCGGCACGCTGTCCGCGCTGGAGATCGAGGACCTGGTGACCGTCCGGGACGTCACCGCCGTCGCGCAGCGCCTGGAGATGGTCCGGCGCATCGCCACCGAGATCGCCGAGTACGTCGTCGAGCTCGGCACGGACGGCCGGCTCCTCACCCTCCAGCTCGACGAGCTGATCGCGGGTGTCGAGCCCGAGCGGGAACTGGTCGTGAGGGACTACGTACCGGAGCCCACGGCCAAGCGCTCCCGTACGGTCGCCGAGGCGCTGACCGAGCTGGACGCGCTCAGCCACGCCGAGCTGCTGGAGCTGCCCATCGTGGCCCGCGCCCTGGGGTACACCGGTTCGCCCGAGGCGCTCGACTCGGCGGTCTCGCCGCGCGGCTACCGGTTGCTGGCCAAGGTGCCGCGGCTGCCCGGCGCGATCATCGAGCGGCTCGTGGAGCACTTCGGTGGCCTGCAGAAGCTGCTCGCGGCGAGCGTGGACGACCTGCAGACCGTCGACGGTGTCGGCGAGGCGCGGGCCCGGAGCGTGCGCGAGGGGCTGTCGCGGCTCGCGGAGTCCTCGATCCTCGAGCGGTACGTCTAGCGCTGCCCGCCCGAGTGCGCACCGCCCCCGGGCCCTTCCGGGAGCCGGGCGCTCGGCGGCCCGGGCCCTTCCGGAAGCCGGCGCTTCCGGAGGCCCGGCACTTCCGGGAGCCGGGCGTGCTCAGTCCTTCGTGAGCGTGAACGACGCCGGGAGTACCTTCGCGCCCGGCACCGCCGCCTCCACCAGGTAGGTTCCCGCTCCGGCGGCCCGGCCCCCGGCCGGTGTCGCGCACTGCGGGGCGCTGCGGCGGCGGTCCCACTCGACGACGTGCGTGACGGTCCCGCCCGCCGGGACGCGCAGGAGCAGGGTGCCGGCGCCGCGCGGGCAGTCCTTCGACGACCACATCCGGTCGGCCTCGCTGTCCTTGATGGTCAGCACCGCCGTCCGGGGCCCGAAGTCGGCCTTGCAGGTGGTGCCGGAGGTGTTGCGGGCGACCAGCTCGAACCGCGGCGTCTCGCCCGGTGCGTACGTCACCTTCGTACTGCGCAGCGTGAGCCTCAGCGTGCCCGGGGAGCAGGTGGGAAGGGGGGAGTCCGCGGGGACCTGATCGGCACGGCCGCCACCGCCAACGCCGGTTGCAGTGCCTCCGCCTGACACGGTGTCACCGTTCTTGCCGTCGCCTCCCGCGCCGGGGCCCGTACCGCCGCCGTCACCACCGCCGGACGCGCCCGCCGCTCCGGAGGTACCACCGGAGCCCGCCGGGTCGCCGGATTCGTCGCGCCCGCCGGGCTGGTTGCTGATGGCCGGTCCGGGCCGGGAAGGGCCGGGGGTGATGGAGGGCACGGGCGTGGCTCCGTTGGCGCCGTCGCCCCCGCCGCCCGGCTTCCCGTCGTCGCCACCGGAACTGACGCCCCATACGATCAACAGCGCGAGCAGCGCGACCAGACTCGCCGCGACTGCCCTCCGTCGCCAGTAGATGGAGGAGGGAAGCGGCCCGACCGGATTGCGCAGAGATCCCACGGCCCAAACTGTACGAGAGATCGGCGCCAACTCCCGCCCCACCCGCCGCCCGCGCACGAAGTTTTGCCGATGATCACACTCCAGGGCCGCGTTTCGGTGTCCGGTGGCCCCTTTCCTGCCGTCCGGGGTGCCCCGGGACGATGGCGACGGGTGGCCGCGCCCGGGCGCCAGGTACCGTCCGTAACCATGAGCCAGGACCTCTACCTCGACATCACCGACTTCGCCCACGACACGCCGGGCTGGGTCCAGCACCTCGCCGAACTCTGGACGGAGGCGGGGCTGCTGCTCTTCGGCGTGCTGTTCCTCGTCGCCTGGTGGCGTGCGCGCCCCGACGCCTCCCGGGCCGTGGCGCTCGCCGTCCTCGCGCCGCTCGGGACCGCCTTCGGTTACGTGGTCAGCGAGTTGACCAAGTCGGTGATCGACGAGGAACGCCCGTGCCGCGCGGTCGCGGGCGCCGCCGCGTCGCTCGTGCAGTGCCCGCCGTACGGCGACTGGTCCTTCCCCAGCAACCACTCCGCGATCGCGGGCGCGGCGGCCGTCGCGCTGGCGATGGCCTGGCGCCGGATCGTCTGGCTCACTGTGCCGATGGCGCTGCTGATGGCGTTCTCGCGCGTCTTCGTGGGTGTGCACTACCCGCACGACGTGGCCGCCGGCCTGGTCCTGGGCGCGCTGGCCGCCGTCCTCTTCGTACGGTTGCTGACCGGACCGACCGGGGCGCTCGTCGGGACGATGCGTACGAGCCGGTCGGCCCTCGCGACCTGGCTGGCGGGGCCCGGGCCCCGCGTCACCGGGCCGACCGGCACGCCGGGTGCGCCGGGTGCGCGACCCGCGCGGCACCGGCGCCGGGAGCCGATGCACCGCCGCGGCTGAGGAACGTGCCAGGATCGTCAGTGCCATGACTGCGACGACTGCGACCGAGACCCCCGCCCCCGGCAACCGACCCGACCTGCACACACCCGTCCTCGCCTGGTTCGAGCAGCACGCCCGCGACCTGCCCTGGCGCCGCCCCGAGGCGGGCGCCTGGGGTGTGATGGTCAGCGAGTTCATGCTGCAGCAGACCCCGGTCAGCCGGGTCCTCCCGGTGTACGAACAGTGGCTGGCCCGCTGGCCCCGCCCCGCCGACCTGGCCGCCGACGCGCCCGGCGAGGCGGTCCGCGCCTGGGGCCGCCTCGGCTACCCGCGCCGCGCGCTGCGCCTGCACGGCGCGGCCGTCGCGATAACCGAACGGCACGGTGGCGACGTGCCGAGCGGGCACGCGCAGCTCCTCGCGCTGCCCGGCATCGGGGAGTACACGGCCGCGGCGGTCGCCTCGTTCGCGTACGGGCAGCGGCACGCCGTCCTGGACACGAACGTGCGCCGGGTCCTCGCCCGGTCCGTCACGGGCGTGCAGTACCCGCCGAACGCCACCACCGCGGCGGAGCGCAAGCTGGCCCGCGCGCTGCTGCCGGACGACGAGGCCACGGCGGCGCGCTGGGCCGCGGCCTCCATGGAGCTCGGCGCGCTGGTGTGCACCGCGAAGAACGAGGACTGCGGGCGCTGCCCGATCGCCCCGCACTGCGCGTGGCGGCTGGCGGGCAAGCCGGCGCACGACGGCCCGGCGCGGCGCGGCCAGACGTACGCGGGGACGGACCGCCAGGTGCGCGGCAAGCTCCTCGCCGTCCTGCGGGACGCGGTGGCTCCGGTGGAGCAGGCCGCGCTGGACGCGGTGTGGGACGAGCCGGTGCAGCGGGCCCGCGCGCTGGACGGGCTGGTGGCGGACGGGCTGGTGGAGCCCCTGGCGGGCGGCATGTACCGGCTGCCGGTGCGCTGAGGCCCCGCGGCGGGGCCGATCCGGGCCGCACGTCGTATCCGGGGCGACCCGGGTGCGACGTGCCCGGACCGCCCGGGCCCGGCGCCCGGGTGTGACGTGCCCAAGCCGCCCGGGGCCCGGGCACGTCACCGAGCCGGGCGGACCCACGCGTCCGGGCACGTCACAGAGCCCGGCGCGCGGAGCCGGCAAGGCCCGGTCCGTCTGTTACACCATCGCTGTTACACAACCGATGGACAGCCGTGCGTCCGCCGACGGCTGCCTCGGACAACCCCGTGACAAGAGCTCCGTAGCGTCTTCGACGTCAGACCGGCGGTGCGGCGAACGCACCGCTGACCACGGGGATTCACGGGGACGGAGGCGGTTCGGGATGTCGCATGGCGAGGTGCTCGAATTCGAGGAGTACGTACGCACTCGGCAGGACGCCCTGCTGCGCAGCGCCCGGCGGCTCGTCCCGGACCCCGTCGACGCCCAGGACCTGCTCCAGACGGCTCTGGCCCGCACGTACGGCCGCTGGGACGGCATAGCGGACAAGGCGCTCGCCGACGCGTACCTCCGCCGGGTGATGATCAACACGCGGACCGAGTGGTGGCGCGCCCGCAAGCTGGAGGAGGTGCCCACCGAGCAGCTGCCCGACGCGTCCGTCGACGACGCCACCGAGCAGCACGCCGACCGGGCCCTCCTCATGGACGTGCTGAAGGTGCTGGCGCCCAAGCAGCGCAGCGTCGTCGTGCTGCGGCACTGGGAGCAGATGAGCACCGAGGAGACCGCCGCCGCGCTGGGCATGTCGACCGGTACGGTGAAGAGCACGCTTCACCGGGCCTTGGCCCGGCTCCGTCAGGAGCTGGAGAACCGAGCCGTCGACACCGACGCCCGCCCCCTGGAGCGCAAGGAACGCAGTGACGAGCGGGGGCGGGAGCGGTGCGCGGCCTGAGCGCCAGAGACAACTCGTACGGGAACAGCGGCACCACCGGCGGCATCCGGGCGGCGGGCACCACGGCGACGGCCGTGCTCGCCGCCCTCGGCCTGCTCACGGCCGGCTGTTCCACGGGCGGTACCGGGATGCGCGACGAGGGCGCGGCCCGCACCGACCAGTCGACCCCGTCGTCCGCCCCGACGCCGCCCTCCGGCTCGTCCTCCATCAAGAAGATCGACCCGGTCCAGCTGCTCAAAAGTGACCCGAAGGTCAGCGATCAGGTCAAGGACGACCTCAAGCCGTGCGTGGCGGACGCGTACCCGGTGGACACCTCGTACGGGAATCTCACCGGCAGCGGGCAGCCGGATGTGGTGGTGAACGTGCTCACGTGCGGCGATGCCGTGGGCATAGGGACGTATGTGTACCGCGTGACGGAGAAGAAGTACGAGAATGTCTTCGCCGTCGAGGAGCCGGCCGTGTACTCGGCGATCGACCGGGGCGACCTGGTGGTCACCAAGCAGGTGTACGACAAGGGCGACCCGGTCGCGTACCCGTCGGGCGAGGACGTGATCACGTACCGCTGGGTCGGGAACAGGTTCAGCGAGCACGACCGGGTGCACAACGAGTTCAGCAAGGCGCTCGGCGACGGCGGCATCGACGGGCCGGCCCCGAGCTCGCCGCCGGAGAACTGAACGCCCGGAACCGGACCGCCGGAACCGGACGCCCGGAACCGGACGCCCACAGGTGAGCCCCAGAATGGGAGCGCCGGGCGCCGGGCAGAGCCGGGCGCCGAGAACGAGAGCTGAGACTGAGAGAGCGCGGGATGGCCGAGACCCATGTCCTGTTCGTCGAGGATGACGACGTCATCCGCGAGGCCACGCAGCTCGCCCTGGAGCGGGACGGCTTCGCGGTGACCGCCATGCCGGACGGGCTGTCCGGGCTGGAGTCGTTCCGTGCGCGGCAGCCGGACATCGCGCTGCTCGACGTCATGTTGCCCGGCATGGACGGCGTGAGCCTGTGCCGGCGCATCCGCGACGAGTCGACCGTGCCGGTGATCATGCTGTCGGCGCGCGCCGACTCCATCGACGTCGTACTCGGCCTGGAGGCCGGTGCCGACGACTACGTCACCAAGCCGTTCGACGGAGCGGTGCTGGTGGCCAGGATCCGCGCCGTGCTGCGTCGTTTCGGGCACGCGACCGGCGGAGCCGCCGGTACGGGTGACGGCTCCCAGCAGAGCGGGCACGACCAGGGCGGCACCCTCGTCTTCGGTGACCTGGAGATCGACACCGAGGGCATGGAGGTGCGCAGGGACGGCGCCCCGGTGGCGCTGACACCGACGGAGATGCGGCTGCTGCTGGAG
Source organism: Streptomyces sp. NPDC006368 (assembly GCF_040612535.1). Taxonomy (NCBI): domain Bacteria; kingdom Bacillati; phylum Actinomycetota; class Actinomycetes; order Kitasatosporales; family Streptomycetaceae; genus Streptomyces; species Streptomyces sp. NPDC006368. Next base: position 23,371 of record NZ_JBEXQK010000048.1, read on the forward strand.
TTCTCGTCAGCGCCCGGCACCGTCCTGTCGCGCGACAAGCTGCTGGAGCGCGTCTGGGACTACGGCTGGGGCGGCGACACCCGCGTCGTGGACGTCCATGTGCAGCGGCTCCGTACGAAGATCGGCCAGGACCGGATCGAGACGGTCCGCGGCTTCGGCTACAAGCTCAAGGCATGAAGCGGCTCGCCCTGCGCACCGGCGTCCGCTGGAAGATCTCCATCGCCATCGCGGCCGTCGGCGCCCTGATCGCGGTCGCGCTCAGCATCGTCGTCCACAGCGCCGCCCGCGTCTCCATGCTGGAGAACGCGCGCGAGGTGCAGATGGAGCGGCTGCTGTTCGCGCAGCGCATGTACGAGTCGGCCAAGCCGAAGGGCGAGCCGCGGTTCGGCACGAAGCTCAACGACCCCGCCCTGCCGCCGGAGCTGGAACAGCTCATGCGGGAGCGGCGGCGCGGGACCTTCGTCCGGGACGGCGGCCCCGGCGCGCCCGACGTATGGGCCGCCGTGCCCCTCGCCAACGGTGACGTGCTGTCGCTGCGCACCCGGTTCGCCGGCCGCTCCACCACGATCATGAAGGACCTGGACCAGGCGCTGGTCGTCGGTTCCGTGTCGACCGTCTTCGGCGGCTGCGCGCTGGGCGTGCTCATCGGCGGGCAGCTGTCGCGGCGGCTGCGCAAGGCCGCCACCGCGGCCGGCAAGGTCGCCCAGGGCAACACCGGGGTGCGCGTCCGCGACGCGATCGGCGGCGTCGTACGGGACGAGACCGATGAGCTCGCGCGCGCCGTCGACGCCCTGACCGACGCGCTGAACGAACGGATCGAGGCGGAGCGCCGCGTCACCGCCGACATCGCGCACGAGCTGCGTACGCCCGTGACCGGGCTGCTCACCGCCGCCGAGCTGCTACCGCCCGGGCGGCCCAGCGAACTCGTGCGGGACCGGGCGCAGGCCATGCGCACGCTGGTCGAGGACGTGCTGGAGGTGGCCCGGCTGGACAGCGCGTCGGAGCGGGCGGAGCTCCAGGAGATCGCGCTCGGCGAGTTCGTCAGCCGGCGGGTGCGGGTGCTCGACCCGGACGCCGAGGTGCGGGTCGTGCACGAGTCCTGGGTCAACACCGACCCGCGCCGCCTGGAGAGAATCCTCGGCAACCTGCTGGCCAACGCCGCCAAGCACGGCAAGCCGCCGGTCGAGATCACCGTCGAAGGGCGCGTGCTGCGGGTGCGCGACCACGGGCCGGGGTTCCCCGAGGCACTGCTGCGGGAGGGGCCGAGCCGATTCCGTACCGGGGCGAGCGACCGCGCCGGGCACGGTCACGGGCTGGGCCTGACGATCGCGGCGGGCCAGGCCCGTGTGCTGGGCGCCCGGCTCACCTTCCGCAACGCCGCCCCCGAGGGGACGGCGCCGGGGGCGGGCGGGGCGATCGCGGTCCTGTGGCTGCCGGAGCACGCGCCGACGACGACGGGGAGCTTTCCGGTCCTGCGGCTTCCGGGGGGCGACGCGACGCCGGGGTGAGGCGGGGCGCCGGTGGGTGCGGGGCGCCGTGGGTGCGGTGTGCCCTGCCGTTCCTCGCGGCGCGCCCGCGTGGTGGGTCAGGTCGAGGCGCCGGCCAGTTCGGGGGCGTCCTCGGGCGACGGCTTCGGGTCGCGCGGGCCCGCTCCCTTCAGCGGGACCTCCTTGACGAAGAAGGCCGCAAGGAACCCGAGCACCGCGACCGTCGCGGCCACCAGGAACGCGATGTGCGTGCCGGACGCCACCGCGAACTGGTACGCCTCGCGCACCGGGTCCGGCAGCTTCGCGAGGGCCTCCGCCGTCAGCTGCGCCGACTGCTGGGTGGCCGCGCCGCCGCCGCGCGCCGCCATCTCGTCCTGCACCCGGCTGGTGAACAGCGCCCCCATGATGGCGACGCCGAAGGACGAGCCGAGCGTGCGGAACAGGGTGGTGGCGGACGAGGCGACGCCCATGTCCTTCAGCTCGACGCTGTTCTGGGCGACGAGCATGGTGATCTGCATCAGGAAGCCCATGCCGGCGCCGAGGACCGCCATGTAGACGGCGGACGTGAGGCGGGACGTGCCCGTGTCCATCTGGGCGAGCAGGAAGAGGCCGAGCACCATCAGGCCGCCGCCCACGATGGGGAAGATCTTGTACTTGCCGGTGTTGGTGGTGACCCGGCCCGCGATCAGCGAGACGACCATCATGGCCAGCAGCATCGGCAGGAGCAGCAGCCCGGAGTTGGTGGCGGACGCGCCCTGTACGGACTGCTGGTACAGCGGCAGGAAGAGGACGGCTCCGAACATCACGAAACCGGTGAGGAAGCCGATCACCGACATGAGGGTGAAGTTGCGGTTGCGGAAGATGTGCAGCGGGATGATCGGCTCGGCCGCGCGGGTCTCGACGAGGAGGAAGCCGACGAGGGCGACGACGCCGATGGCGATCAGTTCCATGATCACGGCGGAGGTCCAGGCGTACTCCGTGCCGCCCCAGGTGGTGACCAGGACGATCGACGTGATGCCGATGGTCAGCAGGGCGGCGCCGAGGTAGTCGATCCGGGTCTGCCCGGTCCGCTCCTTCCTCGGCAGGTGGAGCACGACGGTGACCATGGCGAGCGCGACCGCGCCCAGCGGCAGGTTGATGTAGAAGGACCAGCGCCAGCCCCAGTGGTCGGTGATGGTGCCGCCGACCAGCGGTCCGCCGATCATGGCGAGGGCCATGACGCCGGCCATCATGCCCTGGTACTTGCCGCGTTCCCGCGGGGGTATCAGGTCGCCGATGATCGCCATGACCCCGACCATCAGACCACCGGCGCCCAGGCCCTGGACGGCGCGGAAGCCGATGAGCTGGCCCATGTCCTGCGCCATGCCGCTGAGCGCCGAGCCGATCAGGAAGATCACGATGGAGGTCAGGAAAGTGCCCTTGCGGCCGTAGAGGTCGCCCAGCTTGCCCCAGATCGGGGTGGAGGCGGCGGTGGCCAGGGTGTACGCGGTCACCACCCAGGAGAGGTGGGCGAGGCCGCCGAGCTCACCGACGATCGTCGGCATCGCCGTACCTATGATCATGTTGTCGAGCATGGCGAGCAGCATCGCGATCATCAGCGCGAGCAGGACCACCCGCACACTGCGTTCCGGTCGTTCCTTCGATTGGGCCATGTCCCCCAGCTCCCCTTACTTGCCGCCCGGCTAGTTACCTACAATGGGAACGGTAGAAACGGCACTAGCCGGTCGTCAAGTAAGTTTGTTGGAGAGGACCGGGATCCATGGCCCGAGGCAACACCCGCCAGCGCATCCAGGACGTGGCCCTCGACCTCTTCGCCGACCAGGGCTACGAGAAGACCTCGCTGCGGGAGATCGCCGAGCGGCTGGAGGTCACCAAAGCCGCGCTGTACTACCACTTCAAGACCAAGGAAGACATCGTCATCAGCCTCTTCCAGGACTTGTCGCGCCCCATCGACGACCTGATCGCCTGGGCCGAGGAACAGCCGCGCACGCTGGAGACCAAGCGGGAGATCCTGCGCCGCTACCACGAGGCGCTGATGGGGGCCGCCCCGCTCTTCCGCTTCATGCAGGAGAATCAGGCCACCGTGCGCGAGCTGAGCATCGGCGACCACTTCAAGGCGCGCGTGATCACGCTGACGCGGCTGATCCAGGAGCCCGACCTGGACATGGTGGACCGGATGCGGTGCATCAGCGCGCTGTTCACGATGCACGCCTCGATGTTCTTCATGCAGAACGTCGAAGGCGACCCCGAGGAGAAGCGCGAAGCCGTTCTCGAGGTCGCCATCGGACTGGTGACCGAGGCCCATGAGGGCCGCTGACGCCTGACGTCAGAGGGTGACGCCCTCGGCGCGCAGGAACGCCGCCGGGTTGACCGAGGAGCCGTAGTTCGGGGTCGTACGGATCTCGAAGTGCAGGTGCGGGCCGGACGAGTTGCCGGTGTTGCCGGACTTGGCGATGACCTGGCCGGTCTTCACGGTCTTGCCGACCCCGACGTTGATCTTCGACAGGTGGGCGTACTGGGAGTACGTGCCGTTGGCGTGCTTGAGCACGATGGCGTTGCCGTACGCGGGGCCGTCACCGCCGCCGTTCGGGCCGGCCTTCACCACGACACCGCTGTGCGCGGCCTTGACGGGGGTGCCGACGGGGACGGCGAAGTCCTGGCCGGAGTGCTTGTTGGCCCACATGGCGCCGCCCTGGTTGTAGGACGCGCTCAGCGTGTAGTGGGAGACCGGCTTCACCCAGGACACGGCCTTCTTCGCCGCCGCGGCCTTGGCCGCCTTCGCGGCCTTCGCCACCTGGGCGGCCTTCGCGGCCTGCTGCTCCGCCGCCGCCTTCTTGGCGGCCGCGACCTGCTGGGCGATCGTGGACTGGGCCTCGGCCTGCGCGGCGACGGCGGCCGCGGGGTCGAGGGCGGGGCTCGCCTGTCCCTCGGCAGCGAACGCGGCACCGGCTCCGAACACCATGGACGCTCCCATGCCGGCGGCGGCGAGGGCGACGGCGGCGTTACGGGCGGGGTGCTTGATGCGGTTCGACATACGGGGAAGACCTCCGGACAAGAACGGACCCGACGCGAGCGGCGCGCCGGGCGAGTGCTCATCCTTGGTAACCCGCCCTCCCATCCCACCTCAAACCACCCATCTACGACATCTTCTCGTAGGCGACCCGGTGTGACGCGCACGCTTGACGGCCCGCCTCAGTCGAGGGCCAAAGTCCAAAATGTCCTTAGAAAGTAAGGTTTGCCAGAGATGGCACGCCGCTGGCCTGCGGCTTTTCCGGCCGCCTTCACCCCCGTACCAGCGGCACTCGGCGCGCGCGGACCACCCCACCCCCCGGAAGCCCACGCATGGGGCGCCCGCACCGCACTATTCCGCCTAGTACCGCCCAAAACGGCTGTGCGGCTTGTCACGAGCCACGGCCCCCGTATTGTCCGTTTCGGGACCAAAGACCCGGAGCCCTGGCTACGCTCGACACGTCGACGATCACGCCACGGCTCACGGGGGGACGGACGTGGACCCAGCACTCATCGGTGTCCGCGTCACATCGAGCGCCATCAGCCCGCTCATCAGGAAGCTCTTCGTCCAGGACGGCCCCGGCGCCGGCCTCGTCGAGCAGCGCGTGCGCCTCTCACGCCTCGTCTCCTTCCGCGGCGAGCAGCGCGCCCTCACCGAGCGGGACGTACGGAAACTGGCCGCCACCCCGGTCCGCAAGGCCCTCGACACCCCCGGCGAGCAGCCCTTTCCGCACGACGAGACCGACGCGGTCGTCGACGCCCTGTCCCGGACGCTGCTCGCCCTCGGCGACCTCGACATGGACGACGTCCGGGCCGTCCACCTGGGCCACCGCGCACTGGCCCGGCACCTGCGCACCAGCGGCCCCGCGCCCGACGGTCTGTCGACGGACGCGACGCTGTTCCTCGACACGGTCACCGAGTGGGCGTGCCTGCACATCCTGGACTTCTTCACCCGGCGCTCGACGTTCATCGCCCGCACCCTGGTCGAGCAGCGCCGGGACCTGGCCGAGCTGATCGGCAGGGCCGACCGGCTGATCGCCCGCACGCCCCACGTCACCGCACAGGACGGGGACTTCGAGCGGCGCTGCCGCGCGTACCTCGGCAAGAAGCACGGCAGCCTGACCATCTAAGGCATCGACCTGCACCACTCGCCGGACACCTGGCCCCTGGACGCGGCCTATCTGAGCCTCCAGGCCGGTTCCGCGACCGCATGGCCGGCCCTCGACGAGGAGGCCCGGCGTGGCGGCGCGACCACGCGCGACGCGCTCCGCCTCGAACTCGCCCGGCTTCTCCCGCCCCGCCCCGCCGATCTGGTCCTCGCCGACCACGGGCGCGTCCTGCTCCGGGGCGTCGCGGGCTCCGGCAAGACCACGCTCATCCAGTGGCTCGCCGTCTCCGCCACCGACGGCACCCGCCGCGAAGGGGGTGAGAGCCCCATGGCGTACTTGCGCGACAAGGTCCCCTTCGTCTGCCCCTGCGCACGCTGACCCGCCACGGCGAGCCGCTGCCCTCCCCGGACCGCTTCCTCTCCGCCGTCGCCTGCCCGCTCGTCCCGCCCGACGGCTGGGCCGACCGCGTGCTGTCGGCCGGCCGCGCTCTCGTCCTCGTCGACGGGATCGACGAGGTGCCGGCGCCCGAGCGCGAGCGCGCCCGTGGCTGGCTGCGCGATCTGCTCGCCGCCTACAGCGGCAACCGCTGGCTCGTCACCTCCCGCCCCTCGGCGGTACGCGACGACTGGCTCGCCGCCGACGACTTCACCGAGCTGACGCTCTCCCCGATGAACCGTGCCGAGGTGATCGCGTTCGTCCGCCGGTGGCACACCGCCATGCTCGACCTGGCGGACGCCCCGGCGCCTCGGGGAGGGCTGAGCGGCATCGCCCGGTTCGGCGCGGTGACCGACCTGTACCTCGGCGCCCGGAGCAGCCCCCTGCGGCCCGAGGAGTGGACGGCACTGGCCGCACTGGCGGGCCTGGCCGACCTGAGGATCGCGTGGGAATCGCTGACCCGCTGCCCGCCCGGGCTCTCGCTCCCCGACGTGGCGGAGCTGACGCTGGTCAATGCCGGGGACCATCCGCTGCCGGATCTCGAACGCGTGCCCGACCTCTTCCCCGGACTGGCGATCCTCAGTCTGATCGACGACGTCCTGCTCCCGCCCGAGCTCGACCTGACACCGCTCGCCGGGATGGAGCTGGTGGCAGTCCATCTGCCTCCGGGAGTGCCGGTGCGAGGAGAGGCCAGGCTGCCCGCCGGTGTCGTACGCCGCATGGGGGCGCACTGACATCCGCCGACACCCCACGCGCGGGTTCTTCCCACCCCCTCCCCCCTCCGCCATCCTCCTCTGCATGAGCAGACACGTGACGCGCGTGACCTCCCTCGCCCTCGGGCTCGCCGCCCTTCTCACGGTGAGCGCCCTCCCCGCCGACGCCGGGCCCTCCGACTCCGGTCTCAAGGGGGCCATCGACACGATCCTCACCGACCCCCGGCTCGACGGCGGCGCCGTGAGCGTCGTCGTCGCCGACGCCGCCACCGGGGACACGCTCTACCAGCGCGACAGCGGCGACCGGCTGATGCCCGCCTCCAACACCAAGCTGGTCACCTCGGCCGCCGCCATGGCCCTGCTCGGCCCCGACCACCGCTTCCGTACGGAGGTGCTGTCCACCGGGCGGCGTGCCGGCGGCGTCCTGCGCGGCGACCTGTACCTGCGCGGTACGGGCGACCCCACCACCCTCGCCAAGGACTACGACGCGCTCGCCGCGCGGGTCGCCGCCTCCGGCATCACCCGGGTCTCCGGCCGCGTCGTCGCCGACGACACCCGCTTCGACACCCACCGGCTGGGCCGCGCCTGGGCCGCCGACGACGAGTCGTCGTACTACTCCGCGCAGATCTCGCCCCTCACCGTCGCCCCCGACACCGACTACGACGCGGGCACGGTCGTCGTCGAGGCCGCCCCCGCCACCACGGCGGGCGCGAAACCGCGCGTCACCCTCACCCCCCGCACCGGCTGGGTACGCGTCGACAATCGCGCCTCGACCGTCCCCGCCGGCCGGCCCGACACCCTCACCATCGAGCGCCGGCACGGCACGAACACCCTCGTGATCAGCGGTGACATCCCCCTCCGGGGCGCCGCCACCAGGGAATGGGGCACCGTCTGGGAGCCCACCGGCTACGCCGCCGCCGTCTTCGCCGACGCGCTCGCCGCCCATGGCGTCCGTATGGGAGGACCGCCTCGCCTCGGTGAACGGACGCCCGACGGGGCCACGCTCCTCGCCACCCACAGCTCCATGCCCCTCAGGGAACTCATGCGCCCCTTCATGAAGCTGTCCAACAACATGCACGCCGAGGCGCTCACGAAGACGATCGGTTACGAGTCGTCCGGCCGCGGCACCTGGAGCGCCGGCCTCGCCGCCATCGGCGCGTACCTGAAGACCGAGGGTGTGGACCCGGACCGGTACCGCCAGACCGACGGCTCCGGCCTCTCCCGGATGAACCTCTTCTCCGCCGCCCAGCTCGCCCGCCTCCTGCTCGCCGTCCAGGACGCCCCCTGGTTCGCCGATTGGTACGCCTCCCTCCCCGTCGCCTGCGCCCCCGACCGCTCCACGGGCGGCACCCTGCGCACCCGGATGTGCAACACGCCCGCCGCCCTCAACGCGCATGCCAAGACCGGTTCGCTGACGGGCGCGTCGGCCCTCTCCGGCTACGTCACCGACGCCGGCGGGCGCCGCCTGGTCTACGCGGTCCTCCTCAACAACCACCTCGCCCCGTCCGTCAAGAGCGTCGAGGACGCGATCGTCGTGACGCTGGCGAAGTCCGACACGGCGAACGGCACCATCCGACCCGCACAGCCGCCCCGTACCCGCGCCACCGAACCGGCGGCCGACCTCGAATGCTCCTGGCGGAAGCCGGCGTCCTGCTGAAACGCCCGGCGCCCAGGCCGCACGGCCGAAAAAAGGGGGCTGCCCCGGACCGTACGTTTCCGTACGCGTCCGGGGCAGCCCCTTCAGTCGCTCAGCTCCCTGGGAGCGTCACGCGTCCTTCGACAGGTTCGGGCCGGCGCCGCCGGCGGCCTGCTCGATCGGGGGGACGTCCGGCAGAGCCGCCTTCTCCTCGCCGCGGAAGGTGAACTTCTTCTGCTCACCCTCGCCCTCGGTGTCCACGACCACGATGTGACCGGGGCGCAGCTCACCGAAGAGGATCTTCTCGGAGAGGATGTCCTCGATCTCGCGCTGGATCGTCCGGCGCAGCGGCCGGGCGCCCATCACCGGGTCGTAGCCGTGCTTCGCCAGGAGCTCCTTGGCGGAACCGCTGAGCTCGAGGCCCATGTCGCGGTCCTTCAGTCGCTCGTCCACCTTGGCGACCATCAGGTCGACGATCTGGATGATGTCTTCCTGGCTGAGCTGGTGGAAGACGACCGTGTCGTCGACGCGGTTGAGGAACTCGGGCCGGAAGTGCTGCTTGAGCTCTTCGTTGACCTTCGCCTTCATCCGGTCGTAACCGGTCTTGACGTCGCCCTGTGCCGCGAAGCCCAGGTTGAAGCCCTTCGAGATGTCCCGGGTCCCGAGGTTGGTCGTCATGATGATGACCGTGTTCTTGAAGTCCACGACCCGGCCCTGGGAGTCGGTCAGGCGACCGTCCTCCAGGATCTGGAGAAGGGAATTGAAGATATCGGGGTGGGCCTTCTCGACCTCGTCGAAGAGGACGACGGAGAACGGCTTGCGGCGCACCTTCTCGGTGAGCTGGCCGCCCTCTTCGTAACCCACGTATCCGGGCGGGGAACCGAAGAGGCGGGAAACCGTGTGCTTCTCGCTGAACTCCGACATGTCGAGGGAGATCATCGCGTCCTCGTCGCCGAAGAGGAATTCGGCGAGCGTCTTGGACAGCTCGGTCTTACCGACACCGGACGGGCCGGCGAAGATGAACGAGCCACCCGGGCGCTTCGGGTCCTTCAGGCCGGCCCGCGTACGGCGGATCGCCTGCGACAGGGCCTTGATGGCGTCCTTCTGCCCGATGACGCGCTTGTGGAGCTCGTCCTCCATGCGGAGCAGGCGCGAGGACTCCTCCTCGGTCAGCTTGAAGACCGGGATGCCGGTGGCGGTCGCGAGGACCTCGGCGATCAGCTCGCCGTCGACCTCGGCGACGACGTCCATGTCGCCGGCCTTCCACTCCTTCTCCCGCTTGGCCTTCGCCGCCAGCAGCTGCTTCTCCTTGTCACGGAGAGACGCCGCCTTCTCGAAGTCCTGGGAGTCGATCGCGGACTCCTTGTCCCGGCGGACCGCGGCGATCTTCTCGTCGAACTCGCGGAGGTCCGGCGGCGCGGTCATGCGGCGGATGCGCATCCGGGAGCCGGCCTCGTCGATCAGGTCGATCGCCTTGTCCGGCAGGAAGCGGTCCGAGATGTACCGGTCGGCCAGGGTGGCGGCCTGGACCAGCGCCTCGTCCGTGATGGAGACCCGGTGGTGGGCCTCGTAACGGTCCCGCAGACCCTTGAGGATCTCGATGGTGTGCGGCAGCGACGGCTCCGCGACCTGGATGGGCTGGAAGCGGCGCTCCAGGGCCGCGTCCTTCTCCAGGTACTTGCGGTACTCGTCGAGCGTGGTGGCGCCGATGGTCTGCAGCTCACCGCGGGCGAGCATCGGCTTCAGGATGGAAGCCGCGTCGATGGCGCCCTCGGCGGCGCCCGCACCCACCAGGGTGTGGAGCTCGTCGATGAAGAGGATGATGTCGCCACGGGTGCGGATCTCCTTGAGCACCTTCTTCAGGCGCTCCTCGAAGTCACCGCGGTACCGGGAGCCGGCGACGAGCGCGCCGAGGTCCAGGGTGTAGAGGTGCTTGTCCTTGAGGGTCTCGGGCACCTCGCCCTTGACGATGGCCTGCGCCAGGCCCTCGACGACCGCCGTCTTGCCGACGCCGGGCTCGCCGATGAGGACCGGGTTGTTCTTGGTCCGGCGGGACAGCACCTGCATGACCCGCTCGATCTCCTTCTCGCGCCCGATGACCGGGTCGAGCTTGGACTCACGGGCGGCCTGGGTGAGGTTGCGGCCGAACTGGTCGAGGACCAGGGACGTCGAGGGGGTGCCCTCGGCAGGGCCACCGGCGGTGGCGGCTTCCTTGCCCTGGTAGCCGGAGAGCAACTGGATGACCTGCTGCCGCACCCGGTTGAGATCGGCGCCCAGCTTCACGAGGACCTGGGCGGCGACGCCCTCGCCCTCGCGGATCAGGCCGAGCAGGATGTGCTCGGTGCCGATGTAGTTGTGGCCGAGCTGAAGGGCCTCGCGGAGCGACAGCTCCAGGACCTTCTTGGCACGGGGCGTGAAGGGGATGTGCCCGGACGGGGCCTGCTGGCCCTGGCCGATGATCTCCTCCACCTGCTGGCGGACCGCCTCGAGCGAAATCCCGAGGCTCTCCAGGGCCTTAGCGGCGACACCCTCACCCTCGTGGATCAGGCCCAGGAGGATGTGCTCGGTGCCGATGTAGTTGTGGTTGAGCATCCGGGCTTCTTCCTGAGCCAGGACGACAACCCGCCGCGCGCGGTCGGTGAACCTCTCGAACATCGTTAATCGCTCCTCAGAGCGGTCAGGCAGTAAGGGGTCGGTCCCCTCCCTGTCCTTCCGCAGCTTAGTCCCGCAAGCGGGGACCGCTCATTCCAACTGCCGACACCCGTCAATGGCCTCCTGACCCGAACGCCGACAAATGCTCCAACCCGATGGTGCGAGACGATGTTCCCGCAGGCCAGGCACTTACCCTCACCGGTTGTACGCCGATGGCGAACGTGAGACGTCCGCGGCCTGCGTGTCGCCCCTCCCCACTAGGAATGTCTTACCCGTAAGCACGGACACTCCATGCGGCGGACCCCGGTTCCCTCAGCTAAGGGCGAACACCCTTGCGCCCATGACCACTCGCGCGCACGCCCATCGCCCGCACGGTGAGTGATCGATTCCCCACTGCGCGTAACCTCGGCGCCGGGTCGGGAGTTCCCCGGGTATGGCCTTCACCGTTCCGCTGCCGCGCGTGCCGCTCGACGACGGCGACCGGGCGCGGTGGTACGAGCACGGGCTCGGCTGGGCGGTCGACAGCCGCTCGGGCGGCGTGGAGCTGCTGACGGGGCTCCGCTTCGATGTGCTGGAGCTGCCGGCCGCCGCCGGGGCCGCCGTACTGCGGCGCCTGGGGGGTCGCTGGCCCGTGGCCGTCCAAGGGCACCGGATGCGGATGCTGGTGGCCGCGGGCAGCGCCGACGAGCTGCCGGGGCTGCTCGACTGGCTGGAGTGGGGCGGCATCGGCCTCGACCTGGCCGCGCTGGGCGCGGGCGGCCGGATGACCGCCCCTGTTCCCCCGGGATGGAGCGGATCCGGCTCGCCGGGCGCCGCCGTGTGGCTGCGCCCTCCCGTGCCGGGGCGCGAGGTGGAGCCGACACTGCCGGCTCCGCCCGCGCTCGCGGCGGACTGGGCCGCCGGGGGCGACGGGGGTGGCCCCGGTCTCGTACGGCTCGTGGACGCGGCGGCGACGGAGTGCCTCCGGGTCCGGCTGCTGAATGCCGGCAGGGCCGCCCGCACTCAGTGGTTGGCGTCCTCGTAAGCCTTCTTGATGTCGGCCGGCACGCGACCGCGGTCGTTCACATTGAGGCCCTGCTCCTTGGCCCACGCGCGGATCTTCGCGGTGTCGGGGCTGCCGCCGGCGGCGACGCGTCCCTTGCCACGGCCACCCGCGGAACGGCCACCGGTACGCCGGCCGCTCTTGGTGTACGGCTCGAGCAGGCTGCGGAGCTTGTCCGCGTTGGCGGTGGTGAGGTCGATCTCGTAGGTCTTGCCGTCCAGAGCGAACGTCACCGTCTCGTCCGCCTCGCCACCGTCGAGGTCGTCAACAAGAAGGACCTGAACCTTCTGTGCCACCGGATTTCCTTTCATCGAAAATGCAGTACGCGGAAAGGAAACCGCTTTTCCCGGGAAAACACAAACCCCCGGGAGAGGTTCGGAACCGCGAGAACGCGGGAAACATACGCGATTCGGACATAGGGATCGGCGTTGCCGATCGGCCGGTCACAGGTGCAGAAGCATCCGGCTGTTGCCCAAGGTGTTCGGCTTCACTCGTTCGAGACCCAGGAACTCGGCGACACCCTCGTCATAGGAACGCAGGAGCTCGGCGTAGACATCTCCGGCGACCGGCGTCTCACCGATCTCCACGAAGCCGTGCTTCGAGAAGAAGTCGACTTCGAAGGTCAGGCAGAATACCCGGCGCACACCGAGCCAGCGGGCCGTCTCCAGCAACTTGCCCAGCACTTGATGGCCGACACCTGCGCCCTTGAACTCGGGATCGACGGCGAGAGTACGCACTTCGGCGAGGTCTTCCCACATCACATGCAGTGCGCCGCACCCGACGACGGTGCCGTCCCCGTCGCGTTCCGCGACCCAGAACTCCTGGATGTCCTCGTAAAGCGTCACGGTCGCTTTGTCGAGCAGGATGCCTTCGCCGACGTACGGATCCACAAGACGGCGGACGGCCGGCACATCGGTGGTCCTGGCCCGCCGTACGGTCACGGCATTTGCGGCGGGATTGGGCGGCGTAGGCGGAAGCTGGGTGGAGGACATGGGTGGACGCTATCGCCCTGTGGGGTCCTCGTCGTCGGCGGCCTCGCGCTGTGCGGGTTGCTCACCGGTCGCCTCTTCGCCGGCTTCGACTTCCGTGTGTTCCCGTTCCGCGGGCGCCGCCGGTTCTTCTTCCGGGGTGTCCCCCTGGACGATGCGGACGGCGGCATTCAGCGCCTCGCGCTGCTCCGGCGACATCATGCCGAAGAACGCCACCAGGGCCGCCGCGGGGTTGTCGCTCTTCGACCACGCTTCGTTCATCAGTGCGGCCGAGTAGGCGGCACGGGTGGAGACCGCGGTATATCGATAGGCGCGGCCGGAGACTTCCCTGCGCACCCAGCCCTTCTGATGGAGATTGTCCATTACGGTCATGACGGTGGTGTAGGCGATGGAGCGTTCCTGCTGGAGATCCTCCAGGACTTCCCGGACGGTGACCGGGCGGTTCCATTGCCAGACGCGGGTCATGACGGCGTCTTCGAGCTCTCCCAATTGACGCGGCACGTCGTCACCATAGTGGGGGATGTCGGAATAACTGGCTATTGACCTATCAAACGTAACAAAAAGGGCGTACGCCGCGTAAGCGGTCGTACGCCCTGTGGGCTCGGCGGGTACGGGTCGGGTCGCCCCGGCCGGTCAGGCGGAGCCGTCCGGCTGCCGGGCGGCCTCGGCGCGCGCCAGCGCCGCGTCGACGGCCGCGTCCTCCTTGGCCTTGTTCGGGCCACCCTGGCTCTTGACGATCGTCACCACCAGGGCGATGAAGAAGGCGGCCATCACCACCGGGGGCAGGAGCGCGGATACGTAGTCCATGCCGACCAGGGTAACTAGCTCGCCGCCCGTTTCTCGGGCGGGGGCGCCGCCGGGCGGCGGCGCGGCGGGAAGACCTCGGACGGCTTGGGCACCGGGCGCTCGGCGGGGGGCGGGGCCGGAGGCGTGGGCGCGGGCTTGGGCTTGGGCGTGTCGCCGGCGCCGGCGGTCGCGGTACGGCCGCCCGGCAGGGCGAGCAGCCGCAGGCGGGGGGCCGGCGGGGCGGTGCGCTGCCCGGCGAGGCGGGCCCGCACGGACTGTTCGGCCAGGGTTCGGCAGCGCTCCAGGAGGGCGGCGCCGACGGTCTTGTGGCGCAGGGTGCGCAGCGCGGCCAGGTCCTCAGGGCGGGGGTCGTAGCCGGTCGCCAGGGCGTCCTGGAGGAGCTCCAGATAGCCGGGGGCGGAGCCGGGCAGGGCGTCCCGGTAGCGTGCGAGGTCCGCGAGGAGGAAGGCCCGCAGCCGCCCGGCCTCGCGGACCGCCTCGTCCACGGAGCCGGCGAGGCGGTGGCAGTCCTGGACGTCCTCGTCGTCGAGCGGGGTCGGGTGCAGGGCATGGGCGAGGGCGCGTCGGAGCACACGCAGCTCATCCGCGCCGAACGCCAGGCCGCCGCGGGATCCGTATGGCGTAGGCATGGCCCGACGATACGCGCCAATCGGACAAAAATTGTTTAATCGGTCCATTCTGGGCGCGTTGCCCGACCGTGTTCGTGCGGGAGCGAGTCGGTGCCCGGACGGTGCGGGTCGGGGCGGCGCGCCCGGGGTGGTGCGGGTCCGGCGCCTTCGCCGCCTACATGCGGGACACGTTCCGCTCGTAGACCAGGCGCAGACCGATCAGGGTCAGCCACGGCTCGTGCTCGTCGATGCCCTGGGACTCGCCCAGGACCATCGGGGCGAGTCCGCCCGTGGCGATGACCTTGACGTCCGACGGGTCGCCGGACGGGCCGGCCAGTTCCCGCTTCATGCGGTGCACGACGCCGTCGACCTGGCTGGCGAAGCCGTACACGATGCCCGCCTGCATCGCCTCCACCGTGTTCTTGCCGATCACGCTGCGCGGGCGGGCCAGCTCGATCTTGCGGAGCTGGGCGCCTTTGACGCCCAGCGCCTCGACCGAGATCTCGATGCCCGGGGCGATGACGCCGCCCACGTACTCGCCGCGCGCGCTCACCGCGTCGTACGTCGTCGCCGTGCCGAAGTCGACGACGACCGCCGGTCCGCCGTAGAGCTCGACCGCGGCGACGGAGTTGATGATGCGGTCCGCGCCGACCTCCTTGGGGTTGTCCACCAGGATCGGCACGCCCGTCTTGATGCCCGGCTCCACGAGGACGGCGGGGACGTCGCCGTAGTAGCGCCGGGTCACCTCGCGCAGCTCGTGCAGGACGGAGGGGACGGTCGCGCAGATCGCGATGCCCTCGATGCCGTCGCCCAGCTCGTCGCCGAGCAGGGGGTGCATGCCCATCAGGCCTTGGAGCAGCACGGCCAGCTCATCGGCGGTGCGACGGGCGTCCGTGGAGATCCGCCAGTGCTCGACGATCTCGTCGCCGTCGAAGAGGCCGAGGACGGTGTGGGTGTTGCCGACGTCGATCGTGAGCAGCATCAGCCCTGCTCCGCCTCTCGCAGGTCGAGGCCGATGTCGAGGATCGGGGAGGAGTGGGTCAGGGCGCCCACCGCGAGGTAGTCCACGCCGGTCGCCGCGTACGCCGCGGCGTTCTCCAGGGTCAGACGGCCGGACGACTCCAGAATTGCGCGGCCGGCGACGATCGTGACCGCCTCCACCGTCTCGGCCGGGGTGAAGTTGTCCAGCAGGATCAGGTCGGCGCCCGCCTCCAGGACCTCGCGGACCTGGTGGAGGTTGTCCACCTCGACCTCGATCGGGACGTCGGGGAACCGGTCCCGTACGGCCTTGAAGGCCTCCGCGACGCCGCCCGCCGCCACCACGTGGTTGTCCTTGACCAGCGCGGCGTCGGAGAGGGACATGCGGTGGTTGACGCCGCCGCCGCAGCGCACCGCGTACTTCTCCAGGGCGCGCAAACCCGGCGTCGTCTTGCGGGTGTCGCGGACCTTCGCCTTGTGGCCCTCCAGCGTGTCCGCCCACGCGCGCGTGGCGGTGGCGATGCCGGACAGGCGGCACAGGACGTTCAGCGCGCTGCGCTCGCCGGTGAGCAGGTCGCGGGTGCGGGTGGTGACGGACAGCAGCTTCTGGCCGGCCTCGACGCGGTCGCCGTCCTCGACGTGCCGCTCGACGGCGAACTCCTCCGTGCAGACGACCGACATGATCGCCTCGGCGATGTGGATGCCCGCGACCACGCCCGCCTCACGTGCGGTGAAGTCGGCGGTGGCGACGGCGTCCTCCGGGACCGTCGCGACGGTCGTCACGTCCACGCCGCCGTCCAGGTCCTCCTCGATCGCGCGGTACGCCACGTCCTCGACGAGTACGGGGTCGAGGCCGGCGTTGACCAGCAGCGCGGCCAGCGCGGGGTCGAGCCCGCACTCGTACACCTCGTCGTCGCCCCCGCAGCCGCAGCCGTCACCGCAGCCTTCCGGCGCGGCCGGTGCGCCGATGTTGATCAGGGGGACGTCCACGGGCTGCGGGCGTTCTTCGGGCGTGCTCACGGTTACGGCTCCTGGGGGGCGTCGGCGGCGGTCGGAGGGAAGTCTTGGGTGTCGGTGGCGCGCACGTCCAGAGCCCGGTCCGGCCCGAGGCGTACGACGAGGTGGCGGCGGAACGCGGTGTCGTCGCGGTCGGGGTGGTCCTCGCGCCAGTGGCAGCCGCGGGTCTCCTCGCGGCGGCGGGCCGCGGCCACCAGGACCCGGGCGACGCACAGCAGGTTGGTGGTCTCCCACGAGTCGACGCCCGGCTCGGCGGCCTTGCCGTCCTCGCCGGCGACGGCGCTCGCGTGGACGGCCTCCAGCTCCTCGGCCGCGGCGGCGAGGCTCCGCGCGGAGCGCAGGACTCCCGCGCCGGTGGTCATCACGTGCTGGATCCGGGCGCGCGTGGCCGGGTCGAGCAGCGGGAGGAGCGTGGGGGCGGGGTGCGGGACGGGCGTACCGGGCTCCCGGGAGGTGTGCGCCGCGATGTCGTCGGCGATGCGCTCGGCGAAGACCAGGCCCTCCAGGAGGGAGTTCGACGCGAGGCGGTTCGCGCCGTGGACGCCCGTGCAGGCCACCTCGCCGCAGGCGTACAGGCCCGGGACCGTGGTACGGCCGTGCAGGTCCGTGCGGACGCCGCCCGACGCGTAGTGCGCCGCCGGGGCGACCGGGATCGGTTCGGTCACCGGGTCGATGCCGTGCGCGCGGCAGGCGGCGAGGATCGTCGGGAAGCGGGACTCCCACATCCCGGCGCCGAAGTGCCGGGCGTCCAGATACATGTGGTGGGCGCCCTGTTCGCGCATCCGGCGCATGATGCCCTTGGCGACGATGTCGCGCGGTGCGAGCTCGGCCAGCTCGTGCTGCCCGACCATGAAGCGGACGCCGTCCGCGTCGACGAGATGGGCGCCCTCCCCGCGTACCGCCTCCGACACCAGCGGCTGCTGGCCCTCCGCGTCGGGGCCGAGGAACAGGACCGTGGGGTGGAACTGGACGAACTCCAGGTCGCTGACCTCCGCGCCGGCGCGCAGCGCGAGCGCCACGCCGTCGCCGGTGGAGACGGCCGGGTTGGTGGTCGCGGAGAAGACCTGGCCCATGCCGCCGGTGGCGAGGACGACGGCCGGCGCGTGGACCGCGCCCACGCCGTCGTGCTGGCCCTCGCCCATGACGTGGAGCGTCACGCCCGCCGTGCGGCCCTCGGCGTCCGTGAGGAGGTCGAGGACCAGGGCGTTCTCGATGGTGCGCACCGCGCGGTCACGGACCGCGTCGACCAGGGCGCGGGAGATCTCCGCGCCCGTCGCGTCACCGCCGGCGTGGGCGATGCGGCGGCGGTGGTGGCCGCCCTCACGGGTCAGTTCGATGGTGCCGGCCTCGTCGGTGTCGAACCGCGCGCCGGTCGCGATCAGCCGGCGTACGGCGTCGGGGCCCTCGGTGACCAGCGCGCGCACCGCCTGCTCGTCGCACAGGCCCGCGCCCGCGACGAGCGTGTCGTCCTCGTGCTGCTCCGGAGTGTCGCCCTCGCCGAGCGCCGCGGCGATACCGCCCTGGGCCCAGCGCGTCGAACCGTCGTCCAGGCGGGCCTTGGTGACGACGACCGTGCGCAGACCGGCGGCCGTGCAGCGCAGGGCGGCGGTCAGGCCCGCGACACCGGAGCCGACCACGACGACGTCGGCGTCGATGGCCCAGCCGGGGGCGGGGGCCTGGAGGCGTATGCCGGTCATGCGGGCGCTCCGAAGGTGAGGGGAAGGTTGTCGATGAGCCGGGTCGTGCCGACCTTCGCGGCGACGGCGAGGATCGCCTCACCGGTGTGGTCGTCGGGCACCTCGGTGAAGTCGGCCGGGTTCACCAGGGCCAGGTAGTCCAGGGCGAGCGGCGGCTTGCCCTTCGCCGCCTCGTCGAGTACCGCGCGGGCCGCCGCCCGAACCGCGTCCGCCCCGCCCGGGCCCGCCGCGGCCACCGCGTGGGCGTCGGCCGCGGCGCGGGACTCGCCGAGCCGGGACAGGGCCTCGGCGCGGCTCTCGGAGGTGCGCAGCGTCTCGGCGCGGGCGCGCAGCGCCGCTTGCGCGGCGAGCCGGTCGCGGGCGGCGAACAGCGCGGCGGACAGGGCGAGGGCGGTGCGGCGCTCGGCGGGTGACAGGTAGCGGTTGCGGCTGGAGAGCGCGAGGCCGTCGGGCTCGCGGGCGGTCGGTACGCCGACGATCTCGACCGGGAAGTTCAGATCGCGGGCCATGCGGCGGATCAGGGCCAGTTGCTGGGCGTCCTTCTGGCCGAAGAACGCCACGTCCGGGCGGGTCAGGTGGAGCAGCTTGGCGACCACGGTGAGCATGCCGTCGAAGTGACCGGGGCGGGACGCCCCTTCGAGGCGCTCGCCCATGGGGCCCGCGGTGATCCGGACCTGCGGCTCCCCGCCCGGGTAGACCTCGTCGACGGAGGGGGCGAAGACCGCGTCCGCGCCCGCCCGCTCGGCGGTCCTGAGGTCCGCCTCCAGGGTGCGGGGGTAGCGGTCGAGGTCCTCACCCGCGCCGAACTGGAGGGGGTTGACGAAGACGGTGACCAGGACGTGGCCCCGCGCGCCGACGTGCCGGCGGGCGGTGCGGACGAGCGTGGCGTGCCCGTCGTGGAGGGCGCCCATGGTCATGACGACGGCCGTGCGGCCGCCGCGCGCGGCCACCGCGTCCAGGGCGCGGTTCAGCTCCGCGCGGGTGGGGATCAGTGCGAAGTCGCGGTCGCGGCTCATCGGCTGCCGTCTCCTTCGGTGCCTTCGGTGCCTTCCGCGCCTTCCGCGCCTCCTGCCGGACCCGCCGGGCCCGCTCGGTCCGCCCGGTCCGCGAGGACGCCGAGGAGGTCCTCCGCGAGCTCCGGCTTGAGCAGGCCGTGGGCGAGCGCCCGGTCGGCGGTCGACCGGGCCATGGCGAGATAGCCGGCCACGGTGGCGGGGGCGTGCTTGCGCAACTCGGCGACGTGCGCGGCGACCGTACCGGCGTCGCCGCGTGCGACGGGGCCGGTGAGGGCCGCGTCGCCGGAGCGCAGGGCGTTGTCGAGGGCGGCGCCGAGCAGGGGGCCGAGCATCCGGTCGGGGGCGGCGACCCCCGCCGTGCGCAGCAGCTCCATGGACTGGGCGACGAGCGTGACGAGGTGGTTGGCGCCGAGGGCGAGGGCCGCGTGGTAGAGCGGGCGGGCCTCCTCCTCGATCCATTCCGGTTCGCCGCCCATCTCGATGACCAGCGCCTCGGCGGCGAGCCGCAGCTCCTCGGGGGCGGTGACTCCGAAGGAGCAGCCGGCCAGCCGCTGGACGTCGACGCTCGTACCGGTGAACGTCATGGCCGGGTGCAGGGCGAGCGGGAGCGCGCCGGCGCGGCGGGCCGGGTCGAGCACGGCCGTGCCGTACCGCCCGGAGGTGTGCACCAGGAGCTGCCCGGGGCGCACGGCTCCGGTCTCGGCCAGGCCCTGGACCAGGCCGGGCAGGGCGTCGTCGGGGACGGTCAGCAGCACCAGATCGGCCCGCTCCAGGACCTGGGCGGGCGGGACGAGCGGCACGTCGGGCAGCAGCTCGGCGGCGCGTCGCGCGGACGCGTCGGACACGCCGGACACGGCCACCGGACGGTGCCCGGCGAGCCGCAACGACGCGGCGAGGGCGGGCCCGACCCGTCCGGCGCCTACGACGCCGACGGTGAGCCGGGCGGGGCGGGGTTCAGATGCGTTCACGCGGGCGTCGGCCTTCCGTTCCAGTCCGCGGGGGGTACCGGACGATTTCTGGTCATGCTACGCCAGCGTTTCGTTCCGCTTGCTGACCGTCCACAGGCGGTGACCGCCGGTGTGATGATCGGCTCGGCGGCGGGGGGGGCGGGGCGTCGGCGTGCCGGGGAGGCTCCGGTCTCAGGGCCTCGGGCGGTCCTGGCGCGGAGGGTCATGACGCGGGGGGTCGTGGCGCGCGGGGGCGGAGGGGCCACCGGGGCCGGAGGGGCCGCCGGGGCGGTCCGGGCGGTCCGGGGCGTCGGCGGCCTCGGTGACGTACGGCGTGGAGGCGCGCAGAAGCGCGCGGCAGCGGCGGAGGTCGCGCAGCGAACGCAGCGTTCGCCAGTCGTACGCGCCCGGCAGTGGCGGCCGGGGGGCGCCGTGCAGGTCGCTGCGGTAGGCGTCGATCAGGTGCTGGTGCAGGGCGTTCATGTCTTCCAGGGTCCGCGCCACGGGCCGTGCGGGCGCGTCGATTGACGAGGGGCGTCAATCGGCGCGAGGCCGGCCCCCGCAACCCTCACCATGGGGACGTGAGCGTGAGCATCGACATCACCGGCCTGCCGCCCGAGCGCATCGTCTTCGACATCTCGCCCCTCGCCGAGCTGGGCGTGGCGCTGCACGCCCTGTCCGAGCCGGGGCACCACCCGGGGCTGCACGGCTGGGCGACCGCCACCGCCGCCGCGCTGAAGCCGGATCTCGCCGACCGGCTGCATGAGGCGAACTTCCTGTGGACGACCACGTTCTCCGACATCCTGATGCCGTTCGCCGGCATCCGGGGCGGCGAGGGCCGCACTGGCGCCACGCTCGCCGAGGAGCTGGACCTCCTCGACCGGCTGGACGAGGAGCGCTTCATGGCGGCGGCCCTGGACTTCACCTGCTCCGCGCAGTACGTGAACGGCGGCCCCCTGCGCACCGAACGCGCGCTGGAGCTCGCCGCCAACCGCGGCCCCCGGCAGCTGGAGTTCACCCGTCGGCTGCTCGCCGACCCTCCCGGCGTACGCGCGTGGCTGCGCCGTCTCTTCGAGGACTGCGACGAGGCGTTCTTCGCCGACACCTGGCGCCGCGTCCAGCCCGGCCTGGCCGCCGATGCCCGGCACAAGACCGAGGTGCTGCGCCGCAAGGGCCTGCACGAGGTGCTGCACGCCGTCTCCCCCGCCGTGACCCTCAGCGAGGACGGGGGCGCGCGGCGCATCGACGTCGACAAACTCATCGACGGCCGGACCGCCGCCACGGGCACCGGCGTGACGTTCGTGCCGTCCAGCTTCGGCTGGCCCCACCTGTGGGTGGTGCACGCTCCCGGCTGGCGGCCAGTCGTCCACTACCCCGTGGGCGCGCCCGAGCTGCCCGGGCCGGCCTCGGTGGAGCTGCTCCACCTGCGCATGGAGGCGCTGGCCCACCCGATGCGCATGCGCCTGTGCCGGCAGCTCGCCCGCGCCGCGTACACGACCAGCGAGCTGGCCGACTGGCACGGCATCACCCCGCCGGAGGTCTCGCGCCACCTCGCCGTACTGAAGAAGGCGCAGCTGGTGACCACGCGCCGCCGCGGCCGGTACGTCCTGCACCAGCTCGACGTCGCCGCGGTCGCCCGCATCGGCAGCGACTTCCTGGAGACGGCGCTGCGCTAGGGAGCGTCTTCACAGGAGCGTCGTCCGCCCGAAGGGCGGGCCCGGCGGTGTCCGGCGCGTGCGATCGCAAGGCGGAGAAAGGAGGCACCGCGGTGGGCCCACCTCCCGTGCCCGAAGGGCTACGGGGGACATCGGCGACTGACGACAACGCGGCTGGGGGTACCCCCAGGCGCGTTGCTCTGGGGAGT
>NZ_JBEXQK010000049.1:0-44795 GCF_040612535.1 Streptomyces sp. NPDC006368
CCGGAGCGCGTGGCACGCGCTCCGGGGCCGACCGTGCTCACACCCTTACGGGGCGAGGATCGACATCGGGTTCGACGTGGGACCTGGTCAGTCGTTGACGCAGGTGTTGCCGAAGGCCGGGTTCAGCAGACCGATGATGTTGACCGTGTTACCGCAGGCGTTGATCGGGATGTGGATGGGAACCTGCACCACGTTGCCCGAAACGACGCCCGGGCTGCCAACGGCGGCGCCGCTCGCACCCGCATCGGCGACGGCCATGCCCGCGCCCGCCAGCATCAGACCACCGGTGGCGGCCACAACAGCGACGACCTTCTTGATCATCATTCCTCCTTGTAGGCAATGCGGTCCCAACCGCGGACCGCACCACCTGTAACGAGGGGGAGGTAACGGGGCTACGTGGTGCTGACCGCGTTCACCCATTTCGGTCGTGTGTGCACAGGCGGTCGATTATTGGAGTTTCGTTTCAGCCGACTAATCGCCCTGTCCGGCGATCAGCTCGCGTCGATGAACCGGTCCAGCACCCTGACACCGAACTTGAGTCCCTCCACCGGCACCCGCTCGTCCACGCCGTGGAACATGCCGGCGAAGTCCAGTTCCGGCGGCAGTCGCAGCGGCGCGAACCCGAAGCAGCGGATACCGAGGTCGTCGAAGGACTTGGCGTCGGTGCCGCCGGACAGCATGTACGGCACCGCCCGGGCGATCGGGTCCTCCGCCTTCAGCGCCGCCTGCATCGCGTCCACCAGGTCTCCGTCGAAGCTGGTCTCCAGCGCCTTGTCGCCGTGCACGTCCTCGCGCCGTACGCGCGGCCCGAGGATGCGGTCGAGGTCGGCGAGGAACTCCTCCTCGTACCCCGGCAGGAACCGCCCGTCCACGTGGGCCGTGGCCTGGCCGGGGATCACGTTGACCTTGTAGCCGGCGCCGAGCATGGTGGGGGCGGCGGAGTTGCGGAGCGTGGCGCCGATCATCTTGGCGATGCCGCCCAGCTTGGCCAGCGTGGCCTCCATGTCCTCCGGGTCCAGCGGGGTGCCGAGGGCGTCGGACAGCTCGTCGAGGAACGACCGGACGGTCTTGGTGACCCTGACCGGCCAGGTGTGCCGACCGAGCCGCCCCACCGCCTCGCACAGCTCCGTGATGGCGTTGTCCGTGTTGGTCATCGACCCGTGGCCGGCCGTGCCGTCGACCGTGAGCCGCATCCAGTGCATGCCCTTCTCCGCGGTCTCGACCAGGTACAGCCGCAGGTTCTCGTTGACGGTGAAGGAGAAGCCGCCGACCTCGCCGATCGCCTCCGTCACGCCCTCGAAGAGGCCGGGGTGCTTGTCGACGAGGTGCCGGGCGCCGTACGTACCGCCCGCCTCCTCGTCGGCCAGGAACGCCAGCACGATGTCGCGCGGGGGTTTGCGGCCGCTGCGCAGCCTGTCCCGTACGACCGCGAGGGTCATCGCGTCCATGTCCTTCATGTCGACCGCGCCGCGGCCCCAGACGCAGCCGTCGGCGATCTCGCCGGAGAACGGGTCGTACGTCCAGTCGTCCGCGTTCGCGGGCACGACGTCGGTGTGGCCGTGGATCAGGAGCGCGGGCCGCGAGGGGTCCTCGCCGGCGATCCGTGCCACGGTGGAGGCGCGGCCCTTGTGGGACTCGATGATCTTCGGTTCGAGGCCCACCTCGGCGAGCTTCTCCGCGATGTACTCGGCGGCGGCACGCTCCCCCGGGCCCGAGTGGTCGCCGTAGTTGCTGGTGTCGATCCGGATCAGGTCGCGGCAGAGGTCGACGACCTCGTCCTCCCCGGTGACGGTGGCATCGGCGGTTCGTGCCGCGCTCGACTCGCTCACGCTGGTTCCTCCCGCGTAGGTGCTGCTGGTCCCCTCATCCTGCCCCCTCCGTCGTCGCGGGCGGGGGCGTGATCGAGCCCTCCGAATGTTTGCTATGGTTTTCCACGTCGGAACGGCCACGGGCCGCGAGACAGACACCTGGTCCGGGTGGCGGAATGGCAGACGCGCTAGCTTGAGGTGCTAGTGCCCTTTATCGGGCGTGGGGGTTCAAGTCCCCCCTCGGACACACAGTTGGTACGCGAGTGGCGCGGGTTCGGCCGGGAGGCCGGGGCCGCGCTTTCGCGTTGTCGGGGTTCGCATAGGCTCGGCCGCACGATGAAGAACACTCTGGATCCGCTGGAGCCCAAGGCGGACAAGGCCACCGTGCGGCGGCACAACCTCAGCCTGGTGCTGCGGGCCGTGCACGACGAGGGCGAGGCGACCCGGGCCGCGGTCGCGGCGCGGGTGGGACTGACCCGGGCGGCGGTGTCGTCGCTGGTCGAACAGTTGCTGGTGAGCGGATTCCTCACCGAGTCGGGCAAGACGTTCAGCGGGCACGCCGGGCGGCCGGGGACGGCGCTGCGGGTCGCGCGGACCGGGCCCGCCGGGCTCGGGGTGGAGATCAACATCGATTACGTGTCGGTGTGCGTCGTGGACCTCGCGGGCACCGACCGGGTGCGGCTCACCGAACACCTGGACAACCGGGGCGTACCGCCCGGCGAGGTGCTGGAGCGGGCCGCCCGGATCGCCGCGCGGACGCTGGACTCCGCGGCGGAGCAGCAGCTCGCCCCCGCGGGGGCGCGGCTCGCGCTGCCCGGTCTGGTGTCGGGGGGCACGGTGCGCCAGGCGCCGAACCTCGGGTGGAACCGGGTGGCGGCGGAGGGGCTGTTCGCGCAGGCGCTGTCCGCCCTGCTGCCCGGCCGGCGGGCGCTCTGTGTGGGCTCGGACAACGAGGCGAACGCCGCCGCCCTGGCCGAGTTGTGGTTCGGCGGGCTGGAGCGCGTACGCAGCTTCCTGTACCTGACGGGCGAGATCGGGGTGGGCGGGGCGCTGGTCGTCGACGGCGAGCTGATGCGCGGGGCACACGGTTTCGCGGGCGAGATCGGGCACGTGGTGGTGGACCGCGACGGCCCCGAGTGCCGGTGCGGTTCGCGTGGCTGCCTGGAGCAGTACGCCGGGCAGGCGGCGCTGCTGCGGGGTGCCGGCATCGACGAGCAGGCCGGGATGCCGGGTGTGGTGGAGGTGGAGCGGCGGGCCGGACGGGGCGATGCCCGGGCGGTGGCGGCGCTGGAGCGGGCGGGGCAGATGCTCGGGCTGGTCGTGTCCGGCGCGGTGAACCTGCTGGACCCGGACGCGGTCGTGCTGGGCGGGATCTACCGGGGGCTGATGCCGTGGCTCGGGCCGGCGGTGGACGAGGAACTGACGGCCCGGGTCGTCTCGGGGCTGTGGCCCGCGGGGAGCGGCCGGCTGCGGGCGTCGTCGTCCTCGGGGGACGCGGCGCGGGGGGCGGCGGCGCTGGTGGTACGGGACGTGATCGCGGACCCGGCGGGGCATGTGGAGCGGGTGGCGGGTTAGGGCGGTGGGCGGGCCCGGCGCGGGAGCGCCCCGGGCCCGGGGAGTCGCAGCCGGGCGGTCGGCGCGGGGCGTCCGGCCCGGCGTGGTGCGGAAGCCGCGCCGGGTGGGCGCGGGGCGGCCCCGGTCCGGCGTCCCCGGAGGGGCTGCCCGGGGCGGGCCCGGTCCCCGAACCCGATGGGCCGGTGCCGCCGGTCCGGCGTGATGCGGGTCCGGCGTGGTGCGGTGCGGGGTGAAGCGGCAACGGGCATCGCCGCGGCTTGGCGCCGCGTCGGAGCATGGGGCCGGAATCACCCCCGCGTGGGCACACCGTGGGCGTGCGGCCCGGTCCTGGCGTCTTGGACCGGGCCGGGCCCGACCGGGTCAGTGGGCGGAGAGGAGGTGGTTCAGGGCCAGTTGGTCGAGGCGTTCGAAGGACATGGAGCGGGATGCCGCGGCGGTGACGTCGAAGGACTCGTAGGCGGAGGGGTCCGCCAGCAGGGAGGAGAGGCCGTCTTCGGCCGTGGGGCGGGCCAGGTCGGGGAGGCGGGAGGTGGACAGGGCCTCCTGGACCCGCGGGTCGGCGCGGAACGCGGCGGCGCGGTCCTTGAGGACGAGGTAGTTGCGCATGCAGTTCTTCGCGGACTCCCAGACGCCGTCGAAGCCGTCCGTGCGCACGGGCTTGAAGTCGAAGTGGCGGGGTCCGTCGTAGCCGGCGCTCTCCAGCAGGTCGACCAGCCAGAACGCCTGGCGCAGGTCGCCCGCGCCGAAACGGAGATCCTGGTCGTACTTGATGCCCGACTGGCCGTTGAGGTCGATGTGGAAGAGCTTCCCGGCCCACAGGGCCTGGGCGATGCCGTGGGGGAAGTTGAGGCCGGCCATCTGCTCGTGGCCCACCTCGGGGTTCACACCGACCAGATGGGGGCGCTCCAGGCGTTCGATGAAGGCGAGGGCGTGGCCGATGGTGGGCAGCAGGATGTCGCCGCGCGGCTCGTTGGGCTTGGGCTCGATGGCGAAGCGCAGGTCGTAACCCTGCTCGGTGACGTACTGGCCGAGCAGGTCGAAGGCTTCCTTCATGCGGTCGAGGGCGGCGCGGACGTCCTTGGCCGCGCCGGACTCCGCACCCTCGCGGCCTCCCCACGCCACGTACACCGTCGCACCGAGCTCCACGGCGAGGTCGATGTTGCGCAGGGTCTTGCGCAGCGCATAGCGGCGGACGTCGCGGTCGTTGGCGGTGAAGGCACCGTCCTTGAACACGGGGTGGGTGAAGAGGTTGGTGGTGGCCATCGGCACCTTCATGCCGGTGCGTTCCAGGGCGGCGCGGAACCGCTTGACCGCGGTCTCGCGTTCGGCGTCGGAGGAGCCGAACGGGATCAGGTCGTCGTCGTGGAAAGTCACCCCGTACGCGCCGAGTTCGGCGAGGCGCTCCACCGACTCGACCGGGTCGAGCGGGGGGCGGGTGGCGGTGCCGAAGGGGTCGACCCCTTGCCAGCCCACGGTCCACAGACCGAAGGTGAACCTGTCCTCGGGGGTGGGGGTGAAGCGGTCCTGCATGTCTGCCCCTTCGCTGCTCACGGTAGCCGTACGGCCAGATTTGTTTTTTGTGATTATTAATAGAGCAGGCGGGGCGTCGCGGCAAGAGCGGTGGTGCTGGTGTCTTCCCTCCGCCAATTTGTTTTGTGTACGATCAAAAGATGGACCGACTCAGGTACGTCATCGGGGTGGACAGCTCCACGCAGTCCGCCAAGGCGGCCGTCGTCGACGCCGACTCCGGTCGGGTCCTGGCCGTCGGGCGCGCGGCCCACACCGTGAGCGGGTCCGACGGGGCCCGTGAGAGCGATCCGGAGCAGTGGTGGCGGGCGCTCGTGGACGCCGTGGGGAGCGCCCTGGACGGCTTCGACCCCCGCGCCGTCACCGGCGTCGCGGTCGCCGGCCAGCAGCACGGCCTCGTCGCCCTCGACCGCGCCGGGCGCCCCCTGCGGCCCGCCGTGCTGTGGAACGACACACGCTCCGCGCCCCAGGCCGCCGCCCTCACCGCCGAGCTCGGCGCCCGGGGCTGGCTGGAGCGGACCGGCTCCGTGCCCGTGGCGTCCATGACGGCGGCCAAGTGGCGCTGGCTGCGGGAGAACGAACCGCGCAGGGCCGAGGCGACCGCCGCCGTACGCCTCCCCCATGACTTCCTCACCGAGCGGCTGAGCGGGGTGGCCGCCACCGACCCCGGGGACGCGTCGGGCACCTGCTGGTACAACACCGCGACCGGGGCGTACGACCCCGAGCTCCTCGGCCTCCTGGGCCTGGAGCGGGCCATGCTGCCGGCCGTCGCGCCCGGCGGCGCGACGCGCGTCGGGACGCTGACCTCCGCCGCGGCGAAGGAGCTCGGCCTGCCCGAGGGCGTCGCGGTCGCCGCGGGCACCGGCGACAACATGGCCGCCGCCGTGGGCCTCGGGCTCGGCCGGGCCGGGCTCCTGGACCATCCGGTGGTCTCCCTCGGCACGTCCGGGACGGTCTTCGCGGCCACCGCGACCCGGCCCGCCACGGCCGCGCTCGCCGGTTTCGCCGCCACCGACGGCACGTACCTGCCCCTCGGGTGCACCCTCAACTGCACGCTCGCCGTGGACAAGGTGGCGCACCTGCTGGGCCTGGACCGCGAGGACGCCGCCCCCGGCGGGGAGGCCGTCCTCCTCCCGTACCTCGACGGCGAGCGCACGCCCGACCTGCCGGGCGCCTCGGGGCTGCTCACCGGGTTGCGCCACGCCACCAGCGGGCGGCAGCTCCTCGGCGCCGCGTACGAGGGGGCGGTCTTCACCGTCCTGCGCGCCCTGGAGGCGCTGCCGCCCGCGACGGCGGACGCGCCGCTGCGGGTGATCGGGGGCGGCGCGCGGGGCCGTACCTGGGTCGAGACCGTGCGCCGGCTCTCCGGGCGGGCCGTCGTCCTGCCCCGTACCACCGAACTGGTCGCCCTGGGCGCCGCCGCGCTCGCGGCGGGCGCCGTCACCGGCGACGACCCCGTGGCCCTCGCCACCGCGTGGCGGACCGGCGAGGGCGCGACGCTCCCGCCGGTCGAGCGGGATCATGGCACGTGGGACCGGATCGCCGCGGTCCTCGACACCTACATCTCCCTGGGAACGCGATGAAGTTCACGGACGGCTTCTGGCTGATGCGCGACGGCGTGCACGTCTCGTACGCCACCGAAGTGCGCGATCTGCACGTCAGCGACGACCACTTCACCGCGTACGCGGCGGTCAGGCGGGTCGAGCACCGGGGGCACACCCTCAACTCTCCGCTCATCACGGTGGAGTGCTTCTCGCCCGCCGAGGGCGTCATCGGGGTGCGCGCCACCCATCACGCCGGGAAGGCCCACCGCGGCCCGGACTTCGCGTTGCGGGACGCGGGGACGGGGGACGCGGAGGGGGAGGGCCCGGAGGTGGTGTACGCGGCCCGGACGCGGCGCGAGGGCTCGGTCACCGAGCTCACCAGCGGACCGCTCACCGTCCGCCTGGACGGCGACGGCCCCTGGGGGCTGACGTTCCTCGACGCGGACGGCAGGCGCCTCACCGCCGTGGAGGCCAAGGGGACCGCGTTCGCCACCACCGGTGACGGCGCGCACCACATGGTCGCGCAGCTCGCCCTCGGGGTCGGCGAGTACGTCTACGGGCTCGGCGAGCGCTTCACGCCGTACGTGAAGAACGGCCAGTCCGTCGACATCTGGCAGGCCGACGGGGGCACCAGCAGTGAGCAGGCGTACAAGAACATCCCCTTCCACCTCTCCTCGCGCGGGTACGGCGTGTTCGTCAACCACCCCGGCAAGGTGTCGTACGAGATCGGCTCGGAGTCGGTCGGGCAGGTGCAGTTCAGCGTCGAGGACCAGTCGATCGAGTACTACGTCGTCGCCGGGCCCACGCCCAAGGAGGTCCTGGCCCGCTACACCGCGCTGACCGGGCGGCCGGCGCTCCCGCCGGCGTGGTCGTTCGGGCTGTGGCTCACGACGTCGTTCTGCACGCCGTACGACGAGGAGACGGTCACGTCCTTCGTGGACGGGATGGCCGAGCGGAACATCCCCCTGTCCGTCTTCCACTTCGACTGCTTCTGGATGCGTGAGTACCAGTGGACGGACTTCCGCTGGGATCCGGACACCTTTCCGGATCCGGAGGGGATGCTGGCCCGGCTCAAGGAGCGCGGTCTGCGGATCAGCATGTGGATCAACCCGTACATCGCGCAGAAGTCGGCGCTGTTCGAGGAGGCGGCGCGGCTCGGGTACCTGGTGAGGAGGCCGAACGGCGACATCTGGCAGTGGGATCTGTGGCAGGCCGGGATGGCGCTGGTCGACTTCACCCACCCCGAGGCACGCGCCTGGTTCCAGTCCAAGCTCAGGACGCTGCTCGACCAGGGCGTGGACTGCTTCAAGACCGACTTCGGCGAGCGGGTGCCGACCGATGTGGTGTGGCACGACGGGTCCGACCCGGAGCGGATGCACAACTACTACACGCACCTGTACAACCAGTGTGTCTTCGAACTGCTGGAGAAGGAGCGCGGGGCGGGTGAGGCCGTGCTGTTCGCGCGGTCGGCGACGGCGGGCGGGCAGCAGTACCCGGTGCACTGGGGCGGCGACTGTTTCGCGTCGTTCAACGCGATGGCGGAGTCGCTGCGCGGCGGGCTGTCCCTGAGCCTGTCCGGGTTCGGCTTCTGGAGCCATGACATCGGCGGCTTCGAGGGCACGCCCGACCCGGAGGTGTTCAAGCGCTGGCTGGCCTTCGGCCTGCTGTCGTCGCACAGCAGGCTGCATGGGAACATGTCGTACCGCGTGCCGTGGGAGTTCGGGGACGAGGCGGTGGAGGTGGCGCGGCAGTTCACCGAGCTGAAGCACCGGCTGATGCCCTATCTGTACGGCGCCGCCGTGGAGGCGCACCGCGACGGGACGCCGCTGATGCGGCCGATGCTGCTGGAGTTCCCGGACGACCCGGCCTGCCGGACGCTGGACCGGCAGTACATGCTCGGCCCCGGCCTGCTCGTCGCGCCGGTGTTCACGGCGGAGGGTGACGTCGAGTTCTACCTGCCCGAGGGCGACTGGACGCATCTGCTGACCGGCGAGACGGTGACCGGGCCGGTCTGGCGGCGTGAGACGCACGGCTTCGACAGCCTGCCGCTCTACGTGCGGCCGGGCGCGGTGCTGCCGCTGGGCGCGGACGACCAGCGGCCCGACGGCGACTGGACGTCGGGGCTGACGCTGCTGGCCCAGCGCGACGCGGACGGCGTGGTGGTGACGGTGCCGGACCACCGGGGCGCGCCGGCCGCCACGTACACGGCCGTACGGGACGGGGGGACGCTGCGGGTGACGGCGCGGGGCACCGACCGGCCGTTCCGGGTGCGGGTGGTCGGCGGGGGTTCCGCGCGCGGCACGGGCGAGGTCGTCGTCCGCCTGCCCTGAGCGCCGGTCGCCCCGCTCCACCGCGCGGGGCGACGGGCGACGGGGCCGTACGGCTGTCCCGAGCGGCGGTTTACCGTGGGGCGGTGAGACGCAGGACGAAGACCCCGCCGGCCCCGCTGCCGCAGCGCGCCGGTGTCGACCCGGTGCGGCTGCGGCTGCCCGCCGACCCCGAGGGGGCGTGGGCGACCGTGCGGGACCACCTGGCGGGGCGGTACGCGGGGGCGATCGGGGCGGCGCGGGTGGACGCGATGCTCGCGGAGGGGCGGTTCGTCGGGGCGGACGGGGTGCCGGTCGGCGGGGACGAGCCGTACACGGCGGGGCGGTACCTGTGGTTCCACCGGGACCTCCCGGCCGAGGAGCGGGTGCCGTTCGAGATCGGCGTCGTCCACCGGGACGAGCGCGTCGTGGTCGCCGACAAGCCGCACTTCCTCGCGACGACGCCGCGGGGACGGCATGTGACCGAGACGGCGCTGGCGCGGCTGCGGCGCGAGCTGGACCTGCCGTGGCTCCAGCCCGCGCACCGGCTGGACCGGCTGACGGCGGGGCTCGCGCTCTTCGTCGTCAGGCCGGAGGACCGGGGCGCCTACCAGACGCTGTTCCGGGACCGGCTGGTGCGCAAGGAGTACGAGGCGGTGGCGGCGTACGATCCCGGGCTCGCCCTCCCCGTGACCGTGCGCAGCCGGATCGTGAAGGAGCGGGGCGACCTGGCGGCCCGTGAGGAGGCGGGCGAGCCGAACAGTGAGAGCCGCGTCGAGCTGCTGGAGCACCGGGGCGGCCTCGGCCGGTACCGGCTGGTCCCGGAGACCGGCCGGACCCATCAGCTGCGGGTCCACATGAACGCTCTCGGCGTACCGATCCTGAACGACCCGCTCTATCCCGTCGTGCGGGAGGAGGGGCCGGAGGACTGGACGCGTCCCCTGCAACTCCTCGCGCGGACGCTGGAGTTCACCGATCCGTTCACCGGTTCCCGGACGAGCTTCACAAGCCGCCTGACCCTCACCGGCCTCGATTGACGCGAGCGGGCGGGTGCGTCTTTCGGCCGTACGGGGGCGGGGACGGCACCTCGCGTTCGCAGCGATGGAGCAGTCAGACCGGCTGCGCCACAGCGTCCACAGGCGAGCACGCGCGAGGCATCGCAGGGTGGGATCCGGACGCGCCGACGAACGCATTCGAGCAACACACAGCCACATTCGCCCGTTCGCAAGAACCATGCCGCGCGCGATCTCTTCGAACAGTCCCGTTCGGTGACACCGGCGCAGTGCTCTGACCGTGCAGGTTCACCGGGTTGCCGTTCGCGGTGCGGGCCTTGCGCCCGGTTGGATGTGACGACATCCAACCTGGTGCGTGGAGGCGCGGTGGCAGAGCCGGTCAAGGTCCGCAGACTGACCGACCAAGAAGGGCAGAGGCTTCAACAGATCGTGCGCCGGGGCGGTACCAGCACGGTGCGCTACCGGCGGGCGATGATGATCCCGGCCTCGGCCGGAGGTAACCGGGTCCCGGTGATCGCCCAATTAGGCCGTGTATCGGAAGTGAATCTTGTACATAGGGTGTCGGCATGTCGCTGAGCCGCATAGCCCTCTCGTCCGGACGTTCAATCGAGCTCACCGAGCTGCAAATGTCTTCAACCTACGGAGGGATGCTGGAGGGCTACCCGTGCAAGCCCATCAATGACATGAAGGTCAGGGGCCTCCAGCGGCAGGCTGAACGTGCGTTTCCCTCCACACCGGTCCATCTGGTTCCACCCTCCCGCGAGTACCCGGACCAGACCGCCGGCGCCTTCGGCCCCGTCGAGGTACTGCCTTCCGTTGCCTGCATCGGGGCCTTCCGCTCGACAGCGGTCGCTCCTGAACTCGACCCGGTGCTGCACCATTCCGCTCTCACCGTGGTCTGGTTCCAGACCAGCTTGGATGTCCCGTCGGGCGAGGACGCCGACCTTGTGCTGCGCAACATTCGCTGGGAGGAGCTGGCGCAGGACTATGAGCTCTAGGCCGATGAGGACACCGTCCGCGACGTGATCCACCGGTTCAACGAGATCGGCCTGGCCTGCCTGGACCCTCAGTGGGCGGGAGGCCGTCCCCGCCTGCTCAGTCCTGACGACGAGGACTTTGTCGTGCGGACGGCCACCACCCGCCCCCTCGAACTCGGCTGGCCCTTCACTCGCTGGTCCATCCGCAAACTCGTCGCCCATCTGCGCAAAGCCCAGGGCAGGGTGATCCGCATCGGCCGCGAGGCATTGCGAACTTTGCTTGCCCGCCGCGGGATCACCTTCCAGCACACCAAGACGTGGACGGAGTCAACCGACCCCGACCGCGACGCCAAGCTCGACCGGATCGAGCACGTCCTGGAGCACTTCCCGGACCGCACGTTCGCCTTCGACGAGTTCGGCCCGCTGGGCATACGCCCCACCGGCGGCACTCGCTGGGCCGAAAAGGACCGGCTCGACCGGCTGCCGGCGACCCGTGATGGCGCTCCTTGAAAACGGCCACCCCTCGCTCGGGGTGACCCCACACCTGCCCAGTGGATCTCCCCACCCATCGTGCATCTGACTGTCCAGGGTGGCCCGGAGGCCAGCGCGAAGCGCGGCCGCAGGGGCCTCTGACCGGCCGGCACGGCCCGCACACTGCACGAGCGGGTGGCGCCGGTCGTCTACGCGAGCGACGCCGGCTCAGTTTGTCCTGGCCACCCAGGCCATGGCCAGGGCGGGGGTCACGCACGAGAGGAGGGCAAGCGTCCGGGCGTATCCCGCTACCTCGAGTTCCAGGGCGGTGGGCAGGAGCAGTGCCACGCCAGTCAGGAGGATGCCGAGCGCGGGCAGGTGGACTTCGGGGCGGAATCTGCGCAGCCGGTGCAGGTCCTTCGCGCCGGCGTACGCCTTCAGGCCGCCACCTATGACCAGGATCAGGGGCCAGATCCAGAGACCGAAATACACGACGAAGATCAGGCGGGGCTTGGAGCGTTCACCGTTTTCGGTCACGGGGCTGCCAGGGTCGCGGGGAGCGTAGTGGACTTCGATCCCGGTACCGGGCGCGGGCGGCTTGTAGCGGGTGTACATGCCGGTGACGGTGACCTCGCGGGGGCCGTCCTCGTAGGGGATCCGCAGGGTGAGGTCGGTGAGGTAGTACGGCTCGATGTCCTCGTCGCCCTCGTGGAACTCGGGCTTGCCCGCGAGTCGGACAACCCTCACCTCGTACTCGCCGTATCCGGCACGCTCCAGACGCTCGGTCTCGCGGCCGTAGGAGCTGCTGACGGTGAAGGCCGTCAGAAAGGCGGCGAAGGTGGCCAAGGGGACGCCGAAGCCTATGAGGTAGGGCAGGACTGGGTTCGGCTGCCGGGTCTTGCGAATGGGCTCGCTGAACGGGTCGGGGACACGGGCAGCGGCCCTGTACGAGGCGATCACCCAGCCCGCCGCGCAGACCACGGCGAGGCCGGCGAGGACCAGCTCGGCTACGAGCGGCGGGTACGGCGAGACCCCCCAGATGGAGGCGGCCACGGCGCCCGCCCCGCTCAGGACCATGCCCCAGCCGGTGAACGTGGTGGCGGCACTGCGGGCGGGCATGCTCATGGCGTGCAGCATATGAGGCCCGGTCCGGGCGCTGTCGCGGGCTCCCGGCACCTGCCCGGTCGGTCGAGCGCCCGCTGCCGTCGTCACGTTCGGCCGCGTCCAAGGGTAGAAGGTTGTTGCGGGCAACAAGGCGCCTTCAGGGGGAGAGATCACCCAGTGCGCCACGCGTACAGCGCTCGAACGGGCGGTGAGTCCTGATCACGAGTCGCCGCCGCCGGGAGCCGGACAGTCCCCGTCCGGGGGGCCGGTCCCGGTCATGTTCTCGATCGGACAGCCCCTGCCTGGGCTTTGCGGGCGAGTAGATGGACCTCCTGGAACTGCCGTCGGTCGGTGGGCTGAGGCTCGCGAACCATCCGGGCCACCTCGACCAATCCGGCCTCGCGCAGCATCGCGGCGAGGTGATCAGGCAGCCAGCGATAGGCCGGCGTGACCGCGTGATCGAAGACCTGTGTCGGATGAGACGGATCTTCGCTTGCCCAAAAGCCGACCAGAAGGTGGCCGCCCGGTGCCAGCACGCGGTGGAACTCGTCCAGGATGACGGGGAGTTCTTGTGGCGGAGTGTGGATGATGGACCAACGGGAGAGTACGCCGCCCAGCACGCCGTCAGCGATGTTCAACGCGGCCATCGAGCCCACGTCGAACCGCAAGGACGGATAGGCCTGTCGAGCCAGCTTGATCATTGCGGGAGAGGCATCGACGCCGAACGCCGCCGGCCCCAGCTCGTCCAGATACGCGGTGACATAGCCAGGTCCACACCCCAGGTCCGCGACCCGACCGTCCCCAGTCGCACTCGCGACCTCGGCGAAGGCACTCAGGATCGCACGGTCCAGGGGCCTGTCACGCAGCGTGTCGCGGAACTGCTGCGCATACACGGGGGCAGCAGCGTCGTAGGCCTCGCGGGTGGCACTGAAAGCATCGTGTTCGACCATGCTCGCGACAGTAGTTCCCGGCGCTGAGGCGAGCCGGGAGAATGACGATCTTCTCTTCCGCCTGTTCCCTGGCGGGGTAATCGGTCCACTGCCGGATCGGTCCGGCCGCGGCGGGCGCTCGTGCTGCTGATGTCCGCCCAGGGCCGGAGCGTCAAGGACATGGGCATGATGCGGCCGTTCGTGGTGATGCCCAGGGAGGCGCTGAGGTTCGACCACGGTGCGGGCGGCCACGGCGGCGGCCACCACGGCTGACGCCCCCCGTACGACGGAACCCCCGCC
Source organism: Streptomyces sp. NPDC006368 (assembly GCF_040612535.1). NCBI lineage: Bacteria > Bacillati > Actinomycetota > Actinomycetes > Kitasatosporales > Streptomycetaceae > Streptomyces > Streptomyces sp. NPDC006368. The sequence goes on from NZ_JBEXQK010000049.1 coordinate 13,555, forward strand.
GGACGACGCTGTCAGGCGGGGGTTCTCGCGTCTGCGGAGCGTCAGCCCTGCTGCGCCGCGGTGAGGGCGAGGACGCGCTTGCGGACCAGGAACCAGCCACCGACCAGCAGGGCCGCGATCAGCGGCAGCAGGTTGACGGTGGTCCGGCCGACGCCGCCGCCCCACCACATCAGACCGAGGACGGAGACGAGGAACACCAGCGTCACGATCTGCGTGTAGGGAGCCCAGGGGAGCCGGTAGGACGGCCGGCTGACCTTGCCCTCCTTCGCGCGCGACCAGAACAGCAGCGAGCAGAGCATGATCATGCCCCAGGTGCCGAGGATGCCGATGGAGGCGAGGTTCAGCACGATCTCGAAGGCCTCGCCCGGCATGACGTAGTTGAGGCCGACGCCCAGGACACCGAAGCCGGCGGTGAGCAGGATGCCGCCGTAGGGCACCTGGCCCTTGTTCATGCGGGCGGTGAACCTGGGGGCGGACCCGGACATGGCCATCGAGCGCAGGATGCGGCCGGTGGAGTACAGGCCCGAGTTCAGGCTGGAGAGCGCGGCGGTGAGGACGACCAGGTTCATGATGCCGGCCGTGCCCGGGATGCCCAGCTTGTCGAAGACGGTGACGAAGGGGCTCTGGTCGCCGGAGTACGAGGTGTACGGCAGCAGGAGCGCGAGCAGCACGACGGAGCCGACGTAGAACAGGCCCACGCGCCACATGATCGAGTTGATCGCCTTCGGCATGATCTTCTCGGGGTTCTTGGTCTCACCGGCGGCGACGCCGCACAGCTCGACGGAGGCGTACGCGAAGACGACGCCCTGGACGACCATCAGCATCGGCAGCATGCCGGCCGGGAAGATGCCGCCGCTGTCGGTGATGGTGGACAGGCCCGGGGTGTGGCCGCCGACCTCGTGCTGGGTGACGACGAGGAAGATGCCGACACACATGAAGATCACGAGCGCGGCGACCTTGATGATCGCGAACCAGAACTCCATCTCGCCGAAGTACTTCACCGAGATCAGGTTCGCGGTCAGGACGACGGCGAGGGCGATCAGGGCGAGGACCCACTGCGGGACGTCGCTGAACATGGCCCAGAAGTGGGCGTAGGTCGCGGCAGCGGTGATGTCGGCGACGGCGGTGGTCGACCAGTTCAGGAAGTAGAGCCAGCCGGCCGTGTAGGCGCCCTTCTCCCCCATGAACTCACGGGCGTACGAGACGAAGGCGCCGGAGGACGGGCGGTAGAGCACCAGCTCACCGAGCGCGCGGACGACGAAGAAGGCGAAGACGCCGCAGACGGCGTACGCGATCGCCAGGGAGGGGCCCGCACCCGCAAGGCGGCCACCCGCACCCAGGAACAGGCCGGTGCCGATCGCGCCACCGATCGCGATCATGTTGATGTGGCGGGACTTGAGGTCCTTGCTGTAACCGGCGTCACCGGCGTCGATGTGGGGGGCGCCCGTCGCCGGCGGCGTACCGGGGCTCAGGGTGTCGGCCGCAGGCATGGTGCGGTCACTCATCTGGAAGTCGCCTTTGTGAGGGGTCGTGCGGTATCAGCCGTACGCCGGTGATGAGGATGGTCACCGTGATGGCATAAAGGCCAGGCCACATAGTCACGGCTGCGCTGCGGTTTTGGCTGTGGCCTATGTCACGTACGGGCGGATCTGAGGTGTTTCTGAGGTTACCGGCCGGTTAATCGGCGTCAGCAGTTTAAAGGGAACCTCGGGGCGCCAGGACATCGAGCTCGCGCAGGGCCCCCACCGCGATCTCGCGGGTCAGCTCCTCGGCGCGCGCCGCGTCCCTCTCCCGTACGGCCTCGGCGACCCGGACGTGGAGCGTGACGGCGGCCGGATCGGGGTCGTCGAACATCACCCGGTGCTGCGTGCGGCCGGTGAGGACCTCCGCGACGACGTCGCCGAGGCGGGCGAACATCTCGTTGCCGGAGGCGTTCAGCACGACGCGATGGAAGGCGATGTCGTGCACCAGGTACGCCTCCAGTCGACGGCCGCGCGAGGTGGCGACCATGCCCAGGGCGTGCTCGGTGAGGTCGCGGCACTGCTGCGGGGTGGCGTGGACGGCGGCGAGGCCGGCGGCGACCGGTTCGACGGCGGAGCGCAGGACGGTGAGCGAGCGGAGCTGGCGGGGGCGGTCGGCGCCGGCCAGGCGCCAGCGGATGACCTGGGGGTCGTAGACGTTCCACTGCTCGGTGGCGCGGACGGTCACGCCGACGCGACGGCGCGACTCGACGAGGTGCATCGATTCGAGGACGCGGACCACCTCGCGGACGACGGTGCGGGACACCTCGAAGCGCTGGGCGAGTGCGTCGGTGCGCAGGACGCTGCCGGGCGGGTACTCCCCCGCTGTGATCGCGAGGCCCAGGGTGTCCAGCACATGCGTATGGAGCCCCCGGGCCTGAGTCGTCATGTGCATAGCGTAACCGGGCCCAAAAAGTATGACTTTTATGTCACAGGGTCTTGTATACGTCGTACCCGATGGGTTTCAGTGTGCGGCGACGGAGTCGATGTCGAGGAAGACAGCGAGGCGCACACCCATGCAGAACCCACCGGTCGTCGTTGTGATGGGCGTGGCGGGCACCGGCAAGACCACCATCGGTCCGCTGGTCGCCGAGCGCCTGGGCGTGCCCTACGCCGAGGGCGACGACTTCCACCCCGAGGCGAACATCGCCAAGATGTCGGCCGGCACCCCGCTGGACGACGACGACCGGTGGCCCTGGCTCGACGCGATCGGACAGTGGGCACAGGGGCGAGCGGGCCTCGGCGGGGTGGTCAGCGGTTCGGCGCTGAAGCGGGCCTACCGGGACCGGCTGCGGGCCGCCGCCCCGGGCGTCGTCTTCCTGCATCTGACCGGCGACCGGGCGCTGATCGAGGAGCGGATGACCGCGCGCAAGGGGCACTTCATGCCCACCGCGCTGCTCGATTCGCAGTTCGCCACGCTGCAGCCGCTGGGGGACGACGAGGCCGGCGTCGCCGTCGATGTGTCCGGCACCCCCGAGGAAATCACCGACCGGGCCGTCGCCGCGCTGCGCCGGCTCGCCAACTGAGGACTCCCTGTGACCAGTCTCCACGTCGAGATGCTGGCAGCGGACGCCGCCGAGCCGATCACATCGGCGGGCAACGCCCAGCTGGGCATCGCGGTCCTGGCGGGCATCGCCGTCATCGTGCTGCTCATCACGAAGCTCAAGCTCCATGCCTTCCTGGCGCTCACCATCGGCTCCCTCGCCCTGGGCGCCTTCGCGGGCGCCCCGCTCGCCAAGGCCGTCGAGTCCTTCACCAAGGGCCTGGGGTCCACCGTCGCCGGTGTGGGCGTGCTCATCGCACTCGGCGCGATCCTCGGCAAGCTGCTCGCCGACTCCGGTGGCGCCGACCAGATCGTCGACACGATCCTCGCCAGGGCGGGCGGCCGGGCCATGCCCTGGGCGATGGTGCTGATCGCCTCCGTGATCGGGCTGCCGCTGTTCTTCGAGGTCGGCATCGTGCTGCTGATCCCGGTCGTGCTGCTGGTCGCCAAGCGCGGCGACCACTCACTGATGCGGATCGGCATCCCGGCCCTCGCCGGGCTGTCCGTGATGCACGGTCTGATCCCGCCGCACCCCGGGCCGCTGGTCGCCATCGACGCGCTCGGCGCGAACCTGGGCGTCACGCTCGCCCTGGGTGTCCTGGTCGCCATACCGACGGTGATCATCGCCGGGCCGGTGTTCTCCCGCTACGCGGCGCGGTGGGTGGACGTCCCGGTGCCCGAGCACATGCTGTTTTCCACCGGGGGGTCCCCCCAGGCCCCCGCGCAGCGCGCGTCGGAGGAGCTGGAGCGGCGGCCGGGCTTCGGCGCCACGGTGGCGACGGTGCTGCTGCCGGTGGTCCTGATGCTGGGCAAGGCGCTCGTGGACATCGTCGTCGACGATCCCGGGAACCACGTGCAGCGGGTGACCGATGTCATCGGCTCGCCGCTGATCGCTCTGCTGGCGGCCGTGCTGGTGGGCCTCTTGACGCTGGGCCGGGCGGCCGGGTTCACCAGGGAGCGGCTCTCGTCGACCGTCGAGACGTCACTCGCCCCGATCGCGGGCGTGCTGCTCATCGTGGGCGCGGGCGGCGGGTTCAAGCAGACGCTCATCGACGCGGGCGTGGGCCGGATGGTCCTGGAGTTCTCGGAGAACTGGTCGATCCCGGCCCTGCTGCTGGCGTGGCTGATCGCGGTGGCGATCCGGCTGGCGACCGGCTCGGCGACGGTCGCCACGATCTCGGCGGCGGGGCTCGTCGCGCCGCTCGCGGCGGACATGTCGACGACGCACGCGGCGCTGCTGGTGCTGGCGATCGGCGCCGGTTCGCTCTTCTTCAGCCATGTGAACGACGCCGGGTTCTGGCTGGTGAAGGAGTACTTCGGGATGAACGTCGGCCAGACGGTCAAGACGTGGTCGGTGATGGAGACGATCATCTCGGTCGTCGGCATCGTGATGGTCCTGCTGCTGTCGCTGGTGTTGTAGACGGTCGGGACACCCGGGCCGGCGGTCCGGAAATCGATGTCGGGGCGGGAGGCACGCGTGCCAGACTGGCGCGCATGCCTCCCGCCCTGAAGCCGTGTCCGCCGGCCTTCCCCGGGCCGCCGCGCGACCGGCTGGTCGCCGCCGCCGTGTCCGGCGAGAAGGTGCCGGGGAGCGGTCTGCCGGCCGAGTGCGAGGCGGGGGGCGAGGAACTCCCGCCGGTGAGCGAGGGGTCGGCGCTCATCGACTCGGACGGCCGCGAGGTCGCGGCGCCGGAACTCACCGAGGTGGGGCGCTGCCCCTCGGCGCGGTGGACCCGCGGCACGCGCTCGACGAGGGCGCGCGGTACGGCCCGGTCGCCGAGTGGCGGGCGGGGCACGAGGGGTCCCGGCGCAGCGCCGAGCGCGAGGCGCTCGGGGACCCGGACTTCACGGTCGACGACACCACGGTGATCGTCGCGGAAGGCTTCCGCGTGATGGAGGTGCTGGTGTGACGGGCGTGGACGAGGCCATCGCGGGCGAGCTGCGGCTGGCCGACCCGGCCGTGCGCGCCTCCCGCGCGGAGGCCGCCCGCCTGCTGCACCCCGACTTCGTGGAGGTCGGCGCCTCGGGACGGCGGTGGACCCGCGACGAGATGCTCGCCGAGCTCCCCGAGATGGCGGGCAGCTCCGAGGACGGCCCCCGCTACGAGATCTCGGGCCTGACGGGCACTCAGCTGGCGACGGACGTGGTGCATCTGACGTACGAATCGGTCATCGCGGGCCGGCGGGCGCGGCGCAGCTCCCTGTGGCGGCGCCGGTCCTGCCCCGAGGGCGCCGGCTGGCAGCTGTACCACCACCAGGCGACGCCGACCGACGGTGGCCGGGACATGGGACGTGTCCCGGACGCCGGATCATCCGGGTCGTAGGCTCGGCCCATGGTGCATGTACTCGGCAGCAGGATCTTGTTGAGCCCCACGGACCCCCAGCGGTCGCGCGACTTCTACGGGGAGGCGCTGGGGCTCGCGGTGTACCGGGAGTTCGGTACGGGCCCCGAACGGGGCACGGTGTACTTCCTCGGCGGCGGGTTCCTCGAGGTGTCCGGCCGCTCCACCGCCCCGCCCTCACCCGCCCTGCGGCTGTGGATGCAGGTGGCCGACGTGCGGGCCGCCCACGAGGAGTTGCGGGCGCGCGGGGTGGAGGTGCTGCGGCCCCCGCAGGAGGAGCCGTGGGGACTGATCGAGATGTGGATCGCCGACCCGGACGGCGTGCGCATCGCCCTCGTCGAAGTGCCCGAGGGCCATCCGCTGCGCTCCCGCCCCTGACGCGGGCTCACGTCCGGAGGGGCAGCTCCCAGCGGGCGAGCTCGCGGTATTCCTCGGTCACCTGCGTGTCGAAGGTCAGGGCAGCCGCGTTCGCGGGCACGTTGAACCGGAGCAGCACCGTCACGCGCTCGCCCGGGGCGAGGGTTTCCGGGAACCAGTCGTCGCCCGTGCGCGGGTTCTCGGGGTCGTGGGCCAGCCCCGCGAGGTCGCCCACGCCGCCGCGCCCGGCGGTGGCGTCGTCGTAACCGCTCACCTCCACGGTCCGGTCGCCGCCGTTGACGTACGTCACCGAGAACGCGTAGGTGAGGTGGCCCGGACGGCGTCCCGGGTCGCGGGGGACGGGCGGGATACGCCGCGCCTCGCCCACCGTGGCGCGTACCCCGTCCTCGTACGTGGCCGTCTGCCCCGGTGCCAGCGGGGCGCCGTAGCCGCCGCCGGAGGTCAGTTCGATCCCGGCCTTCACGTCCGCCTCCCGTTGCCCGGCCCGTTCCAGAAGCACCACGCCCACCACGAGCAGGACGGTGAGCGTGAGCACGAGGGCGCCGACGACGCAGCCGAGAGTCCTGGCGGGCGAGCGATGGGGCGCGGCGGGCCCGCCGGGGGCGGTAGCGACGTCGCGCGGGTCGCCGGTGGGCAGGCCGCCGGCCGGGAGTGGGTCGGTGGGGAGGGGGCCGCTGGTCATGATCCGACGCTATCGGCCCGCCGGGCCGCTCCCCCTGCGGTGGAGTACTCAACCCGCGTGGGCGGACGTACTCAGCCGACCGCCTTCGCCGCCGCGCGGCCCGCCGTACGGCCGGAGAAGAGGCAGCCGCCGAGGAAGGTGCCCTCCAGGGAGCGGTAGCCGTGGACGCCGCCGCCGCCGAAGCCGGCGGCCTCACCGGCCGCGTAGACCCCGGGGAGCGGGGTTCCGCCGGCGGTCAGGACGCGGGAGGAGAGGTCGGTCTCCAGGCCGCCGAGGGACTTGCGGGTGAGGATGTTGAGGCGGACCGCGACCAGGGGGCCCGCCTTCGGGTCGAGGACGCGGTGCGGCGCGACCGTGCGGATCAGACGGTCGCCGAGGTACTTGCGGGCGCCGTGGATCGCCGTGACCTGGAGGTCCTTGGTGAAGGGGTTGGCGATCTCCCGGTCCCGGGCGACGATCTCGCGGCGCAGCGCGGCCTCCTCGATCAGGGGTTCCTCGGTGAGGGCGTTCATGCCGCGCACCAGGGACGGCAGGTCGTTCTCGATGACGAAGTCGGCGCCGTGGTCCATGAACGCCTTGACCGGGCCGGGGACGTCGGCGCGCGCCCGGTCCAGGACGCCGCGGACCGACTTGCCGGTCAGGTCCGGGTTCTGCTCCGAGCCGGAGAGGGTGAACTCCTTGCCGATGATGCGCTGGTTGAGGACGAACCAGGTGTGGCCGTACCCGGACCTCATGATGTGTTCGAGGGTGCCGAGCGTGTCGAAGCCGGGGAAGAGCGGGACGGGGAGCCGCTTGCCGCGGGCGTCCAGCCAGAGCGAGGAGGGGCCGGGCAGGATGCGGATGCCGTGCCTGGCCCAGATGGGGTTCCAGTTCTCGATGCCCTCGGTGTAGTGCCACATCCGGTCGCGGTTGATGTGGTGGGCGCCGGCCGCCTCCGCGATGCCGAGCATCAGACCGTCGACGTGGGCGGGCACGCCGGAGAGCATCTTCTCGGGCGGGGTGCCGAGCCGCCGCGGCCACTGGGCGCGTACGAGGTCGTGGTTGCCGCCGATGCCGCCGGAGGTGACGATCACCGCCTGGGCCCGGTACTCGAACGCCCCGGCCACCTCCCGGCTGCTCGCCGTGCCGCGCGCCGCGCCGGACGGCTCCAGGATCTCGCCGCTGACGGTGTCGACGGCGCCCGCGGTGCGGCCCAGGCCCGTGACCCGGTGACGGAACGCGAGCCGGACCAGGCCCTTGGCGACACCCGCGCGCACGCGCCGCTCGAAGGGGGCGACGAGACCGGGTCCGGTGCCCCAGGTGATGTGGAAGCGCGGCACCGAGTTGCCGTGCCCGGTGGCGTCGTACCCGCCGCGCTCGGCCCAGCCGACGACCGGGAAGAACCGGACGCCCTGCCGGCGCAGCCAGGGCCGCTTCTCGCCGGCCGCGAAGTCGACGTACGCCTCGGCCCACTCGCGCGGCCAGTGGTCCTCGGCGCGGTCGAAGCCGGCCGTGCCGAGCCAGTCCTGCAGGGCGAGGGCGTGGCTGTCGCGGATCCGCATCCGGCGCTGCTCGGGCGAGTCGACGAGGAAGAGGCCGCCGAAGGACCAGTGGGCCTGGCCGCCGATCGACTGTTCGGGCTCCTGGTCCAGAAGGATGACGGTGCGTCCGGCGTCGACGAGTTCCGCGGTGGCGGCCAGCCCCGCGAGGCCCGCCCCGATCACGATCACGTCAGCGTCGTACGCCATGGGCACATCCTTGTCGGCAGGGTGGTCCGATCTTCGGTACCGGGCGGTAACGCGTCAAGCCCCGGGAGGCGCGGCCGGTGATTTCATGGCGGCATGACTTCTCCCTCTGACGAGATCCTGGACGTCGTCGACGAGCACGACGAGGTGGTGGGGCGGGCCCCGCGCGGTGAGGTGTACGCGCGGGGCCTGCGCCACCGCTGTGTGTTCGTCCTCGCGCGGGACGCCGAGGACCGGGTGTTCGTCCACCGCCGTACGGCGACGAAGCCGCTCTTCCCGTCCCTGTACGACATGTTCGTCGGCGGGGTCGTCGGGGCGGGCGAGAGCTACGACGACGCGGCGCTGCGGGAGGCGGAGGAGGAGCTGGGCGTGCGCGGACTGCCGCGGCCCGCGCCGCTGTTCCGGTTCCTGTACGAGGACGGCGGCGGGCGCGGGTCGTGGTGGTCGGCCGTGTACGAGGTGCGGTGCGCCCTGCCGGTGGACCCGCAGGTGGAGGAGGTCGCCTGGCACGGGTTCCTGCCCGAGGGGGAGCTGCGGGCGCGGCTGGGCGAGTGGGAGTGGGTGCCGGACGGGCTGGCCGCGTACGAAAGGCTGCGGGCGCACCGCGCCGGTAGGCTGATCATGTGAGCGACTTCGTGCGGGGCCTGCGGTGGTGGTTCGCGCCGCAGCGGATCCGGGAAGAGGGCGACACGCCCGACTACCGCTTCTCCCTCGCCAACGAGCGCACCTTCCTCGCCTGGCTGCGGACCGCCCTCGCGCTGGTCGGCGGCGGGTTCGCCGTCGACCAGTTCCTGCCCGACCTGCGCTGGGGCGTCCGGGTCGGGATGGCGCTCGCGCTCCTCGCCGCCGGGGCGCTGTGCGCCCTGCGGGCGGTGAACCACTGGGTGCGGTGCGAACGGGCGATGCGGCGCGGCGAGGATCTGCCGGTGAGCCGGTTCCCGGCGCTGCTGAGTCTCGCTGTGGGTGTGGTCGCCGTCGCGATGGTGCTGGTCGTCGTCTTCGGCTGGCGCGGCTGATGGCGGGCGGGGACGCCGCACTCCGCGACCCCGGGCTCCAGCCCGAGCGGACGCGGCTCGCCTGGCGGCGTACGACGCTGTCGGCGACGGTCGCCGCGGTGCTGGCGGCCAAGCAGGCGGTGCACCACGACGTCACGGCAGCCGGCCTGCTGGGCGCGGCGCTGTCGCTGCTGGTGTGGCTGGGGTTCCTGGGGGTGGCGCACCGGCGGATGCGGGTGCTGGGCGCGGCGCGGCCGGGGCCGATGACGCCGAGGGTCGCGGTGGCGGCGGTCGCCTGCACGATCGCGCTGGCGGCCTTCGCGGTGGCCGTGGTGGTGTAGCGGGCCGGCGGGACCGGTCGTCCCGGTCAGTCGTCCTGGTCAGTCGTCCCGGTCGACGGTGACCACGACCTTGCCGTGCAGGCCGCCCTCCATGTTCGCGCGCTGGGCGTCGGCGGCGCGCTCCAGCGGGAACGTCCTGGCGACCCGTACCGACACCGCGCCCTGTTCCGCCAGCTCGGCGAGCGCCGTGAGGTCCGCCGGGTCGGGGCGTACCCAGTAGTAGTGGCCGCCCAGGCCGAGCACCTCGCCGTCCGCGATGGACGCCAGCCGCCCCTCGGGCGCCAGCAGGTTGGCCGCGTCCTTCAGCGCCTGGCCGCCGACCGTGTCGAACGCGGCGTCCACACCGTGCGGCGCCAGGTCCTTGACCCGGGCCTTGAACCCGTCGCCGTACAGCACCGGCTCGGCGCCGAGCTCCCGGACCCGGTCCTGGCCCGCCTCGCGCGCCGAGCCGATGACGCGGGCGCCGAGGTGCCGCGCGATCTGAACGGCCATCGACCCGACGGCGCCCGAGGCGGCGGTCACCAGCACGGTGTCCCCGGACCGCACCCGCAGCGCCCGGTGGAGCACCTGGTACGCGGTGAGCCCGGCCAGCGGCAGGCCCGCCGCCTCCTCGAAGCTCAGGTTGCGCGGCTTGCGCGCGAGGGTGCGGACGGGCGCCGCGACGTACTCGGCGAAGGTGCCGTGGCACAGGACGTCCTCGCGTACGTACCCCATGACCTCGTCCCCGACGGCGAATTCCGGCACGGACACCCCGGGCTGGACGACGACGCCGGAGACGTCCCAGCCGGGGATCACCGGGAAGACGGTGTCGAAGGTCGTGTCGAGGTACCCGGCCTGGGCCTTCCAGTCGACCGGGTTCACGGCCGCCGCCCGCACTCTGACGAGCACCTTGTCCGGTCCGACCTTGGGGTCGGGGCGCTCACCGAACTCCAGGACCTCGGGGCCGCCGTAGCGGCTGTAGCTGATCGCCTTCATGCTCCGACCCTCGGCCGGGGTCCGCCCGCGCGCAAGCCGAAACGGATCACTCCCGATGAAAAGGACTAGCCTGGAGGTGTCACCCACGCCCTTCCAGGAGTACAGGGGGCCGCCATGACCGCTCCGGTCCATCACGAGCACGCCGCTCACGAACACGCCCACGGCCCGGCCTGCGGGCACGCGGCCGTCGCCCACAACGATCACCTCGACTACGTGCACGACGGGCATCTGCACCGGGAGCACTCCGGGCACTGGGACGAGTGCGAGCCGGGCGAGCACATCGCCCACAGTGGTCACACCCATGAGCACGGCGACGGCTGCGGGCACCCGGCGGTCGGCCACGGCGACCACGTCGACTACGTCCACGACGGACACCGGCACGCGTCCCACGACGGCCACTGGGACGATCACTGAGGCGGGTCCGGACCTGGCCCCGCGCGGACCCACCTGGCAGTCTCTGACCGACCAGTTCGGCCACGACCCAGGGGGCTCCGGTGCCTGCCACCGATCCGTACACCGTCCAGATCGCGCCCACCACGCACGCCTATGTCCAGCCGGACGGTGGCTGGTGCCTCAACAACGCCGGTTTCATCAGTGACGGCGGGACGACCGTGCTCGTCGACACCGCCGCCACCGAGCGGCGCGCGCTGCGGCTGCGCGAGGCGATGCGGGAGCACGGCGCTCCCCTCCCCCGGATCGTGATCAATACGCACCACCACGGCGACCACACCTACGGCAACGCCGTCTTCACCCCCGGGGCGACGGTCGTGGGCCACACGTCCTGCCGCCGCGAGGTGCTCGCGGCCGGCCACCAGCTGCATCTGATCTGGCCGCAGACCGACTTCGGCGACATACGCGTCACCGCTCCCTCGCTCACGTACGACGACAGGCTCACGCTGCACGTGGGCTCCACGGAGGTGCGGCTGATCCATCCCGGCGTCGCGCACACGGCCGGCGACACGATCGTGCACCTGCCGGAGGAGTCCGTCGTGTTCACCGGCGACCTGGTCTTCAACGGCGGCACCCCGTTCCTGGCCAATGGCTCGCTGCGGGGGTCGCTGCGCTCCTTGGAGCTGTTGCGTTCGCTCGGCGCGCGGACCGTGGTGCCCGGGCACGGCCCGCTCACCGACCCCTCGGTGTACGACGCGACGGAGCGCTATCTGCGGTACGTCGCCGAACTCGCCGAGGAGGGGCACGCGAAGGGGCTGACGCCGCTGGAGGTGGCGCGCCGGGCGGACCTGGGCGAGTTCGCGTCGTGGCGGGAGAGCGAGCGGCTGGTCGCCAACGTGCACCGGGCGTACGCCGAGCTGGACGGTGAGCCGGAGGGCTCGCCGCTCGACGTGGCGGCCGTCTTCGGGGACATGACGGCGATGAACGGCGGCGAGCCGGTCGCCTGCCACGCGTAGTCCGGCCGGGCCGGGCGCTACCAGCGCGGGACGGCGGGCGTGACCCACCGCGGGTCCGCCCGCCGCATCGCCGCCGCGTCGTCGCGCTCCCGCATCGCGCCGTCGTCGTCGAGCCAGCGCCGGTGGAGGGCGGCGAGCCGCTCACGGTCGAGTTCGACGCCGAGGCCGGGCGCGTCGGAGACGGTGAGCCGGCCGTCCTCGAAGACATGGCGGGTGGTGATGACGTCCTCCGTCTGCCAGGGGTAGTGGGTGTCGCAGGCGTAGTCGAGGTTGGGGACGGTCGCGGCGACGTGCGTCATGGCGGCGAGGCTGACACCGAGGTGGGTGTTGGAGTGCATGGACAGGCCGACTCCGTACGCCCGGCAGATCGCGGCCAGTTCGCGGGTCCGGTGCAGCCCGCCCCAGTAGTGGTGGTCGGAGAGCACCACCTGGACGGCGTTCCGGGCGAAGGCTCCGGGGATCTCGGGGAACGTCGTCACGCACATGTTGGTGGCGAGGGGGACGTCGGTGCGGGCGGCGACCCGGGCCATGCGGTCGGTGCCGCTCGTCGGGTCCTCCAGGTATTCGAGGATGCCGCCGAGCCGTTCGGCGACGTACAGGGAGGTCTCGACGGACCAGGCCCCGTTGGGGTCGAGGCGCAGCGGCCGGCCGGGGAACGCCTCGGCGAGGGCGCGTACGGCGGCGATCTCCTGGTCCGGCTCGAAGACGCCGCCCTTGAGTTTGAAGGAGCGGAAGCCGTGCTCGCGGACGAAGCGCCGGGCCTGGGCGACGATCCCGGCCGGGTCCAGGGCGGCGCCCCAGTCGTCCTTCTCCCCGACGCCGGCGGGGTGCTCGGCCCAGCGGTAGAAGAGGTACGCGCTGTAGTCGACGGCGTCGCGGACCCTGCCGCCCAGCAGGGCGTGGACGGGCAGGCCGAGGCTCTTGCCGAGCGCGTCGAGGCAGGCCACCTCGAAGCCGGAGACGACGGACAGGCGCAGCTTGTCGGCGGTCCGGACGCCGCGCAGACCGCCCGCGTCCACGCCGTCCTCGGTGGTGGGCGGGTCCCCGCACACCTGCGCGGCGAGGGGGACAAGGCCGTTCACATGGGTGACCGAGCGGCCGGGGAGCGCCTCGGCGAGGGGGCGGGCGAGGCCGAGGTGGACACCGTCGCCGTAGGTCTCGCCGACACCCGTCACGCCGCCCCGGGTGGTGATCTCGACGATGAGGCGGGGCGTGTACGGCTGGTGCACGCCTTGGGTGTTGAGGAGGGGCGGGTCGGCGATGAGCAGGGGGGTGAGCCGGACGTCCTCGATGAGCAGCGCGGGGTTCACGGTATCCATACGTGAACCCTATTCACGATCACGACCGATGAGCCAGAGTCGCGCGAGCGGTTTCCGGCCCGGTACTGGACGACATACCGACTGGTCGGTCATGCTGCGTACGCAACGTACGACCCCAGTCCGTCCGCCCCGGAGGTGCGAACGATGAGCTCAGTCCAGCCGCCAGGTCTCGATCCCGAGCAGTTGCGCGGCTTCCTCGACCGCGAACGGCCCGGCCTGGTGAGCGGACCGCTCAGCGCCCGCATCGTGGAGGGCGGCCGGTCGAACCTGACGTACGTCGTGACCGACGGCACCGGCCAGTGGGTGGTGCGCCGCCCGCCCCTCGGCCATGTCCTGGCCACCGCCCACGACATGAAGCGCGAGCACCGGGTGATCAGCGCCCTGCACCCGACGGCCGTGCCCGTCCCGGAGCCGCTGGTGCTCTGCGAGGACGAGTCGGTGCTCGGAGCGCCGTTCTACGTCATGGAGTTCGTGACCGGCACGCCGTACCGCACGGCGGAGCAGCTCGCGCCGCTCGGCCCGGAGCGCACGCGCGCCGCCGTCCTCGGCCTGGTCGACACACTCGTGGACCTGCACGCCGTGGACCCCGAGGCGGTGGGCCTGGGCGACTTCGGGCGCCCGGAGGGCTTCCTGGACCGGCAGCTGCGGCGCTGGGGCAAGCAGCTGGACGCCTCCCGCAGCCGCGACCTGGCCGGGATCGACGAGCTGCACGCCACCCTGGGCCGCGCCCTGCCCGTCTCCCCCGCCCCGGCCGTCATCCACGGTGACTACCGCCTCGACAACGTCCTGCTGGCCGGGGACGACCGCGTCAACGCCGTCCTGGACTGGGAGATGTCCACGCTCGGCGATCCGCTCACGGACCTGGGCCTGCTGGCCATGTACAGCGTCCGGCTGGACCTGCCGCACTCCCCCGTCTCCACCACCGCGGCGGCCCCGGGCCACCCCACGCCCGCGGAGCTGATCGAGCGGTACGCCACCCGCTCCGGCCGCGACACCTCCGCCATCTCCTGGTACACCGCGTTCGCCTGGTTCAAGCTGGCCGTGATCCTGGAGGGCATCCACTACCGCTACACCCAGGGGCAGACCGTCGGCGGCGGCTTCGACCGCATCGGCGACCTCGTCCCCGTCTTCATCGAGCACGGCCTCACCACCCTCCGCCTCCAGGAAGGCTGACCCACGCATGGACTTCGCATTCGACGCGCGCACCGAGGAACTGCGGGCCAGGCTGCTGGCCTTCATGGACGAGCACGTGTACCCGGCGGAGGCGGTGGCCCACGAGCAGCGGGCGGAGCTCGCCTCCCCGTGGGACACCCCGGCGGTCGTGGAGGAGCTCAAGGCGGAGGCGCGCAGGCAGGGCCTGTGGAACCTCTTCCTCCCCGACGAGGAGTACGGGGCGGGCCTGACGAACCTCCAGTACGCACCGCTCGCCGAGATCACCGGCCGGTCGCCGCAGCTGGCGCCCACCGCGCTGAACTGCGCGGCCCCGGACACCGGGAACATGGAGGTGCTGGCGCAGTTCGGCGACGAGCGGCAGAGGAAGCAGTGGCTGGAGCCGCTCCTCGCCGGGGAGATCCGCTCCGCGTTCGCGATGACCGAACCGGACGTCGCCTCGTCCGACGCGACGAACATCGAGACCCGGATCGAGCGCGACGGTGACGACTACGTCGTCAACGGCCGCAAGTGGTACATCTCCGGGGCGATGAACCCGGACTGCAAGATCTTCATCGTCATGGGCAAGACCGACCCGGACGGTGAGGACATCCGCCGCCAGCAGTCCATGATCCTGGTGCCCCGCGACACTCCGGGCCTCGACGTCCGGCGCGCGATGACGGTGTACGGGTACGAGGACCACTACCACGGCGGCCACGCCGAGGTCGTCTTCACGGACGTCCGCGTCCCGGCCGCCAACCTGATCGGCGAGGAGGGCGGCGGCTTCGCCATCGCCCAGGCCCGGCTCGGACCGGGCCGGATCCACCACTGCATGCGGCTGATCGGCATGGCCGAGCGGGCGATCGAGCTGATGTGCCGCAGGGCGGTGTCCCGTACCGCCTTCGGCAAGCCACTGGCCGCGCAGGGGCAGGTACAGGCGTGGATCGCGGACGCCCGGGTGACCGTCGAGCAGCTGCGGCTGCTGGTGCTGAAGACGGCCTGGCTGATGGACACGGTCGGCAACCGGGGCGCGCACACGGAGATCCAGTCCATCAAGATCGCCACGCCGCGCGCGGTGGTCGACATCATCGACAGCGCGGTCCAGCTGCACGGCGCCGGCGGTGTCAGCCAGGACTTCCCGCTCGCCGAGCTGTGGGCCGCGGCGCGCACCCTGAAGCTGGCGGACGGGCCGGACGAGGTGCACCAGCGGTCGCTGGCGCGGCGGGAGTTGAAGAAGTACCGCTGACCTCACCGGGCTCGCGTCCCCCTCGGGCGCCGCCGCCTCCATGACGGCCTTCAGACCGCGCCGAGCGGCCGGTGGGGACCGGCACCCAGTCCGCGCCCGGCCGCTGGGCGACGCCGCGCCCGGAGCGGCCGTGGCGGCGCCGGTCCCCGTGCGCGGTGCGCACCAGGCCGTGCCGGGCGGCGCGCCGAGAAGGGCCGGGAGTCCTGGTCGAGGGAGCTCATCCGCCGCACACGACGCCACGCGCTCCTCGGGCAGGGGCGCGTGGCGTCGGTGCGTTTCCCGACTCCGACAGTGTCGGCGGCACGTACCACAACGGGCGCCCGTTGCGGGCAAAAACCCCGCCATGACGGCTTGATCCGGCGTGCGCAGCCCGTTTTCGGACAACGATCCGTGGTTCACAGGTCCCCGGACAACCCGGGCCGCCCCCTGAGGCCTCTCGTAGGCCGAAGACGGCTTCGCGCACAGGGCCCGCCGCGTTCCGGCGGCCCGCCCGGCACGCCCACGCGCCGGTTTGTGCCTCCGCTGTCCAGACAGGCACTCGGAAAACGAGGGAACGATGACCAGATCCCCCCAGGCCCGTTCATGGCGTCCGGTGATCGCCGCCGCCGCGGCGATCACCGTGACCGCCGGTGTCGTCGCCGCGGCGCCCGACGCCGAACCGGCCCCGTCCACGCCCAAGCTCAGCCTGATCGCCGCCTCGGCATCGGTGACCCTCGACTCGTACAAGGGGTCACCCGGCGTCTACCTGGACCTCGGCACGTATCTCACCTCCGAGAACGGGCCGCTGGAGCTGCGGGTGAACCGGAAGTCCTACAAGGACCCGGTCGTCGCCACCCAGATCGTCCGCGAGGGGGGCAAGACCCGGACCAGGACCCTCCCCAAGGACCTGGTCACCGACTTCTCCGGGCTGCCGGGCTTCACGCGGATCACCCTCACCGACAAGGCCGGCAAGACGGTGCTGAAGCGGACCGAGGCCTTCTGCCCGAACAACGCGTCCGGCCGCGTGCGCCCCGATGCCCCGGCCACGTCGAAGTACCCCGAGAGCTGCCCGACCAACCCGTTCACGCTCGGTTCGGTATGGGGCGTGGAGAAGGGCTGGGCGTCCAACACGTACGCGGGCACCTACTCCGACGCGATCGACGTTCCGGCCGGGACGTACACGGCCCAGGTGTCCGTGACGAAGCGTTACCGCGAGCTGTTCGGCATCGAGAACAAGCCGAGCACCATCAAGGTGACCGTACGCGAGATCAGCCCGGAGGGGGGCGGCAGCGGGGTGGCCGCCTCACGGCACGGGTCCCCCGCCGCCGGACACTCCGCGCACTCCGGTCACGGCGCGATGGCCCCGTCGGCGCCCGCCGCCCCCACGAGCGGGGCCGGGCCGTCGTACAACGTGGGCCACGGCCCCCACACCCCCGCGCCGCCCGCCCTGCCGTGGGCGGCCAAGAAGGCGCACCTGAAGGCGGCCCGGGTCGGTGACGGGGGCGGACAGACGGACGGTTCCCGCAAGGCGCCCGCGCTGAAGCCCCTTTCGAAGCGCCCCACCGGCAAGCCGGTCGTGCCGGACGTCCCCATGCCGGACCTGCGTTCCCTGCCGGCCTACGGCATCACGATCAGTGGCGGGGGCAGCGACGTACCGGGCAAGGACTATCTGGCCTTCAGCGCCAACGTCTGGAACGCCGGCCCCGCGCAGCTCGTGGTCGACGGCTTCCGCGCCCCCGGCAAGGAGCTGATGGACGCCTACCAGTACTTCTACGACGCCAAGGGCAAGCAGGTCGGCTACACGCCCACCGGCACCATGGAGTGGGACCCGCGCCCGGGGCACGAGCACTGGCACTTCACGGACTTCGCCAGCTACCGGCTGCTCAAGGCCGACCGCAAGGAGGCCGTCCGCAGCGGCAAGGAGGCCTTCTGCCTCGCCAACACGGACGCCGTCGACTACACGGTGAAGAACGCCAACTGGCACCCGTACAACACCGACCTGTCCACGGCGTGCGGCCAGGAGAACTCGATCTCCGTGCGCGAGGTGCTCGACGTCGGTTCCGGCGACACGTACACGCAGGACCTGCCGGGCCAGTCCTTCGACATCACCGACCTGCCGAACGGCACCTACTACATCCAGGTGCTGGCCAACCCGGAGAAGCGGCTCAAGGAGACCAGCCTCACCAACAACAGCGCGCTGCGGAAGGTGGTCCTGGGCGGCAGGCCCGGCGCCCGTACCGTGACCGTGCCGGCGCACCACCTGGTGGACGCCAACTGACACCGACCCCACCGCGCTGAACCGCGCGGCGCCCGGAGCCGGGTTTCCCGCCCGGCCCCGGGCCTCGGGCGCTCGGGCCCGGCGCTCAGCCGCTCGGACCGGGGCTCAGGGCCGCAGGGCCCTCAGCAGCAGGTCGGCGAGGTGGTCGGCGACCTGCTGGGGGGTCAGGGGCCCGTCCGGCCGGTACCAGGTCGACAGGTGGTGGACCGAGCCGAAGTGGTAGTCGACCACCAGGTCGGCGGGGGTGGCGGTGGAGAAGACGCCGCTGCGCTGGCCCTCCTCGATGAGCGCCCGGAACCGTTCGTGGTAGCGGCGGCGCTCGGCCCGTACCTGCTTGTTCTTCTCCGGGCTCAGATGGTGCATGGAGCGGAAGAAGATCGACGCGTCGTCGAGGTTGTCGATGGTGGTGACGACCACGTCGGCCGCGGCGTCGCGCAGCCGCTCCTCGATGGGCGCGTCGGCGCCCGCGAAGGCGTCCAGCCGCTCCTGCTGGAGCCGCAGTACGCGCGCGTAGACCTCCTGGAGGAGGTCCTCCTTGGAGCCGAAGTAGTGGTAGAGGGCGCCCTTGGTGACGCCGGCGGCCTCCACGATCTCCTGGACGGAGGTGCGGTCGTAGCCCTGTTCCGCGAAGAGCCGGGTGGCGGCGGCCAGCAGCCTCTGGGGGACGGGGGTACCGCTCCCGTCCGTCGTCCTGGCCATGTGCCGCCACCTTTCTCGTGTCCTGATCGTCGTCCTACGCCGGGTGACGCAGTTCCCGCCTGAGGATCTTCCCACTCGTCGTCTTGGGCAGCTCCGGCAGGATCTCCACCTCGCGGGGATATTTGTACGCCGCGAGCCGCTCCTGGCAGTACCGGGACAGCTCGGCGGGTTCGACCGGGTTACCCGGGCGCAGACTGACGTATGCCTTGACCGTCTCCCCCCGGTACGCGTCGGGGACGCCGACGACGGCCGCCTCGCGGACCGCGGGGTGCGTGTAGAGCACGTCCTCCACCTCGCGCGGCCACACCTTGAAGCCGGAGGCGTTGATCATGTCCTTCTTGCGGTCGACGACGTAGAGCCAGCCGTCCTCGTCCATGAAGCCGATGTCGCCGGTGCGCAGCTCCCCGTCGGGGAACGCCTCGGCGGTGGCGTCCGGCAGCCGCCAGTAGCCGGGGACCACCTGGGGGCCGCGTACGGCGATCTCGCCCTGCTCGCCGAAGGGCACCTCCTCCCCGTTCTCGTCGAGGATCCGCACGACGGTCTCGGGGCCGGGGACGCCGACCGAGAGGGTGCCGGAGACCGGGTCCACGGGGGCCTCCTTCTCGGGTGGTACGGCGGCACAGGGAGCGGTGCACTCGGTCAGCCCGTAGCCGTTGCGGATGTAGGGGCCGAAACCGGCGCGGAACCTCTCGACGAGCGCCGGGGGCACGGGCGCGCCGCCGGAGGAGATCACCTGGAAGGACGCGAAGTGGTCGGGGGTGGCGGCGGGGTGGGCGGCCAGCGCCATGAAGGCGGTGGAGGGACCGACGGTGTAGGCGGGGCGGTGCTCGGCGAACGCGTCCAGGACGACGCCCGCCTCGAAGCGGTGGGCGAGGACCAGGGTGCCCGCGTTGGCGACGCAGGCGGCGAGCTCGCAGACCATGCCGGTGATGTGGAACAGCGGGGCGAGCGCGAAGTAGGCGGCGCCTTCGGCGATGGGGTGGCCGGTGCGCTGCCGTTCCGCGTTGTACGTGATCCCCCCGTGCAGGTTCATGGCGCCCTTGGGAGTGCCGCTGGTGCCGGAGGTGTAGCTGATCAGCGCCACGTCGTGGGCGGCGGGATCCCGGTCCGCGGGCCCCGGGTGGCCGGCGCGGGCGACGGCGACCAGGTCGTCGGTGTCGGCGGGGACCGGCAGCCGCTCGAAGCCGAGCACGCGCGCGTCGTCGCGGGTCTGCAGGTCGCGTTCGCAGGCGGTGAGGGCGACGCGTACGGGGGAGGCGGCGGCCGTGTCGCGCAGATACGCCTCCCACGCGCGGTCCGCGCAGACCAGCGCGGTCACCTCGGCGTCCTGGAGGACATGGGCGACCTCGCCGGACTTGTACATGGGGTTGAGCGGGACGACGGTGGCGCCGGACTTCCAGGCCCCGAGCAGCGCGAGCACGAAGTGCGGGCTGTTCTGGAGCATGATCGCGACCCGGTCGCCGCGCCGGACGCCCCGGGCGGCGAGGAATCCGGCCACCGAGTCGGAGAGGGCGTCGGTCTCGCGGTAGGTCAGGCGGCCGTCGAAGTAGGCGAGGGCGGTGTGGCCGGGGGCGCGGGAGACGGCCGAGCGGAAGGCGTGCAGGACGCTCGCGGGGGGCCGAACGGCGGCCCGCTGGGCGTCGCTGAGCTGCGTGAGCCAGGGCTTGGCGGCGTAGATCGAGGTCGTCGGGGTCACTTCCCGGTGCCCTCCCACTTCTGCTGGATGTGGCCCATATTGTTCAGCCACCGCTCCGGGTCACTCGCGCGGGCCCGGTAGTAGTCGGCGACCTCGGGGTGGGGCAGGATCAGGAACCGGTCGGCCTCGATGCCCGCGAAGAGGGCGTCGGC
This sequence comes from Streptomyces sp. NPDC006368, assembly GCF_040612535.1. Lineage (NCBI taxonomy): Bacteria > Bacillati > Actinomycetota > Actinomycetes > Kitasatosporales > Streptomycetaceae > Streptomyces > Streptomyces sp. NPDC006368. The sequence continues at coordinate 33,978 of NZ_JBEXQK010000049.1, forward strand.
GACGTCCTCCGGCTCGATGGCGGTGGGGGCGAGGACCAGTTCGCCGGCCGAGCCGGCGGCGGTGAGCATGTCCGTGCGGACGCCCTGCGGGCAGATGGCGTGGACCTTGAGGCCGCGGTGGCGGTAGGTGAGGGAGAGCCATTCGGCGAAGGCGTACGCGCCGTGCTTGGAGACGCTGTAGGGGGCGGCGCCGACCATGGTGAGCAGCCCGGCGGCCGAGACGGTGGAGACGAAGCGGCCGGAGCCGCGCTCCAGCCAGCCGGGGAGCAGGGCGCGGGCCGCGCGGACATGGGCCATCACGTTGACGTCCCAGGCGGCGGCCCAGACGGTCTCGGCGGCGAAGGCGTCCCCGGGCGAGGCCAGCCCGGCGTTGGCGCAGTAGACGTCGATGGTGCCGCCGAGCGCGTCGCGGGCCTCGTCCACGATGGCCGAGGCGTCGCCGGGGACGGGGGTGGCGCCGATCTCCTCGGCGATGGCCTTGGTGCGGCCGGGGTCGATGTCGTTGACGACGACCCGGGCGCCCTCCGCGACGAATCTGCGGGCGAGGGCGGCTCCGATCCCGCCGCCCGCCCCTGTGACCACGACGTTCGCGCCCTGCACCGTGTTCATCGACATCCGTCTCCCTCGTCGCTCGCTTCCGACAGCGGCAGACTAACCAGTCGGTATGTTGCCAGGGAAGAGGGAAGAGCCGCCAGGTAAGAGCGGCGCCGGAAAGCGCGGACACGGCCGCCGGCACCGTTCGCCTCGTTCCGCACCGCCGGTGCGCGCGCTAGCGTGCGGGGCCACGGCACGTCGGCCCGGCTACGGAGGTATGCGGATGAACGTGTCCAGACGGGGTCTGCTGGCCGCCGGTGGAGCGGCGGGGGTGGCCGCCGCCACCGGCGGGACGGCCACCGCGCACGGCGGCGGGCGGGGCGGCGGGCGGGTGGTGCGGACCGGCTTCGACCGGCTGGCGGCCGACGGTTACGCCGCGCTGGCGGGACAGCGCGTGGGGGTGGTGACCAACCCGACCGGGGTCACGACCGCCGGCGCCCCGGGGCCGGGAGGGGTACGGCACATCGTGGACGTGATGCACGCCGATGACCGGGTGGACCTGGTGGCGGTCTTCGGGCCCGAGCACGGCTTCCGGGGAACGGCGCAGGCGGGCGGTTCGGAGGGGCGGTACGACGACCCTGCGACGGGGCTGCCGGTGTACGACACGTATCTCAAGAGCGGGCAGGCGCTGGCGGACGTCTTCACCGCCTCCGGGGCCGGGACGGTCGTGTTCGACATCCAGGACGTGGGTGCCCGCTTCTACACGTACATCTGGACGCTGTACGACTGCATGGTGGCGGCCGCGCTCGCGGGGAAGCGTTTCATGGTGCTGGACCGGCCGAACCCGGTGACCGGGCGGGCGGCCCTGGGGCCCGTCCTGGACCGGGCGTTCGCGACCTTCGTGGGGCGCGAGCCGATCGCGCAGGCGCACGGGATGACGGTGACCGAGCTGGCCCGGCTGTTCAACGGCGAGTTCCTGGCGAAGCCGGTGGAGCTGGCGACCGTACGGATGTCGGGGTGGCGGCGCGAGGACTTCTTCGACGCGACGGGCCTGCCGTGGGTACCGCCGAGCCCGAACATGCCCACGCCGGACACCGCCCTGGTGTACGCCGGGACCTGTCTGTTCGAGGGGACGAACCTGTCGGAGGGGCGCGGCACCACCCGTCCCTTCGAGTTGCTCGGGGCGGAGGGTGTCGACCGGCGGTGGGCGGAGGCGGTGAACGCGCTGGAGCTGCCCGGAGTGGGGTTCCGGGAGGCGTACTTCACGCCCACGTTCTCCAAGTTCCAGGGCAGAACCGTCGGCGGGGTGCAAGTGCACGTCCACGACCGGGAGGTCTACGACCCGGTGCGGACCGGGATCGCGCTGCTGGTGACGGCGAAACGGTCCTGGAGCGGCTTCGCGTGGCGCCCGGACAACTGGATCGACAAGCTGACCGGCTCCACGAGGGTGCGGACGCTGATCGACGCGGGTGCGGGGACGGACGAGGTGGTGGGGGCCTGGGAGGCCGATCTGGCGGCCTTCCGGGCCGTACGGCGGCGCTACCTGGCCTACCGCTAGCAGCGGCGACGGTAGCAACGGCGCGGGTTCGAAGGGTCAGTCAGGGGGCGCGGCCGGTGTCGTTCGGGCCGCGCGGGCTTGCCCGGCGGCGTGCGGCACGTGAAGTCGCCGACGCTCCTCCAGGGGGCGTTCTGCCCCTACGAGCCCTCGCCTCGCGGCTGCCGCACGGGCTGCGGGGCGGCGGAGCGCTGGACGGGACGCCCCGGCGGGCCGACGGACCGCTCGCGTCCCGGCCGGCCGGCGACGCCACGAGCGTGGCCGGAAGGGACAAGCCCTGGTGCGCGATCGGCTTCGACGGCGTCCAGGCGGTGCGCGGCACGGCCGAACGGACGCCGGACGCGGCGCCGGCGCACGGCCTGCCCGCCTCCGTGCGTCACCATCGACGCCACGTCGGTGGTACGGCGCGGCGGGCCACCGGCGAGGCGCACAGCGACAGGTGCCACCCGGAGCCGGCCCGGGTGGTCATCGCCGCGGGCCGGATCGGGCGGTGGCGCTCTCCCGGCTCCGGCCGCACGGCGGCGCCTCTCACCGGTGTGCGGGGAACTCCACGACCTGCTGGTAGGTGGGGCGGTTCTGCCAGCTGACCGCCGGGTGCGTGAGACCGCCCAGCGCCCGGTGGATGATCGCGTCCGCGCACCACTGGTCACCGGCGGCGCAGTTGTCGTCGCCGGGGTAGACCTCGGCGGCGGGCTTCGCGACGGCCTGTTCCAGCGTGGTGAGGAGCGCGTCGCGGCAGGCGGACAGCTCTCCCCCGCCGCAGTACGTCCGCGCGAGCGGCCCCTGGACGGGCCGGCCGAGGACCTGGCGCAGGTCCTTGTCGGCGAAGCCCCACCAGCCGTACTGGAACGCCGAGCCGCCGTGGGCGCCGGTCGGGCCGTGGTTCGCGCCCGGGGACTCGTCGACGGCGAGATTGGCCGTCAGCGCGGCGTACAGCGGCTCTCCGAGCCCCGGCCGGAACTCGGCCTCGATGAGCAGCGGCCACCAGGCGTCCATGATCCGCACGGCGTCGGTGTGGCCGTACGCGCGGGAGCCGGGCGCGCTCTGCTTGCGCTGCGCTCCCGCGGCCCGCCAGGCGTCCAGCTGCTGGATCGCCGTGGTGAGCCGGGGGTCGGTGACCGGACGGCTCCGTACGACCGCGAGGAGCTCGGGCAGGAGCTGTTCGCCGCGCAGGTCGGTGACGCCCGCCTCGGCCATGGCCCGGGTGAGGGCGGCGCGGGTGACGCCGCCCGCGCGGACGAGCTGTCTGACGCGCTGGTCGAGCAGGTCGCCGCGGTGGACGGAGCCGAAGCCGAATCCGGCGGTGTTGTAGTCCTTGGCCTGCCGGTTGTTCCAGGAGATGTAGTAGTCCTGGCCGATCGACCGGGGATGCTGCGCGAAGGGCGTGTACGCGGCGGTGTTGTGCGCCGGGTCGAAGCCCTGCCACTCGTACGCCTGCCGGGCGGCGACGGGCAGGGCCGGGTCGACGCCGGCCGCGCGGACGGGGTTCTTGCCGCTGTTGAAGTAGGCGGCCTCGCGGGCGTCCGCGTAGAACCAGTTGAAGGCGTAGTCGATGTGGTGGGCGGCCTGCTGGAACGACGCGGCATCCGTCACGTAGGAGGGGTCGTTGAGCATCTGGAAGCCGATGATGGAGTCGGCCTCGTGGCGATAGGTGGTGCGCAGTGAGGTGTACGCGACGGGTTTGCCGCCGACCGTCGCGCGGTGGGTGACGATGCCGTACCTGGTGCGCCAGACCTGCATCCGGTAGGAGCCGGCCGCCGTGGAGTCGGCGACGGTCGGTTTCCAGGCATTGCGCTTCTCCAGCTTCTCCATGGGCGTGCACTCGCCCCGGTAGAGGTAGTGCGTGTCGTCCCGGCACAGCTCGACGGCGTAGGTGTCGGTGATGTCCTGGGCGGCGGAGGTGGCGGACCAGGCGAAGTCCTGGCCGCGCCCCATCTGGACGTACATGCTCACGCCGGCGAAGGCGGCCCCGCGCGCGGAGATGCCGGGGCCCTGGAGCTCTTGCAGCATCAGCAACTGCGGGGCGAAGTAGCCGGTCTGGGGGCCGAAGACGGCGACGGGGTTGCCGCTCGCGGTGTGGGCGCCGGAGACGAGCAGGGCGTTGGACATGCCCTTCTTCGGGTCGAGCGTCCCCGGGGCGATGACGCCGTCGTCGTACATGCCCTGGGCCGGCCGGAGCGCCTCGGAGACCTTGAGCGGGGCCTTGGTGCCCGTGCCGGCCGAGCCGGTCCTGTCGTACACGAGCTGTTCGGGCCTGACGGAGCCGGGGTCGGGGAGGGCGCCCCCGCGCGCGGTGGAGGGCTTTTCGGCGTAGGGGAAGGAGGTGCCGTCGTGGACGGTGAGGACGGCCTCGGGGTCGTTGCGCTGCCGGAACGACTCCCACACGCGCGTGCCCTCGACCACTCCGTACGTCCGCTGGGCGGCGAGCAGGGACAGTGCGGCCTGGACCTCGCCGCCGCCTCCCCCGCCGAACTGGCCGCCGACGACCGAGGCGATGGCGATCAGGTCGGTGAGTTCGAAGGGTCGTATCTCGCCGGCGTTGGTGATCGCGTCGACGTGGCCGGTGAGGACGTACTCACCGGGGAAGTACCGGCCGTCCTTTGCCCGCTTGCGGTAGGCGTTGATGCCGTCGACGTACGCCTGGGCGTCGGCCATGGCGAGCTCGCCCCGCGCGCCGTGCGTGCGCCTGATGTACGCGATCTGTGCCTCGTAGTCGGCCTCCGTGTACGGGGCCTGCGGCCAGAACTGCTGCTCCAGGCCTTGGTTGGCGAGGGCGCCGCCCGCGAAGGAGGTCAGTTCCCCGCGCCCGATGTGCCGGAAGAGGTCCATCATCCAGAGCCGGTCCTGGGCGGCGGCGTAACCGGCGCCGAATTCGGTGCCGTACCGGGTGGTGCCCTTGATGTGCGGGACGCCGGTCTTCTTGTCACGGGTGATGGTGACGTCCGCGCGCGGGGCGGTGACGGACTCGACCTGGTCGGCCGGGACCCCGAAGGAGGCGTCGTTGAAGAAGTCGGTCAGCTTCTGGTCGGTGAGGGTGCCGTAACCGCCCACGAGGGCGTCGTAGCGGCCGAGTTGGTCGGAGCTGTGGGCGGGGCGGGTGCCGAGTGCGCGGTGGGCGAGGATCTCGGCGAGGGTGGCGTTGCCGTTCTGGCCGGGCGGCAGGATGTCGGCGCACTGGCCCCGGCAGTGGTCCGTGACGTCCGCGGATCCGGTGCGTCCGGTGGCGGGTTCCCGGGCGGCCGACCCCTGGGGGGCGGGTTCCTGGGCGGCCGTCGCCGGTGGCTGGGGCACCAGCGGTCCGGCGGCCAGGGCGAGTACGGCGGCGGTGGCGATTCTCAGTCTTCCGGTGCGTCGTCGCATGGCTGCTCCTCGAAGAGGCCGGTGCGGCGGAGGTTACTGGCGGTATGCCACACCAGGAAGATGAGCGGTCGTCACTTTCGCGGAATCGCCACACGCACCCCGGTGAGGACAATTCACGCCAGATCTACCGGTGATAGGACCCATCCGTTTTTCGATGGAGCCGAAACGGGCACTCGTACGTCCATTCATCGACGCCGAAGTACCAGCGACGGAGGTGGCAGTGCGATGGCCGGATTCCGAAGTCTCGCAAGACAGGTGCGTGACCCGGGCTGTGATCTGGCGCTGCGGCGGTATTCGCTGCGCAAGTGCCTGGAGCGGTTCGCCCCCTATGGACACCGGGCCACCTGGGACCACCTGTGCACGAGGCACAGGTTCGGACCCGAGGACCGGGACCCCGATCCGGCGCGGCTGGTGGCCGCGCTCGACGAACTGGAGGAGGCGCGGGCCGTGTGGCTCGCCTACGAGGAGGAGTTCGCCGCGCGCCGCAAGCGCGAGAAGCACGACGGCCTGCGACGGCCCGGCTGGATCGACGACTGGCACCGGCGCACCTGGGGCGGCAACGGCATAGCGCGGTGCGACGACCCGTCGCTGCATCCGACGCTGCCGCTCGCCGACGCCCTCCGCCGGCTGATCGCCGCGCTGAAGTCGGAACCCGGGGAGAACTGCCCCGTGTGCGCGGGGGACGACATCGTGTGGCGGCCGGAGCTGAACGGCGAGCCCTGGTTCGGGCCGGTGTGCACGGACTGCGGGATCGTCGTGCCCCAGGCCGTGCTCGCCCCTGAGGCACTGGCGGCGGCCAAGCGGCGCATGCGACTGCGACCGCGCAGGGAACTCGCCTCGGTGGCATGACCCTTCCGCGCCGGGCCGCGACAGGGCGCCGGGGCGGGTGGGGTGCGGCATGGCACGGCACGGTCCGACACGACGGGGGCCAACGGGGGCCCTACGGGGAAGGCGGGCCGGAGCGTGGCCGGCGCGGGATCGTGCGGGCGAGTCCCCGCGGGGGTGCGGTCCCGCGGGATCGTGCGCGCGGGCCGGAGGGGTCAACGGGCGGTGTCTGGCGGGTGCGAGAGGGGCGCGCGTCACGGGGCGCGCGGGCCCCAGGGCATGCGTGTGAGGGGCATGCGCGGCACGGAGGATGCGCGTCGCGGGGCCCCGCCGGTCAGGGGGCGCGTACGTCCCGGGGCGCGCGGGTCAAGGGGTGCGCGGGCGCGGGCACCGCTCCCGTGCCTCGGGCCGTTGTCAGTGGCGGGTGTCACCATGGAGACATGATCCAGGTGTGTCTCAACGGGCAGCGCGGGACCGGGGATTCCACCGCCGTGCCCATGTCGCCGGAGGCCATGGCCGAGTCGGCGGCCCGCGCCGTCGCCGCCGGTGCCGCGGACGTGCACGTCCACCCCAAGACGCCGTGCGGTGACGACTCGATGTCGCCGCGCGTGGTGGCCGCCGTGGTGACGGCGGTAAGGGACGCGGTGGACGTTCCGGTCGGGGTGACCACGGGCGCGTGGGCGGAGCCCGACCCGGCGCGGCGCGTGGAGCGCGTGCGGTCCTGGACCGTGCTGCCCGACCACGCCTCGGTCAACTGGGACGAGGCGGGCGCCGAGGAGCTCGCGGCCGCCCTGATGGCCCGCGGAGTGGGCGTGGAGGCGGGCATCCGGTCGGGCACGGACGGCGCACGCCGGTTCCTGGCCTCCCCGCTGGCGCCCCGGGTGGTGCGGGTGCTCGCCGAGGTGACCGATCCGGACCCGGCGACGGCGGGGGCCACGGCCCGGTCCCTCCTGGCCGAGCTCGGCACGGCCCACGGCATACCGGTGCTGCTGCACGGCGAGGACGGCGGCGCGTGGCCCGTGCTGCGGCTGGCGCTCCGTCTGGGCCTGGACACCCGGGTGGGTCTGGAGGACACGTTGTTCCTGCCGGACGGCCGGCCGGCCGACTCCAACTCCCAACTCGTGGCGGCGGCGCGGACGCCATAGGGGTGGCCCTGGTGGGCGGCGGCGACGCTACCAGGCAGGAAAACCGGTTGGCCGGCGATTTCCGCACCGCGACAGTGGCCTCGATGCGAACCACACTCCGGGGAGCCACCACCATGTCGACGCTGCGCGTCACCGCCGAGCGGCTGACCGTCCACGAGCATCCGAACGCCGACGCCCTGGAGCCGGCCCAGGTGGGCCTGTACCGGGCCGTCGTCGCCAAGGGCGCCTATCGCAGTGGCGACGCCGCCGTGTACATCCCCGAGCAGGCGGTGCTGCCGCCGGGGCTCATCGAGGAGCCGGGGGTGACCGGCCGGCCGGCGGGGAAGGCGTCCGACCGCGTCAAGGCGGTGCGGCTGCGGGGCGAGTTGTCGCAGGGCATCGTCTGCCGGCCGCGGGCGCTGGCGGATGTCGATCTGGTGCGGGCGGCGGCCGAGGGGACCGACTTCGCGGAGGTGCTCGGCATCACGAAGTGGGTGCCGCCGATACCGACGACGATGAGCGGCGACGTGGCGGCGGCGCCCGAGCTGCTGCCGTGGGTCGACATGGAGAACATCCAGCGGTACCCCGGCATCTTCGAGCCGGGTGAGCCGGTGGTGCTGACGGAGAAGGTGCACGGCACGGCCTGCCTGATGACGTACGTGGTCGAGGACGAGCGGGTGCTCGTCTCCTCGAAGGGGTTCGGCGCCAAGGGCCTGGCGCTCAAGGAGGACCCGCGCAACCTCTACTGGCGGGCGATCCGCTCCCACGGCGTCCCCGCGGCCGCCGCGCGCCTCGCCGCCCGGCTGGGCGCCACCCGGGTCGGTGTCTTCGGCGAGGTGTACGGCGCGGGGGTGCAGGACCTCGGGTACGGCGCCAACGCCCGCGGCGAGGAGCTGGGGTACGCGGTGTTCGACGTGTCGGCCGAGATCGACGGGCGGGTCCGGTGGCTGGACGCGGCGGAGCTGGTGGACGGTGGCGTGCTGGGCGGGGAGCTGCCGCTCGTACCACGGCTGTACGCGGGGCCGTACGACATCGCGACGGTGCTGGAGCTCGCCACGGGCCGGGAGACCGTCTCCGGCAGGGGCCTGCATCTGCGGGAGGGTGTGGTCATCCGCCCGGCGGTCGAGCGGTACAGCCCGGTCGTCGGCGGACGGGCCGTGGCGAAGGCGGTGAGCCCCGCGTACCTGACCCGCAAGGGCGGCATCGAGTACGAGTGAGCTTTCTTGAGTCGCCCCTTGTCAACTTCGCGGGCCCGCGCTATATAGAGAAGTGCAACGGTCAGCGCATCCGTGAGGTGACACAGAGGAGGGACCGATGATGCTGATGCGTACCGACCCCTTCCGCGAGCTCGACCGGCTCACCGAGCGACTGCTGGGCACCACCGCGCACCCCGCCGCCATGCCCATGGACGCCTACCGCGACGGGGAGTCCTTCGTCGTCCAGCTCGATCTCCCGGGCGTCACCCCCGAGAGCATCGACCTGGACGTCGAGCGGAACGTGCTCACGGTCAGGGCCGAGCGCCGTACCGCCCCGGAGGGCGATGTCGAGATGGTGATCTCCGAGCGGCCGGCCGGCACCTTCAGCCGCCAGCTGTTCCTCGGTGAGACCCTGGACACCGAACGCGTCGAGGCGTCCTACGACAGCGGCGTCCTGACGCTGCGGATCCCGGTCGCCGAGCAGGCGAAGCCGCGCAAGATCGCCGTCAGCGGTGGCAGCGACCGCAGGGAGATCGGCGGCTGATCCGCCACCGCACACCACCCGGGGGCGGGGCCCACCCCTTCGGGTCCGGCCCCGCCCCCGCGGCCTTGCCCCGCCCCAGCGAAAGGCACGGAGACCGATGCGTATGCAGTGGGACGCGTTCCTGGCAGCGGTGCAGGAGCGCGGCGAGTACCCCTCACGGCGGGAGGCCGAACGAGCCGCCCGGGTCGTCCTCGCCCTGCTGGGCGCCCATCTCGTCGGCAACGAGCGGGCCCAGCTGGCGGCCGGGCTGCCGGAGACCTGCGCGCTGCTCCTGCTCAACCCGCTCCCCGCGGCCGAGCCGCTCGGGCCGGAGCGCTTCGTGCGGGCCACCGCCGCGTGGGTGGACGGCGCCACCGAGGAGACCGCCACGTGGGACGTCGGCGCCGTTCTGAGCGTCGTGGCGGACACGGCGGAGGAGGATCTGATGCGCCGGGTACTGCTCCAGCTGCCGCCGGGCTACGACCTGCTCTTCGGCCGCCCCGGCATGGCGGAGCCGTCCTGACCCGCCCCGTCCCGGCCCACTCGGTCCCGGTCCGCGCCGTCCCGTGCGGCCGGGCGCCGGCCTTCGGGCAGGAGGCGGGAGCCCGTCATGCGCTCGCCGAAGACGTCGTCGGGGTTGGAGAGCACGCACGTCTCCAGGGAGAGGCACCCGCAGCCGATGCAGTCGGTGAGATGGTCCCGCAGCCGCCCCAACTGCTTGATGCGCTCGTCGAGTTCGGAGCGCCAGGCCGCTGAGAGCCGGGCCCAGTCCTCCCGGGTGGGCGTGCGCTCCTCGGGCAGTTCGGCGAGGGCGTCCCTGATGGTGGCGAGCGGAATGCCGACGCGCTGCGCGGCGCGCACGAAGGCGACACGGCGCAGGGCGTCCCTGCCGTACCGGCGCTGGTTGCCGCTGGTGCGGCGACTGCTGATCAGGCCCTTGGACTCGTAGAAGTGCAGGGCCGAGACGGCCGCGCCGCTGCGCGCGGACAGCTGGCCGACCGTGAGCTCGTGGATCTTCTCTGGAATCTTCGGCACTCCCCGAACCCTACTGTCCGCCGTCCCGGCCACTCCCGGGCCTCCGTTGACAGGACCACCCCCGCCCCACCATGCTGAGCAAGCGCTTAGACAATGGGACTCAGGGAGCTGGGACATGGCAGAGCCGAGGATCTTCACATCCGCCGAGGAACTGCGCGCCGCCGTCGGCGAGCAGCTGGGCCACAGCGACTGGCTGGAGATCGAACAGAAGCGGATCGACCTCTTCGCCGAGGCCACGGGCGACCACCAGTGGATCCACGTGGACCCGGAGCGGGCGGCGGACGGCCCGTTCGGCACGACCATCGCGCACGGCTACCTCACGCTCTCGCTGCTGCCCCTGCTGGTGCCGCAGATCATGCGGGTCGAGGGCATGAAGATGGGCGTGAATTACGGGGCCAACAAGGTCCGCTTCCCCTCCCCCGTGCCGGTCGGGTCGCGGCTGCGTGCGACCGCCGTGCTCAAGGGCGTCGAGGACGCGGGCGGCGGCGTGCAGGTGACCGCCGTGGTGACGGTGGAGCGCGAGGGCGGCGACAAGCCGGTGTGTGTCGCCGAATCGGTGTCCCGCTACTACTTCGGCCCGCCTGGTGGCCGACATGCTGAAGTGCGCGGGCGCCGACCGCATCCTCACGGTCGATCTGCACACGGACCAGATCCAGGGCTTCTTCG
>NZ_JBEXQK010000050.1:0-44180 GCF_040612535.1 Streptomyces sp. NPDC006368
GCTCTTCCGATCTTGGTACCCGCTCCGCGGGTACCACATCGCTGCGCGATGTGCAAGCGAACCACCGCGCTGCGCGCGGTGGTTGCGCTCCTGCTCCGCAGGAGCGCTGGAGGGCCGCTGTGCGGCCCACTCACCCCCCTTGCTTCGCAAGGGGGGTGACGCTTCGTCCGCTGCGCTCCCCGAAGCTGGAGGATTGCGTCCTGCGCCTGGGCCTTCGCTTCGCTCTGGCCCAGGCTGGCGGGTCCGCTGCGCTCCCCCGCCTCAAAGGTCCTTCCGGCTGCGCCTCCGGGACGGTCTGGGCCCGCTGGTGCGGGCCTGGCTGGCTGGAGGGTGGTGTTGGGCTCTGGTTTGCGGGAGCTGTTTCGGAGTGATGCAGAATGTACAGTTGGCAGAAGGTAGGGATACCCCTTCTGGTGTCCTGTGTGGAAGGTAAGGGGTCTGTGTGGGTAATGCGAGGGCTTATCCGGTCTGCCGGAGCGAGGGCGGGGATGTGGCAGCGGTGATCGCCGTGGCCGTGTCTCTGGTCGAGTGCGGGGAGCTGTGGGAGGGGGCGAGTGTCGACCTGGATGCCGAGTTGCTTCGGGTCAAAGACATCGTGAGGGCGCGCGGCGTGTTCCCGCAGGGTTGGTTCTCGGGAGGCGGTGAGCATTTCCGTGGCGTCGACCTTCCAGATGACGCCACGGTGCTGGCTCGTCTGCTGCCGATGATGCTCTCGGTCGTGGAGCCGGTAGAGGGTGCTCTGCTGGAGAAAGCGCCGGAGGTGCTGCGTCAGGCGGGTTGGGGGCAGATCGCGTGGATGGCGCTCAGCTGGCCGGCGGTGCCTGAACTCGACCTCGGCCCTGAGCACTCGCGAACCGGGGTGCAGGCCTGTTTCGGAATCGACGCCAACCACGAGCCGGCCCCGGGCCACACCGTGTACGTTCACGTCCGGCCCGGGGAGGACGAACGGGCGCAGCACCTCGCCCGGCAGATTGGACACGACGTCATAGGCCCCGCCGAACACGGCTGGTGAAGAGCGGCTGATGAAGGACCGGGGTCTGCGCGGTAGGGCGGCCCGTTCGCAGTGTGCTGAGGACGGTCTGGAGAGGGGTTGGTGTCGGTGACGGAGAACACCGGAGTTTCGTACGAGGACTGCTCGGTCTATGTGGATGCCGCGGACAGCTCGACGGTCATCGCCTGGCTGAAGGAGCGTCTCGGCCCCGGTGAGGAGGGCCGCGGCCTGGTGGTGGGGTCGCTGCGGGTGAGCGGCGTCTGCAATGACTACTCCACGGGCAGGAAGGCGCATCCTTTCGAGTTCCTCGAGTGGCCGACCGTGCTGGAGTGCGAAGCGCCCGCGGGAGTGGAGCCCGGTGCGATGGTGGCCGCGGTCACGGCTGTGCTGGAGACGCTGTGGTGTGGGGGGTGGAAGGCTGTGGCGGCGTGTGACTTCGAGGACGAACTGCCGGCCCGTGGGGGCGGGGAGCGCTACCCCTTGCCGTCCGCGTCGGGGGGCCTGCCGTATGCAAGAACGGGCCGATGGCGAAGCCTGCTGGTGCGGAGTGGGAAAAGGAAAAGGAAATCGGTGTGATTCAGCTCCGAGAACACCAAGTGGACCAAAAGTCGGCTTTTAGAAGATGGGTGGGATTCCCTGCAAGATCATTCGTGCCTCCAGAGGGGGCACGTGCCATGGGGGTGTCCGCGACCGGGTCCGGGAAGACGATCACGGCCGCCGCGAGCGCTCTGGAGTGCTTCCCGGGCGGGCGGATCCTCGTCATGGTGCCCACCTTGGATCTGATCGTGCAGAGCGCGCAGTCCTGGCGCCGGGTCGGGCACCGCGCGCCCATGGTCGCGGTCTGCTCGGTGGACAAGGACGAGGTCCTGGAGCAGCTCGGGGTTCGTACGACGACCAACCCGATCCAGCTCGTGTTGTGGGCGGGGTCCGGGCCGGTGGTCGTGTTCGCCACGTACGCATCGCTGGTGGACCGCGAGGACCCCGCCGACGTCACTGGTCGCCGGACTGTCCCTGGGCCGTTGGAATCGGCTCTGGCGGGCGGGGAGCGGCTGTACGGGCAGCGGATGGCTCCGTTTGACCTGGCCATTCTGGACGAGGGGCACATGACGGCCGGAGACATAGGGCGACCGTGGGCGGCGATCCACGACAACAGCCGGATCCCTGTCGACTTCCGGCTCTACCTGACCGCCACCCCGCGGATCCTCGCCGCGCCCCGGCCGCAGCGCGGGCGGGACGGGCGGGAGGTGGTCATCGCGTCGATGGAGGACGACTCCCACACCTACGGCACCCGGATTTTCGATCTTGGGTTGGCGGAGGCGGTGGAGCGGTCGATCCTTGCAGGGTTCGAGATCGACGTGCTGGAGATCCGCGACCCCGACCCGATCCTGGGGCTGTCCGAGGACGCGCTGCGCGGCCGGCGCGTGGCCCTGCTCCAGGCCGCGCTGCTGGAGCACGCGGCGCAGCAGAATCTGCACACCACCATGGTGTTCCACCAGCGGGTGGAGGAGGCGGCAGCGTTCGCCGAGCAGATGCCGGCGACGGCCGCCGAGCTGTACACCGCTGAGGCCTCCGCGGCGGCGCTGGCCGGGGCGGAGGAACTGCCCGCGTCATCGATCGACGCCGAGCTGTACGAGCTGGAGGAGGGCCGCCACGTACCCCCGGACCGGGTATGGGCCGACTGGCTGTGCGGGGACCACCCCATCGCCCATCGGCGTGAGGTGATCCACCGGTTCGCCAACGGCATCGACACCCAGAACCGGCGGGTGCACCGGGCGTTCCTCTCCTCCGTACGCGCCCTCGGGGTCGGGGTCGACATCACCGGGCTACGCGGGGTCGAGGCCGTGTGCATCGTCGGGTCGCGCAGCTCCCAGGTCGACGTCGTCCAAAACATCGGACGTGCCCTGCGCCCCAACCCCGACGGCACGACCAAGACCGCGCGGATCATCATCCCCGTCTTCCTCCAGCCCGGGGAGGACCCCAAGGACATGATCGCCTCCGCCAGCTACCAGCCCCTCGTCGACATCCTCCAAGCCCTGCGCTCACACTCCGAGCGCATGGTCGACCAGCTCGCCTCCCGCGCCCTGACCCGCGGCACCGAACGCCGACGCCTCCACGTCCGCCCCACCCCCTCCCCCGCGACCGCGGCCGGGCCGGAAAACGGGGACATGCCCGAGGAGACCAGCCAGACGCAGCAGGAGGTCGACCGGGTCACCTCGATCGTGGTCAACTTCGCCCACCCCCGCGACGCCGCCGACATCGCCGCCCTCACACGCTGCCGCGTCATCCGCCCCCAGTCCCTCATCTGGCTCGAGGGCTACCAAGCCCTCACCCGCTGGCGTGCCGAGAACGGGATCACCGGCCTGCACGCCGTCCCCTACGACACCGAGGCGGAAGTCGGCGTGACGAAGGGCTATCCCCTGGGCCGGTGGGTCCACCAGCAACGCCGTGCGCACCGCGCAGGCGAACTCGACCCCCACCGCAAAGAACTCCTCGACGACGCCGGGATGGTGTGGGAGCCCGGCGACGAAGCGTGGGAGAACAAACTCGCCGCCCTCCGCTCCTATCGGCGCGCGCACGGGCACCTCGCACCCCGGCAAGACGCGGTGTGGGGCGAGGGCGAGGCGATGGTGCCCATCGGGCAGCACCTGGCCAATCTCAGGCGCAAAGGCGCGAAGAACGGCCTGGGAAAAGACCCGGAACGGGCCGCAGAGCGCGCGGCACAGCTGGCCGCGATCGACCCGGACTGGAACTGCCCCTGGCCGCTCGACTGGCAACGCCACTACAAGGTGCTCGCGGACCTGGTCGACGCCGACGGCGTGCTGCCCCACATCGCACCGGGCGTCGTCTTCGACGGCGACGACATCGGACGTTGGCTCACGCGGCAGAAGAACCCCGGCACCTGGGCGCAGCTCTCCACCGAACAGCAGGAACGACTGACCACACTGGGGGTGCAGCCTCTTGAGGCGCCATCTCCCGCCCCGCCGGCCAAGCGCACGACGAAGGGCCCGAACAAGGCACAGCAGGCATTCCAGCGGGGCCTGGCGGCACTCGCGCAGTGGGTGGAACGAGAAGGCGCCCACCGGCCGGTACCAAGAAGCCACAGTGAGCAGATCGCGGTCGAAGGCGAGCTGGAGCCGGTGGCTGTGAAACTCGGCATCTGGGTCTCCAACACCAAGTCGAGGCGAGACAAGCTCGCCCGGGATCAGCTCGACGCATTGCGGGAGCTGGGCATCGACTGGATCTGACGGTCGTCGACAGGGTCCGTCCCGTTTGGCAGTGATCCGAGGCTGGGTCAGGGGCGCGGGGTTGGGATGGTGAGGTACGGAGCGAGTTGGGCTTCGAGGTCGGCGATGCGTTTGTCCATGAAGCGGTTGTTCTGGCGGGCGCTGGTCAGGCGCTCTTGAATCTGCTGGTTGTCCTGGGTGAGCTGTCGTACGTGCTGCTTCAGCGTGGTGTTCTCGGTGACGATGCGCTGGAGGGAGCCCTCGGGGAGGTCGTGTTCGAGGTCGCGGATCTTGCCGAGGAGTTCTGCGATGTGGGTGCGCTGGGTGCGGATTTCGCGCTGGGCGTGGGTGAGTGCGTCTTCGGCGTTGAGTGCACGTTCCTTCCAGGCGGGCTGGGCGCGGCTGCCGCTGTTGGAGACTGCGGGATGTGGTCTGCTTGCGCGGGTGGCCTGCTCGATCAGGGCTCTGGCCTGCTGGTTTTGATAAAGGAAGGTGCGTGAGACGCGGGCGGTACGGGCGAGGGCGGCAACGGTGACAGGCGTATGGTCGCGTGCTGCGGCCGTCAGGACGGTCTGGAGGCGTTCGAGCATCTCTTGGGTGGCTTGGCGGCGGGCTTGGGCGGCTGCGTCGGTGCGGGACGTGCTCATGGCTGTCCTGTGGCGTCGTCGGGGGCCTGCAGTGCTGCGAGGTCTCGGGCGCGGAAGGCAGTGCTCCAGGTGCGGTGGAAGTAGTCCTGGGGGCGCCGAAGGTCCAGGGTGAGGGCTTCGTCCAGGATGCCGAGGGCGGCCAGGGCCTGCTCGAGTCCTTTGATGGCCTGGGCGGTGGGTTCGAAGACGGCGTGGAGGTAGTCGGCGGTGGCGTCGTCGGGGGCGTTCTCGGCGATGGAGCGCCACTGTTCGGCTTTGCGTCGCCAGTAGAGGAGGTCTGCGCCGGAGAGGACGAAGTTGTCGCAGTTCTCGCAGTCGAGTTTCCAGGGGCAGGCTCCGCCGTCGACGACGGGTTGGTAGGTGCAGAAGCCCCCGTCGGCGGGGGTGCTGCGGCGGGAGAGATCCAGGGCCAGGGCGAGGGCTGTCTCGCGGTCAATGGGGGTGGTGTCGCCGGAGAGGAGTTCGCCTGGGCGGGGTGCGCCGGGCCCGGCTACCCAGACGGTGTTCAGGACGTCTTCGAGGTCGCTGTTGGTGATCTTCACGTAGTGCTCGGCCATGCGCTCGGAGAGCTGGCCGAGGTAGCGGCGGATGTGAGTGAGCGTGGCGCCGGCGCGCAGCAGGTTGGTGGCCAGGGTGTGGCGGGCCTGGTGGGCGACGTACGCGCCACCGAGGTCCAGGCCGGCGATCCAGGTCTTGAAGCGCTGGTTGAAGTGGCCGTAGGAGATCGGCTGTCGGCCGTTGGGGTTGCGGATGCGGGAAGGGAACAGGGCCAGGCCGGGGCGTTCAGCGGCTGCTGGGGTGCGGCCGTAGCGCTTTTCGAAGAGCTGGAGTGTTTTGGTGCGGCGGGCATCGAGGCACTGGTAGACGGGCTCGGGGATGCGAATGCCCTCGTTGTAGTTGCCGACCTTGGTCTGGTCGTGCCACAGCATGGCCAGGCCGCGGTAGCGGCCGATGCAGTCCAGGCGCAGTCCGACGACCTCGCTGCAGCGGCGCCCGGTGGCGACGATGGTCTCCCAGATGTCCCGCAGGCCCCGGTCGTTGAGGTCGAGTTCCTCCAGGCGGCGCAGGTTGGTCTCGTCGGTCAGCGCGCGGGCGACGTCGTCGCTGAAGGGGTTGCGGGAGCGCTGCTTGAGGCCGGTACCGCCGAAGGGGATGGCGGTCAGGAAGCCGGTGTCGATGCCGAGGCGTTCGGCGTGGCCGGCGGGGATGGCGCTGTAGAGCAGCTTGCGTGCCCCGTTGAAGACGAATTGGCAGCTCAGATCGGTGACGGTGGGGGATCGTCCGTCGACCAGGACCATCCCCAGGGACGGCAGGCCGTGGCGGGCGCGGTGGCGCTGGTCGGCGACGAACCGCTCGGCGTGTTCACGGCGCAGCACGGTGGGGTCGTGGCCGGCGTCGGGGGCGTCGGCTTGGAGGAAGACGCCCAGCTCGACGGCGGCGCGGCGCATCTGCTCGAAGGGGCCGCGGGTGCGAGGGCACTGCGGGGATCTGAGCCACTCGGCGAGATGATCCCAGAGCAGGTCGCGCAGCCACCGCTGAGGGACGGTGGTGATGTCGAAGTGGCTCTGGGCGTTCTTGAAGCGTCGTCCGAAGTGATCGGTCTCCAGGAAGCCGGCGTCCTTGGTGTCCGAGGGGCTGTAGTAGACGCAGCGCAGACCGTTGACGACTTCCCGGATGATCTTGCGAACCTCGGAGTCCATCTGCTTGCGCGTCAGGTCTTTGAAGTCAGCGTCGTGCAGGTCCATCAGGGACGTGATGCTGCCTCGCCAGCAGTATCTGACGAGATTCCTGATGCCGTTGGTGGTCCACTCGGAGTGCTGTGCGGCCTGGGCATGGGCGTGCAGGCCCCACTGGATCTCGGCCCGCAGCAGCGCGGGCAGGTAGTGGAGGTTGACCAGTCCTGGCTGCGTGACCGGCTCCGCAGTGGCGCACCAGGCGCTGAACGCCTCCTCGTCGCCGTAGGTCACCGGGAGCGGCCGGCCGTCCTTGAGGGGACCGCGTGAGTTTTGCGACCGGGCCGCTCCCGGACGGTTGTCGATCTTGTACCGGTTCAGATGCTGCAGGCACAGCCCCAGTGAGGTACAGGCCAAAAACGGGCAACGGGCCGTGCACAGGCCATAGCCGGGAAGCGGGTGCTGTGTACGGGACCAGGACTCGAACCGGGTGCGGTCCATGCCGGCGGCCTCGCCGTACTGCCACCTGGTCTGGTGCTGCAGGCACAGCCGGGTGGTGGGGCTGATCGCCGGGCGGTCGGGGCAGATCAGGCACCGGCCGTAGTCCACTCCCCGCGCGGCGGGCAGAGCGGTGGCCGCGTCCATGAAGGCGCGCTTGGTCTGTCCCGTCCGCTCGGCCTGCTCCCACTCCAGGTTGTGCGTGTTGCACAGGTTGTGGCTGACCCGGCGGATGCGAAGGCAGCCGTCAACGGCGCACTGCCAGGCGTAGACCGGGTGGTGAGGCGGGATGAAGATCAGCGCGTCGCGGAAGAGCGGGTCGAATGCGGGAGCAGTGATGAGGGCCGTGAGCAGTTCGAGCCGGTCGCGGCCGATGCGGGTGGTGTCGGTGCGGCCGGGCAGCAGCGTCAGCGGGATCACGGCTGTGTCCCCCAGACCTGCTCCAGCGCTGCAGTGAAGAGCGGGTCGTGGACGTCCACGTGGCCGTAGACCTGCTCGACGGTCGCGGCCGAGGCCCAGCCACCGGCGTCCCGCGCGATCACAGCGTTGCCCCGTGCGGCGTCCAGCACCGCGGTGGCGAAGCTGTGCCGGAAAGCGTGCGGGACCACCCGGCCGATCTCCAGACGGGATGCGGACCGGCGCAGCATGCCGCGGGCCGCGGCCGTGCTCCACGGCTGCCCCCGGGTGGGGCCGTGCAGGCTGACCAGGAGCATGCCGTGAGCGGTCTGGGCGGGGTACTGGGTAGTGATGTACTCGAAGTAGGTGTGGATCATCGCCGGACTCACCCGGCGGACCGTACCCCCGCACACGGCGTTGTCCTGCCAGGTCCAGGGCGTCTTGGTCTTGACCCGGGCACGGTTGGCGTTGGTCTCGCGGTGACAGATGTGCACGTGCGGCCCCCTGCACTGACCGCACGCGGCCTGCTCGCGCAGGTGCAGGTCGACCAGACGCAGCCCGCACAGCTCACCGATCCGGAAACCGCCGTCGGCCAGCCACGTGACCACCATCCGGTCCCGCGCGCACGAGACCGCCCCCAGCAGCAGATCCCGGGCGCCTTCCGGCAGCATCTTCGGATGCCGGCGAACCCGCTCCGCCGGAGCCAGAGGGTTCGCGGGCATGCTGTGCAGGACGTGCCCGAGCATCGCACGCCGCCGATCCGCCCGCGTCGGCAAACGGGTCACGCGCAATGCCTCCGCCAGTGCCGGGTTCACGCCGTGGGTGCCCAGGCGGAGGTAGAAGCCCTTCAGGCAGGCCGCCGCGGTCTTCAACGCGCTGTGCCCATAGGGGCGCTTCCCCTCCCGCCACGGCAAACCGAACGGCCCCGGATAATCCGCCCCGAGGGCCGCCATGTAGTGCCGCAGATCCTCAAGCGACACCGAACCTGTGTCCAGGCCCGCGAACCGCAGCCACCGCAGATGATCAACCAGCACATACGCGTACGTACGGTCCGTGCCCGCCCGGCAGGAACGCAGGAACCCGTCCGCCTCCGCCACAAGCGTGCAGTCCGTGTCCACGATCGTGTAGGACACCCGGCCGTCCCCGCGGACGATCTCCTGCACGCGTAAGTCGCCCACCACCAACCGGCCATCCATCATGTGCCGTCCCCTCCGAACCGGGAACCGCCCCGGTGGCAGCACTCCCGGCCCCGAGTCCACACCCCTCCCCCGCCCCGGCGGACCACTCCACGCAAACGTCACACACACCCCAGCGACGGTTGGTAAAGTCCGTCACCCTCACACGCCAGAACGCCCCCTCGGGTCACGTTGACGGCAGACATCCTCAGGGGCAGGCATGGCCGACGGCCCGATGGTTCATCCATACCGCCACATCGCACACCCGCAGCGCACTCACCGTCTCGGGTAGCCCCGCGACCTGGCGCAACTCCAGCAGTTGGCGGTGCACAGCGCCGTCGTCCTCACGCAGCGCGGCATGGAGAGCGAGCCAGAAGGACGGCGGCCGACCGACGGCACAGCGGACGACTCGGTCGTAGACCGGGAGCAAGCGGGGACGCTTGCGGGCCAGAACCTTCCCGGCGATGACCCAGTTGACCCCATACTGCTCGCAGAGCAGACCCCAGGCCTGATCCGCCGGCGAGCCATCGGCCACGACGACCGCGTCGGCATCAACCATGTCGATGTCCCTGGGAATGGCGTGCAACAGACCGGACAGCCGCGCGCCGAGGCGGCCCTCCAGAATGTCCAGCGCAACAGGCGCCGGAACGGTCACCGACAAGGTCTGCACCGCGACCAGATCCTCCGCCGTGATCCTGTCCGCGACCTCCAGCCGGTCTCCCCCACCCGCCAGATGCTCGAACCGGCTCCCGGTGAACGGCATCCCGCCGGGCCGCAGACCGATACCGAAGTAACGCCGCAGGTCACTGATGACGCGCTCGGAACTCAGCAAGACGCGCAACCGCTGCCCCAACGGCGACAACGCTCCACCGGGAACACCGAACGCTGGGAGGGAAGTGGCCATGAGAACTCCGTCCTTCATCGAGATCGTGAGCGGGTGAGCGGCGCCAGAGGGTCCTGCCCGAGAAGCATGCGGCGAGCTGGTCGGTGGGGCGCGCAGGGACACCGGCCATCAGCTGGTGGCGGAGTTCGGATGCGGCTGCGGCAGGGCGTCGACGAGTGGCCTGAGGGCAGAGTCCAGCAGCCCAGCGTGTCGGGCTGGTGCATCGGGCTGTACTCGTATGACGTGCAGGATGTGGTCGCGTACGGCGGCGTTGCGCAAGCTGCCGGACTGCTTGCCGCGCAGGATGTCGAGGAGGCTGGGGCCGGAGACTTCCTGCAAGGCCTCGATCATCTCCAGTTCTTCGATGTCGACGATCTCCACCGGGTCCGTGTCCGGCCTCGTCAGCAGCCCTTTCCTCCGGGCGCGTTCACGGATCACGGTCAGGGTGATGGGGTTGACGGGGAAGCCTTCCGGCAGCACGAGCAGCGGCAGGAAGCGACGGTCGCCGGCAGCAGCAGGTGCGCCGGTGAGGGCGGCCTCGTCGCCGCGCAGCGCGGTGATGGTCGCGTCGATCTGTTCGAGTTCCTCGACGAGTTTGTCAATGTCCTGGATCTGTGATTCGCCGGGTACGGCGGTGCGGGCTTCGCGGCGTAGCTGGGTGGTGGTGACCTCGATGACGATCCAGGTGCCGGGATAGTCGATCGCGGCGTCGGCGATGCGCTGGCCTGGGGCGGTGTAGGCGGCCTTGAGTTCGGCGTCGTCGTAGACCCGGCGTGTGGTGCCTTCGTCGCGGGTGATCGTGTGCAGGACCTCGCTGACGTAGACCTCGCTGCAGTGGCGCAGGGTCTGTTTGGCCCGGGCGGCCATCTTGCGGTGGCCGGTGGGCTTGGTACGCCCCGGCGGCGGGCACTCGATGTCGAAGATCGGCAGCCACCCGAAGGCCCGGCTGATCAGGTGGCGGGGATCGAGGATCAGCAGCCGGTCCTCGGGCAGGCGGATCACGGGCCACTGCTGGAAGGGGTCGAAGGACCATTCGGTGCGCTGTTCTGGGCGTTCACCGTGTACGGCCTCCCGCATGCCGGGCAGGTCGTTGGTGATCAGCATCAGGACCGACTCGACGCGCTGCGCGGGCAGGGTCAGGCCAGCCAGTTCGCCCGGCTCGATGACGAACCGTCCCATCGTGGTGCGCAGCCACAGGTAGCCGGCGACGGCCGCCAGGTCCTCCAGGCGGGCGCCGGTGCAGTCCTGGTAGGTCTGGCTGAGGTCGACGATTCCCGGCTCGCCGTGATGTTCGGCGGGCAGTTGCAGCCAGCGCCGTGCGTAGCGGGCGAGGACGCCGGGGACGGACCAGCTGCGGTGGAAGTGCTGGTTGGCGATGAGCTCGCGGCCCAGTGTGCCGGGCCGGTCCGTGATGACGCTCGGGCCGGGATCGGGATGGTGGCCCAGCACCTGGGTGAGACTAAACAGAGCGCCGACGATGTCGCCGTCGGGTAGGTCGTCCGGCACGGTGTCCGGCGATACCTCCATGGCCCTGCGGGCCAGCAGCATGAGGGCCTGGGGCACGAGCAGTCTGCGGGTCTCGTCCCGGAGCAGGTTCCGGACACGGCTGCGGACCGGCTCATCCAGCCACTCGCCGGCGAAGTGCGTCTCGACGGCCTGCACGGACACGCCCGGCAGCTCCAGGGCGTTGAGCACCTGGGCGCAGAACCGTATGACGCCTTCAAGAGGAAGGCGCTCCAGTTGGCGCACGGCGTAGTCGGCGGGCAGCTCGAACCCGAAGATCTCATCGGGCGTGAGATACGCCGCGCCCAGGTCGATGGGCGCGGGCGGCACGGAGGTGGCGGGCACCAGCAGGCCGCTGGGGTGCTCGTTCCAACTGGGCACGAGAGCCGTCGCGGTGGATCCCTGCAGCACCGGGTGCCCGGCCGAAGGGTTGGTGGCCAGGTAGCCGGTACGCAATGACGCGGGCTCGGCATCCGTGAACATCCTGCTCAGCGTTTCGATCTTCTGGGCGAGGCGCTCTGCGGCGTCCATCGGCACTCCCGTCGTGCGTGTGACCACTTGCCGTGAACTACCGGCTGCCGGTGTCACGTTGTTGCGGATTTCAGTGTTGGTCTCGTGGGCCGGGCGGGCCAAGCGCGAATGCGTGGTCCCCCTGGATGCTTCTGGCCGGGGGTTTCATCGGAATCGGTGCAGGAGGTCATCGATAGCGCGCCGGGCGCGGATCGGCCAGCGGCGTACCGCACGGGCACGAGCAGTACGAGCCTGTTCAGCGGCCGGGTGCTGTCCCGTGACGGCGACGGGAGCGTCGTCACCGAGCGCCCGCAGCATGCCGTCGTATGGGCAGCCCTTCTCGCAGCCGTCCTCGCGGTGGTCGAGGGTGGCGGTGGTCAGGTGGTACAGGTGGGCGCCGGTGTCGGCGATCCCGCCCGGCGCGGTCGTCATGGTGACGAACTGGTTCAGCTGCGCGGCCGCGGCACTGGCCGAGAAGACGAAGACGTTCTCCTTGCGGCGCAGCGGATGGTCGGCGGGCAGGCCGGTGATGTAGGCGGGGTCGTCGAGGGAGCCGTCGCGTTCGGCTTGGACGTGGGCGGGGTCGTACTGGCCCAGGCATTCCATGCAGGCGCGTCCGGGGGCGGCGATGTGGGCGCGCCATTCGGCGCCGCGCAGGCGTCCGCCGCGGGCGTCGACCGCGATGCCGCCGTCGACGACGGGGATGAGGTGGGCGTAGGCGAGGAGGTTGAGGACGGCGCGGGGCCAGGGCCGGTCGACGCAGGAGAAGATCACGTCGCAGTCGGCCGCGGCGGCGAACCCGTCCGGCTCGACCACGCTCAGCTCGTACGGCGACGCACGGAAGCTCGTGGCGGTGGCCGCGCGGCGGGCACTACGGGCGGCGAGGCGGGCCTTGGCCCGGTGCAGGCGCACATCACGGAGGGTGGTGTGCAGCAGCCGGTCGAGGTTGACCTCTTCGACGGTGTCGAAGTCGAGCAGGCTCAGGCGCTGGACGCCGGTGCGGGCCAGGGCTTCGACGACGAGCATGCCGACGCTGCCGCATCCGACGACACCGACGTGCAGGCGGGCCAGGTCGTCCTGGGTTGTCTGTCCCCAGGCGGAGACGGTGCGCAGCTGCCGGTTCGTGGCCGGCGGTGCGGAAAGGAGGCGGTTGTTGAAGGTGACCGTCAGGCGGCCGCCGACCACGCGGACGCTCTCCGCCTCGGTGGGCGCGTAGCGGCGGGATGCCTGCTGCTGCCAGATGCGGGCACCGAATCCGGCATCCGCGCCCGCGAAGGTCAGACCGACCAGCGGGCGGCTGGTCATCACCTGGGTCTGCGCGGCGAAGGACGCCTCAGCCTCGTGATCGATGGTGTTCAGTCGCTGCCATCCCCGGCCTGCCGGGTGGGCGTGGATGAAGCCGAGCCCGCAGCCGTGCTCGGCCGCGAGGGCTGCGGCGCGCAGAAAGTAGGCGCTGGTGAAGTCCACCGTGCCGTGCACGATCCGCTCGCCCTCCCTCGGCAGCACCACCCCGGTGAGCAGCGCGGTGGTGCGGCTGGTGCCGGTACTCGGCCGCCACAGCACGAAGGCGCAGTCCTCCTGCCCGTCCCCACGGCGCAGGTGATCCGTCAGCTGCTGGGCGGTGTCGCTGGTCATCGCGACCGAGAAGCGGGTGATCACGCGGAGGGTCCGTTCTCCAGCTGCGTGAACAGGGTGCGCAGGTGCCGCAGATAGCCGCGGAGCGTACGGTCCTGCGCCCAGTCGGCGGGCGGCCGGCTCCAGTGCTCCCACTCCTGCCCGAGCGGAGAGTTGTGCACCGCGCCGTGCGGATGTCCCAGGCGCGGGCTGATGTGCGGGCCGTGCGGGGCCGACAGCGGCCAGTCCGGCACCAGTTCCAGACCGATGCGTACCGTCGTCCCGGCCTGCGGGCCGACCTCGATGAGGTAGTCGAAGACGGCGAAGTTGCCGGTCTGCTCCACGGTGTAGCCGGCGCGGCGCAGGCCCGCGAGCATTCCCGCGGGCCCCGCCTCCGGCATCACCGCGGTCATGCGGTCGGGGTCGGGCCGGTGGAGACCGACACGAACGTCTCACGCTCGTGCACAGTTATCTCCTCCTCCCCACGGTCGGCGAACGAGTGCTGATGCCGCCCGGTGATCCGAACCAGGTAGTGCGTGGCCGCGTCGATACCGGCCAGGCCCAAGACCGCGTTCGGCGTCGTACGCTTCGGCACCTCCACCGGCTCACCGTCCACCGTGACCGTCACCGGCTTGCCGCCGGTCTCCTGCTGCTGAATGTCTGCCGTCGTCATGACGACCACCTCTCCCCCGACCCGCCGCAGCGGGCCGGGATATGCGAAAGGCGGGCTCGAAGCCCGCCTACTTGCTCTTCTTCGAGCCGCGCGACGCGCGCTCGTTCACCGTCGTCGGCGGGTGCCTGCGCACCGTCGACTGCTTCACGAACCGACCCGTGACCGCGCTCCGACCACGCTTCCCACCAGACCCACTCGCCTTACTGGCCTTGCCGGGCATGGCGCACCTCCTGTTCCCAGAGGCCACATCGGCCCCTGCTGACGCACCCAGGACAGCAGGCACAGCACCCTCTCGGCAACATTTTTTGAGTGACAGTTTCACTGTCGTACTTTTACACAAGAAAGGCCGCCCGGGATGCCGGGCGGCCTCTCGGTGCGGGAAAGCGTTACGCCGTGGGATCCGCGATGACGCCGAGATTGATCAGCCGGTAGTTCATGGCCATCTCGCTCATCTCGAAGCGCCTGGCCATGATGAGCACCAACTCCTGGGCCGTACGGAACTCGGCCTCGCGTGCTGCGCGACGCACCATAGGCTCAGGAGCCAGCAGAGCCGCTGCGAAGCGGTTGGCTTCCATCTCCTCACGATCCGTGGCCATGCTTGAGACCGTGTCACGGAAGTTGACACGGGTATCGGTGTCCAGGATCAGCGGACGGCCGCGATGCAGCCGCAGGTGCCCGAGTTCATGAGCCACCGTGAAACGCCGCCGGTTCTCGTGGTGCTTCTGGTTCACACCGATGACCTGCTCGTCTCCCCGGCGCAGCAGCATGCCCGAGACGTCGTCCGGCATGTCCTGCGGGAGGACAAGCACACCCAGCTTCTCCGCGATCAGCACCGGGTCGATGGGAGCCTCGTCGATACCGAACTGCGTCAACAGCGTCTTGGCCGCCGCGTCAGACCTGGCCATCGCGCGCCCTCCGTTCAAACGCTGCCGACGCCACAGACGCCACCGTGTCCGCAAGATAGTCCGGCAGCTCGTTCACTCGGCCAGACTCCGGCAGCCCCGGCAGCAGGTCGGCCGGCTCCACCCCGAGTGCTGAGGCAAGGCGCACCAGCCGGTACGGCGGGGGAGCCTGCGCACCGGACTCGATGTTCGTGATCGACCCGCGCGTCAGACCCGCCTTCCGGGCCAGCAACTCCTGCGTCAGCTTCGCTCGCGCCCTCGCCACGCGCACCCGCCGACCGATCTCGGCATTGAAAACCCGCTCAACATCGTCCACGCCACTCCCCGCGATGACAGCCACACTGACATCCCAACTTAGCCCACCCTCACCAAGACCACCACGCGCCGCACGTGCTCTTTTGTCGCCCGCCTGCCTGGAAGCGCTGCGAAGCAGGGCTCTTCCAGCGAACGCGGATGCCTTCACCGTGCTTGTCACAGTGACGTCCGAGCGAAAGGAAGCGTCGATGCTGGCAATGGCACTGGCCCGCGCCGCGGTGCGCCCCCTTACGGGGGCGTGTGGTGGGATGTGGCAAACAGTACGCAGCTGGGTTGAGGGTCGGCAGGCCCGGCTGTTCGAGCGTGAGCGCCGCACCACCCTTCAGAGCGTGCCAGCTGCGGTCCCGCAGGGCGCGTGGATCGTTGACCGCCGCGCGGACGGGAGCAGCCTGGAGCTGCTCATCCCTTCGGGCGGATCACACTCCGATGTGCATGAAGGGCGCCCACAGTCCGGGGCGGCCGGGATACTGCTCCCGTAGCCGCCGGGTGGCCACGTGCAAGGCGATCGCGGTGAGCCCGGTGCGCGGAGGCAGGGTGCCCGCGGCGGTCAGGTGCGTGTACAGGGTCGTCGCGGTGCGGGCGGCGACCTGGTCCTCGACCGCCCACAGCGTCCCGACGACGTGCGCGGCGCCTGCGGCGAGGAAGGACGAGGCCAGGTGCACGGCTTCGTCGGGCAGCCCCTCGCTGGCCTCGCCCGAACTGCACGCGGACAGCATCACCAGTCGCATTCCGTCGAGCCGGTGGTGCAGCAGGTCGCGAACCGACAGGTCCCCGTCCGCGAGCACCAGTCGGTTCTCGGACGGGTCCTGCCAGTCCGTCACACCGTGGCATGCGAAGTGCGCGATGGAGTGCTGGCCAAGCTCGGAGAGCACGGTGGCGCGGCTCGCCTCACCGTCGGCCAACAGCGTAGCCTGCGGCATCATCTGGGCCACGGCTTCCGCCTCTTGGTGTGCATACGGCAGCGGAGGTGCGCCCGGCGTATTGGGCATCGCGACAACCAAAGCACGGCCGTATCGTCCTGCGGGGTGCGGCAACTCGCGGCGTGCCCGGCGGCGGCTCGCGGCGAGAGCCTGGACGGTTGGCGTGTAGGAGGAGACCACTCGGTCCAGGGCCGAGTCCCCGCCGTCCTGGTGGTGGCCTGCGGCGTGCAGCGGCAGGCGCGCCAGCAGCCCGACTGGGCACCACCACACGCGCGGCCAGGGTCCGTCGTTTGCGGGCGTCGCGGTGACGCCCAGGTTCTCGAGCACCGGCCCGACCGCGGTATCCCACAGCCACGCGAGTGTCTGCGCAACCTGCGACTGCGAGGACCACACCTCCCTGTGGAAGTTGTTCACGTGCGTAGCCACCCCATCTGGGGTGAGGCTCGGCAGGGGTATGACATGCAGTGTGTCCCCTGGCTCCGCGCCCAATACGAGTGCGTCGCTGCGGTGTCCGGCGACGTTCACGACGATGACTGGGCCGTCATCGGGGTCCGGTCTAAGGTCGTCGAGAGTAGGCGGGAGGAGGAAGCGACTGAAGCCGGGCAATGCGCGGATCCGCGCGATCGTCTCTTCGAGGCGCATGCCGTCCGACAACCTCGTGTCCGCGTCGGCCTCGGGCGCCGACAGGGCGTCTCGCAGCCGCTGGAACTCGGCGTGCAAGGTCGGCTCGCGTTCAGCCAGTTTCTCCAGCTCACCGCGCGCGGTGAGGACCTCACCGAGCAGGATGCCCCGGGCCTGCTCCAGCAGTTCCAGGCCAAGCCCTGGACGGCCCGCGTCGAGCGCGGCGGCGGCGGCCTCGGAGCCGAGTCCGGCTAGCCGCCCGAGCCTGTGCTCGCGGTCGTCCCGGCTTAGCGAGGGCGGTGCAATGCGCGGCAGCAGTTCCACGGCCAGCTCAAAGCCCTTGATGGCCTCGACAAAGTCGCCGTCCCGGCGGGCCGCATCCGCGTAGGCCCACGCGGCCCGCATCCGGATCAGCGGGGGTGCGTCCGGCGGCTCCGCAGCCGCCCACAGCGTCATGCGGCCTTCTACGGCGGCCTGTGAGTCAGGGGCGTGGTCGTGGCGCAGGCGCAGAGCATTGCCGAGATTGGCGAGCTGGGCCGCCCGGCCGGGATGCTTATGCGGAAGGGCCGCGACCGCCATCCGCAGCAGCCCGATCGTTTTATCCAGGTCATCAAGAGCGCCTGCGCCGCGCTCAAAGCGCGTACGTAGGATCGCGCCAAGGTTGCCGAGGCGGGCAGGCCACGCCGGGTGATCACCGGGCGTGGCCTCGACCGCCGTGTGGGCGGCTTCCACCGCTTCCGCCAGCGCTGAGGGGTCGCTGGTCAGTTCATGGCGGCTGCGCAGGGCGTTGGCCAGATTGCTGAGCTGCGCGGCGCGCTCGGGGTGCCCGGGCTCCAGCAGGGAGATGGCCGCGCGCAGCAACCTGACCGCCTGATCGAGATCCTCACGGGCGCCACCGTTTAGGAAACGGGCCCGCAGCATCGCCGCGAGGTTACTCATCCAGCCGGCCTGCACCTGGTGGTTCTCGGGCATCGACTCGACTGCCGTCCGGGCGTACGCAATTGCCTCAGTGAGAGCAGCTGAGTCACCGGTGTGCTGGTGGAGCAGCCACAGTGCCGTGCTGA
Organism: Streptomyces sp. NPDC006368; assembly: GCF_040612535.1. Taxonomy (NCBI): domain Bacteria; kingdom Bacillati; phylum Actinomycetota; class Actinomycetes; order Kitasatosporales; family Streptomycetaceae; genus Streptomyces; species Streptomyces sp. NPDC006368. Next base: position 17,610 of record NZ_JBEXQK010000050.1, read on the forward strand.
TGTGTGCGGCGGCTGCCGGGTGGCGTGGATCTGTGGACGGGAGGCCAGCCAGGATCGAGCGCCGTAGGCGGACAGCCTCGAGCAGGTCCTCTTGGTCGCCAGCGTGGCGGAAGCGTTCCTGGAGTGCGGCGGCCAGGCCGGCGAGCACGTCGCCCCGGTGCGCGTGATCCCCAGGGATCAGCGTGGCGGCCTCCCCGGCGGCGCGCACCGCTTCCGCCAGGGCCGCGGGGTCGCCGGTGCGGTTGTGCCAGCCGAGCAGGGCCTGGCCGAGGGCGTGCAGCCGTGCCGGGTGCTCCGGTGCGCCCGGAGGCGTCTGCATGAGTGCCTCACGCAGGAAACTCAGCGCCTCGGAAAGCGCTCGCTCGTCGCCGGTCCGGGAGAAGGTCCCATACAGGGCGTTCCCGAGGCCTCCGGACGTATGGGCGCGGCCGGCGCCGTCCGATGCGGCCTCCACCGCCCGCCACGCGGCGCGCACGGCCTCTTCAAACCCTTCGGGATCCCTTTTGCGGCCGAAGCGGACGAGCAGCGCGACCGACAGGGCGGTCCAGGCCATGCTCCCGTTCACCGTGCGGTTGAGCCGTGTCTCGGCGCGCGCGGTATCGAGGCAGACTGTCAGAGCCTCCTCGTCGCCGGTGTCCTCGTACAGGGACAGCAGCGCTTCGGTGAACTGCAGCAGGATCAGAGGGCGCTCTGGCGATTCCTCGGGTGCGCCGTCGAGTGCCGCCGACAGCAGTTGCACGGCTGTTCGCAGGTCGGCGGGATCGCGGGTGCTGCCGTACCGGTCAAGGTACGGCTGTGCCATGCCGCTCCAGGTGACCGAGCTCTCCTGCTGTCCCGGATCAGCAGAGGTGTCGATCAGCGGCAGCAAGGGGTCAGGGACCGCCAGGGGGTCGCGGCGGTGAATGCGGGAGAAGAGCGCGACCGCAGCCGCGAGGTCATCGTCTTCGCCCTCATCCCCAGAGTCTTCTCCGCGCAGGCAGTAGCGGTTCCAGTGCACGAGGGCCGCGATGCGGAGCACCTCCAGAGCCGCCGGGTCCGCATCGGGGTCCCCACACTCCGGCGGAAGGGCGGCTACAAGGGCGCGGGCCTGCCGGGCGGCCATGTCGTCCAGAAGCGGTACAGCGTCGCCGCACTCGGCCAGGGCGGCAAGCCGGGCCTGCAGGGCGGCAAGCAGAGTGGCCGTCACCGGGGGCCTGCCGGGGCACCGAGCGAATGATCAGCCGACGCCGGAGGGATGTCGCACGAGCGCGAGCTGGCGGTCATACGGCATCGCGCCTGCGCACGCTGTGAAGGAATCAATCGCGGCCTGTCCGTCCGGTTGCAGGTGCGCCGGAGTCGTCGGCGCGCAGTTCGCCACTCTCCGGGCTCTCGGGAACACCCCAGGTGCGGGCAGGTCCGGCGATTTCCTCCCATACCAGGGCCCCGATGAAGTCGTTGCGGGCGGCACGGCGTTCGGCGACGCCGCGTGCGGCCTCGTCGAGCAGTTCGTCCTCACTCAGCGCGGAGACATCACGGACGGCCTGTCGGCGGGCAGCCTCCGCCTTGATCCCGGCGAGCCAGGGGTTCGCGGCACCGGACCCGGGAGCGGCCTGGCCGGAGTCCTTCGCGTATGTCATGACTGTGCCTCCGGACGTTCATCGAGAAGCGCCGAAAGTGCCCTGCGTGCCCGGAACAGGCGGGTACGTGCGGTCGGCACCGGGATACCGAGGAGCGGGGCGATGTCCTGCGGGTCCAGGTCGGACATCGACAGCGATAGCACTTCCTGGTGCGCGGGGCTCAGACGCAGGAAGGCACGTGCCAGGTCGACGCGCGCGATGACGGCCTCGGCCGCGGCGGCGCCATCGGCGACCGGCACGGGAAGCGCGGCGTCGAGTGTCCGCGTGCGATTCCGGGCCCGCAGCCACCTGAGGGCGAGCCGCCAGGCAACCTTGATGGTGTAGGCGAGAGGGTTGTCCATCCTGGACACCCGCTCCCAGCGTTCGTAGACGATCACGAACGCCTCCTGTGTGATGTCCTCGGCCTGGGTGGGATCGTCGCGCAACAGAACTCCGATCGCGCGCCGGGTCCGCTCAAAATTCTCGCGGACGAAGAAGGCCTCGAGGCCGGGCGCGGCAGTATTTGTGCGCGGCGCCTCGGACGCGGGGGCCTGTGGCGCGGAGACTGCGATGAAGGTGATCCGCTCGGCGTCGCTGCCTGAGGGCAGCAGGTGGTCCTCGTCCAGCGCGTCGGTGGGCGGCCCGCCTCGGTGGGCGGTAGGCCGAACTGAGGGCGCCGGGGCCAGGGCCAGGTCGCGGAACCGTAACCCCGTGTCGTCGGAAGTCGGCTCGGAACATGGCTCAAGGTGCGGCTCGGTCTCTGGTGGCGGCTGGGCTGGGGGCGCTTTGGCCAGGAGCGGGTCCTGCTCGTCGGATCCGTTCACAGATGCGTCCTTCCCTCCGCAACGGACGGTCAGTCAGCGCGGACGGTCCCGAGGAAACTCCGAGCGACCGATCGCACGTAATACCCGGACAAGGAACGAGGAGGGTGCCGCGTTCCCCGCACGAGCCAGATTTTTTCTAGCGGCTCCCAAGGAGACTGCATGAGCCGCAGCCGCTCGAAGATCCTTCCGCTCAGCAAGGCGGAGACTTCGCTTATGTCCGGGAGAGCTGCCCACCCTCGAGCGCAATCGACCGCTCCGGGCGCCATGGAAGCCATACATCACGAACATGTGCATGATGAAGAGCCCAGGTCAGCTCCAACCCGTACACATCTCCGCTCGGTAAAACGGACGAGGCGCACATCGCGGCCAGCGCCTCCTACCAGCGGCTGTTCGCCCACTTCCAGGGTGCGCGCACACTGCTGATGTCGGCGTGCTTCCAGCGTTTGGACGGCAAGCCGATCGACGCCGATGTCATCTACCGCTACCGGCTGGTCGACTCCGTCGCGGACGGGTCGGCGAAGAACCTGCGGGTGCACCGGTTCGCTCCCGAGGTGGCGTCGACGGTGTATGAGGCGGTGTGGCCGGACGGGCGGCGCGAGCAGATCGTGGGCCGTGATGCTTTGCTGGCCACGCTGGGCGACGAGCGGAAGATGGCACGCATCACCGCACAGTCCGAAGCACCGATCCGCCAGGTGATGGCCGTGACGCGGGCGTGTCTGGATGCGCAGGCCAAGCTGCTGGCGCCAGTCAAGCCGAGGGTGCTGTTCGCGGCAATGGGCCAGGCGCATGCTGAACAGATCGCGCGGATCGCCGAGGAATACGGGATCCCCAGTGCCACGCTGCACCACAGCATGCCCGCCTCCGCGATCGCCTCCATCCGGCGGCGCTTCGAGTCCGACGCCGGGGATCTGCAGGGCATCGTGCAGCTGCGGATGCTCGGCCAGGGCTACGACTTCCCGCCCATCACCGTGGTCGTGCCGCTGCGCCCCTATGGCAGCTTCGGCGAGTTCTACCAGTTCGTCGGCCGCGGTGTCCGCGTCCTGCGCCAGACCGCGGTGGCTGCCGACCAGCAGTACCTGGACGTGGTCTGCCATGCCGAACTCGGCCTGGAGGAGCATCTGGAGGCCATGTGCGCGGACAACGACATGGATCCCGCTGTGCTCCTGGATGTCCCGCTGATCGACGCCACCACCATGGAAGGGGATCTCCCCGGCCCCGGCGGCGCCGCGGAGGGGGCCGGCGGGGGTCTGGGCGGGGTGGACGCGTTCGTGCTGTACGAGCGGGGACGCGTCGAGCAGCGCGTGGTGCACGAGCTGGACCGGGTGGAGGCCCGAAGAAGGGAGCGGGAGATGCAGCTGATGGCCCAGCGCTACGCCGTCTATGCGCAGAACACCGCTGCCCCGGTGCCGTTTGAGCAGTTCGTCGAAACCATGCGGAGGCTGACCGGTGGCCAGTGACCCGACACGCTGGTGGCAGCCTGCTCTGGAATGCAGTCCCGAGCAGGCGCTCGCCCTGGAGCGGGCGGCCGGGCAGCAGCAACGGTTCGCCGAAATCGACGCCCTGGCGGCCAGACTGCTGGCCGCAGGGCTCGCCGGACGGCCGGTGGCCACCGTCGTCCCCGGCCGAGGACGCCACACGCCGGACGCCGCCAAGGTGACGGCCCTCACCCGGGAAGACGAAGTGCTCTGCGCCAACGCCTTCGGGGTCCAAGAGCAGCAGCGGCTCGGCGCGTGGTACCTGCCCCAGAAACTCTCGGTCAAGGCAGGAGCAGTCAATCTGCCGTATCTGCTGCGGGAACGCCCTGGCCACGCTCTGACGCTGGCCGCCGATGACACCGCCCGTCACACCGCGGTGGAGGACTGGGACGCGGTGTTGCTGTGGGCGCTGCTGGTGCCGCTGTTCGAGACACTGCTTCAGCCCATCCGGCTGCGGGCGGCAGGAGAGATCTTCCCGCGCACGGAACAGCAGCGGTTCTGGACAGCCATCGAGGAGCGTTACCGGCTGCTGGGCATCGACGAGAGCGCGCTGGAAGCCTTCCGCTTCGGCGGCGGCTGGCACCAGCTGGACCGTGCGGGGCAGCAGCAGGCCCGCCTTCGTTTGCTGGACACCCTTGCCGCCGCCGACCTCGTGCAGCTTGCCGCACGTCACCGGATCCAGCGGTTGCAAGGGCTGATGGCTGGTTTCGCCAAGAAGGCCAGGACGGGAACAGCCCTGGCGCGCCGGGTGCTCACCAAAGAGCTGCAGCCGGTCGTCTCCGCGTACTTCGGGGGTGACTGGCTGGCTGTGCTGGATTACCTTCAGGCTCCCCCGCACCCGGATGAGGAGATCATCACCGCTCTGCCCGAGCCTCGTCTGTACGTCGGCATGGCCACGCAGACGGCTGGCATGGCTGCCGAGGCGGGCATCGCGGAGGACGAGGTCCATGCGATGCTCGCGGCCTTCCTCGGCGGCGGCAGTTCTCTGTCTCCGGTGGAGGAGCGGGCTGCGGCCCTGCGCGGCTGGTGGGCGGGCTTCGACCAGGCGCATGCCGGCCAGTCACGGGGAATGCCGTCGTTGTGGGGGCTGGTCGATCAGGATCTGATGAGTCTGAACCGGACCGAGCAGGGGTACACCCCTCAGTTGTACCGGCAGCGTCTGCCCGCCGATGTCCTGGAACGGGTGGGGCGGCTGTGGGAGACGGTGACGCTTGCGCGGTATCCCGGCAGCATCGTCAGCAACCCGCGCCCGCACCAGACCATGGCCGAAGCCCTCGGTCCCGCGGCCGAGTTCTGGCACGGCGTGGGCCTGACCGCCTGGTTCGTGTGCGAAGGCCCCTACTCCCGCACCACCTTGGACCGTGTCGACCGCTATTACAGCAAGCCGCTGGCCGCCCTGCGCGCGGCCGGATGCCCGGTCGACACCGCCTTCTTCCGCGAACTGCAAGCCGCCGAACAAGTCCTGGGGCCGGAGCAGGAGATCACGGACAGCGAGGACAGTACGGTCGAGACCCCGTACGGGCAGATGACGTTCACCTCCAGCATGAGTCACGGCGCCCGCCGGGACGGCTTCGAGCGGGTACGGGACCTCATCACACGGCACCGGCGGGCCTGGGCCGAGCAGTATCTCGGTGCCTTCGTGGGGGGCCGCTGGCGCTCCGAGTTGGAGGAGGTCGCCCACCAGCATCACCGCTTCGTCGCCGCCAAGGGGCGTCCCCCCACACTGCCTCAGTTCGCCCGGTTCGCGACCACGGCAGCCAACCACTGGACGGGCGGCGACCTGGGGGTGCTGTACACGGCCATCGGCGAGCCGACGCCATCCCAACAGGAGCGGCCTACCCGCCCACTGACTGAGGACGGCTACGACTTCGCCCGCCGGGTGTACCAGGAGCTGGGCGGCAAGCCCGTCGACCACGACACCTGGGTGAACAACCCGGAAGAAACCCAACGGCAGTGGCAGCTCAGCCGCCTGGCCACCGAGAGCCTGCGCCACCTCCAGCTACAGGAAGCACTCGGGCAGCCGCCGACCGCCAAGGAGTTCGGCGCCCAGCGTCTGACCTGGCCCTGGCCAGGCCAGGAAACCGAAGGCTGGCCCATCCTCGAGCGCGTCCTTGCCACGCTGACCCGTGCCAGCCTGGCCCCGGCCACTACCCGCTCCCCCACCAGCCCGCTACCCGGCGAGGAGAGCGGCACCCTGCAACTGCGGACGAGGGGAGCCAACGCAGCCATCCGCACCGAGCCGACGACGGTCCGCATCACCTGCACCGGCGCACCCGTTGACGTGTCCGCTGTACTCCTCACCCGCAACGGCAAGGTACGCAGCGACCACGACCTCGTCTTCTGCAACCACCCCAGTCACGACGGGGTCAGCGTCGGCGGGGACACCGTCACCGCCGACCTGGGCCTCATCCCTGACGACATCGCAACCATCGCCGTCATCGTCAGCATCGACCTCGAGGCCCAACCCGCCGCAGTCTTCGACCAGCACACCCAGTGGCAAGCAGACATCACCCAGCCCTCCCGCACCCAACTGGCCTTCACAACTGACCCCTTCTCCTCGGGTGAGACCGTCACCATCGCGGTGGAGCTCTATCGCCACACGACCGGATGGAAGGCCCGTGCCGTCGGGCAGGGCTACGACACCGGGCTGGCGGGCCTGGCCACCGACTACGGCATCGACGTCGAAGCCTGACGCCCCCTGTCTGGTACGCGAAGCCGTCGACGACCAGGCAAGTGCGGCCGCCGCCGTCGATCTCGCGTGCGAGAGCCGCTGCTGGTGCCCAACCTTCCAGGTGTTCCTGGGCCAGCTGGATCTTGCGCACACGATCTCTCCTTGGGTTTCCGTTCCGTCCCGGTACGTCAGGGAGGTTAGAGTGACCGCGACGCGCACCATGGGGGGTGCCAAGTGAGCAAGGCACGCTGGAGGTGAGCATGGGGCTGCGCCCGACACACCTTGGCTACGCTTACCAGGACCTGCTCACCGCGCTGCGACTGGTGGACCTGGCGGTGGGACGTGCGAATTCCCTGCTGGTCGACACAAAGATGTTCACCGGCGACCGATTCGATGACATCACGTGCGAGTGGAGCACCGGCAGCCGCGAGCGGCTGCAGATTAAGCACACGGATTATGACCGCGCGTTGTCGCTGGAGAGTTTTACAAAGGACAAGCGAGGCCTACGCCTGGATCTGCTCTTCTCCTCCATGGACCACGACTTCACCTCGGATCCGGGTTCCTCGCACCGCCTCGTGGTGCGCGACATGCAGCCGGAGGATCCCGAGCTGACCCGGGTGCTGCGCCCGGTCCACGCCAGCACCGATCCCGGGCCTGCACTGCACGGCCTGAGCAGCAAACGGTTCCGTTTCGACGCCGCTGCGCTGCGTGCACACGCTCCGTGGAAGGAGATGCTCGCCCAGGTCAGTGATGACCTGCTCAACCGCGCTTGCGCATCCCTGGTCGTCGACACGGATCTTCCGGCGTGTTCGCTCAACATCCGCGAGCCCGGGCCAGCCGAGGCGGCCTTGCTGCACCGCATCACCGAAGAACTCGGTGCCGGACGGCCGCCGAACCGGCATCGCACACCCGAGGAGGTGGCGCTGGCCCTGATCGAGGCGGCCAAAGCGGCGCGCAGCCGGGCGGGGACCGTGATGGTCGAGGACCTGCTTCCTCGTCTGAGTCTGGAAGTCGACTTCGGAGCGGTCCGTGAGGGGCACCCCGTGGACCGTGCCACCGAGGTGAGACGTCCTACGGTGCTCACGGGCGTGGTCGCGGCCGTGAAGGACGCTGCGCAGCAGGGGGGTGTCGTGGTGGTCACCGGCGCTCCCGGCATCGGCAAGTCGTGGTTGTGTGAGCAGCTCGGGGATGCGCTGCGGGAGACATGGCTGGCGGTGAGGCATCACTGCTGGCTCGGTGCCGCGGACATCGACCGTGAGCAGCGTGTGCTGACCGAGGTCGTGATCGGCAGCCTGCTGAAGCAGCTGGGGACGGCCGTTCCAGAGGCGCTGGCGCAGGTCAGGCCACGCTACGCGGCCACGCCGGAGACCCTCACGGCCGCGGTCACTGCCGCGCGCGGCCTGGCACCGGACCGGCCGATCGCGCTGATCGTGGACGGTATCGACCATGTCAGCCGGGTTCTTGGATCCACCACCGGCAGCGCCTTTCGTCCGCAGGTGGACCCGGCGGCCTCTCTGGTCACGGACCTCTCCGCCCTGGAACTGCCGCCCGGTGTCGTGCTCGTCCTGGCCAGTCAGCCCGGCCCTCACCTCGAGGCCGTCGACGCCGGTGCCTCCCGTCTCACCGTTGCCCCGCTCAACCGCGCCGAACTGCATGCTCTGGCGGACCGCCTGGGCGTGCTGACGGCCCTGGCGTCCTCCCCTGCCGGTGAGGGGCTCGATCCCGCTGCGCGGGCGAGGACCGCGGTCGCACTGATCGAGGAGCGCTCTCGAGGCAACGCCCTGTACGCCACGTATTTGTGCCGGCAGGCCATTGGTCCTGCCCCGGGCCTGGGAGCGGCGCCGGCGCCGGATGGTGCCGGCGATCCTCTGGAAAGGTTGCGGACGGTGCCGTCGTCGGCGCACGACCTCGACGACTACTACGCCTATCTGCTGGCCGGTCTGACCCCCGGACAGCGCTCTGCTGTCAGCATGCTCGCAGTCTGCGACTTCGCTGTGAGTACATCGGAGCTCGAGGAAATTTTCCCGCTGCCCGGAATGCAACTCGGTGCCGCGCTGAACAGCGTGGCACCAATCGTCGCGCAACAGCCGGGCATCGGCGGACTGAAGATCCATCATGAGAGCTTCAGCCGCTTCATCCGCCGGGTCGATGGCGACGACAGGTGGGTCGATCAGGTCCGGTCCCAGGCCGCCGACTGGTTGTCCCAACGGGGCTTCTTCACCGATCCCCGCGCGTTCCGGCACCTGCCCGAACTGCTGGCCGCACTGGGGCGCGATGACGAACTCGCTCTGCTAATCGAACCCGATTTCCTCACCCGCGCGATTGCCGGGCTGCAGCCGCCTCAGGCCATCGTCCACACTCTGACCGTTGCCGCGCGGCGTGCGGCGGTCCGCAACGACTGGCCCACACTGGTGCGCTGCATCGAACTGAGCCGGGCGCGGGCGACGTATGAGGACGAAGGCCTGCCAGGTTCCCTGGTGCCGTATGCGGATGTGCTGGTGGCGCTGGTGGGAGCCGACCGCGTGGCGGCAAGCCTGATGTACGAGGGTGTGACCACGATGGCGGCGCGGTGGGGCCTGCAGCTGTGTGCGGCGGTCGACCGGGCCGGCTGTGCCGCCCCGTGGGAGGCGTACCTCACGGCCTGGGACAAGGCACGCAAGGATGAGCGTGTCCACTACGGATCCGAGAGCGATGAGTCGGTGTTCCTGGCGGAGTTGCGCGGACGGATCCGGTTGCCAGCCCGGGCTGCTGACGATGTCGAGCTCGGGCAGGCCCCGCGTACGCTCGCGCAGCGGGTCGCCCGGTTCCTCGACCAGGAGGCTCTGACCTCGCCTGAGGATGCGCTGGGTGTGCTGTTGGACTGTCTGGGTCCAGACCCGTTGCTCGAGAGCGCGGAGCTCATCGAGCAGCCCGACCGGCGCGCGGCCCTTTTGCTGCACCTTGCGGACGCCCATGGCACGGCGGGCGGCGCGCTGCCGTCTGCCCGCACGCTGGCCACCGCGGCCTGGGCCAGCGGGCCGTGCGACCCGCGGCGCCTGCTCCGCCATGGTGTGGCAGTGTCGGACCTTGCCGAGGAGCTCTTTTCCGGGGACATCGCCGCGGTTCTCGCGAAAGCAACACAGGATGTACTGACCGATCGTGCCAGTGGCCTGTCCGGCCCGGTGAACAGGTGGCTGACACTGCTGGCCGTGGCCCATGCAGCCGATCCGCAGGCGCCCGCCCGACTGCTCCCCCTCCTGGACGGCGATGGCTTCTACCGTGCCTGGCTGCGCTTCACCCTTGCCACCGTCGGCCTGCACCGCGACGTCGAGGCGGGCATCCTCACAGCCGAAACCGCGTCCGCCACCGTGCGTGTCGCGCTCGAACAACTTGCCCAGCATGCATACGCGTTCACGGGCAGCCCCCGGGCTTGCGATCTTGCGGACATCCACCGGCAGGTGCGGCAGGTGTTGCACGACGCCGTCGCCCTGCTGCGCGGCGATGATGTCGCTGTGGGCATCGCCTTCCTGCAAGCCGTCAGCGAGGGCACCACCACCTCTCTCATGGGCATGGCCGGAACCGGCCCGCTGATCACCACGGAGCTGGTGTCCCTGCTCGCCGGGAGCGTCGGTCAGGCAGGGGCCGACGTCGTGCACGAGCTCATGCGCACGTTGCGCGGAGCGCAAGCCGAGCGCCGTGCTCTGTATGCGGAGGACGCCGACTTCGAGCTTGAGATGGCCCGTGTGAGTCTCGCCTGCGACGACCCGCACGAGGCGCAGCGGTGCTGGGAGCGTGCCGCCCGCTACATGGGGGCCTATGGCGGTCACAAGGACATCACCATCGAGGAGCTGCTGGATCCGCTGCCTCAGCTCATGCAGGCCGATCCCGTCCAGGCGCAGGTGCGTCTGGCGCGTACGCAGCCTCTTGTCCATCTCGTCGCGGACTGCACCGACGGGCGGGGCACGGCGGGAACGCCGCAGGAGTGGTGGCGTTCCCTTGCGCGCCTGGATCCGCGGGGTGCCGCGCAGTTAGGCGCCCAGGTGCTGCTGGCCGAGTCCGGGCTGCCCGATGGCCGGGTAAGCGCGGCCCACCGGCAGCTGCTGGCCACGCAGGCTGACACGGCCGACCCCGTCGTCCTGGCCGCGCTCCGCATCGCCGCTGGACCCGATGGCCGCAGTATCCGGCAGGACGTTGCTCTGCTCACCAGGCTTGCTGACCTGCCCGGCGACGACGCGGCCCGCGCCTCGCGTCTCCTGCCGGTGCTGGCCAATGCAATCACCTCCACCTACGACGACCAGACACTGATCGCCGCATCGCAGGCTGCCGGGGACGAGCCCACTTCTGCGCTGCGCACAGCAGCACAGCGTTGTGGCGGTGAGGGCGGCTTGCCCTGGGCGCCCCGCCCCGTGCCCAACAACACCTCACGTGACTGGTTCGGCCCCGAGAAGCACCCCACCACAGACGCGTATCTGCACGCCCAGCAGCGCCCGACGCTGCCCGCAGGTGCTGCTGGCGCGCTTGCTGCGGTCCGTGACCGCACCAGCAAGGCATACGATGCCCCCTCGGGCCCACGCTGGTCGAGGGATGCCCTGGCCAATGCGGTCGGGTGGCGGCTCTTGGAGGTCATCGACGGTCAGGGAGCAGACGCAGCCGCCCAGTTCCTGCACCGGATCGCCGACGAGATGAACGCCTCCAACCCTCTTGAGCTGCTGGCCGACCTCGCCTCGGGGCTCCGCTTGCGCCAGGACAGCGATCCTGGTGTTTTCGGCCCTCTCGCCGCCACGGCGGGCATGCTCGCCTACACCAAGATGCGAGGCGGCGGCGGATGGCGTTCCTTCGGCGGCAATGACCGGCTGGATCTGTGGCAGCAGGCGCACTACGCGGACCCGGCCACCGCAGCCCGCAACCTCGCAGACCAGGTGGCCCAGGCCGTCGCCGAGGCGTCCTACAGCCGCACTATCGGTGTCAGCCTGGCCCTGGTCTCGGCGTTCGCTGTTCAGCCCCCGCTCGCTTCACCCCCGGCTGTCAGCGCTTTCGCCTGCTGGGATGCGGCGTATGGCGTCATCGCCCACCGTCTGCCGGGCCGTGCCCGTCTCGGCCAGGGTGCCTACCACCCGGTGCCGGAGCAGGCGACCCAGCACGACATCGACACCGCACTGTGCGAACTTGCGTTGGCCACGATTGCCCTGCCCGAACGCGGCGACAAGCGCCGCGCCCTGATCGCAGCGACGGTTCTGCTGGCCAGCCGTTCCGGCCAGGCGCAGGCAGCCCTGGCACGCGTCCTCTCCTTCGACCTCGGAGCTGGCCCCCTGACCTGGCTCCTGACCGTCCTACAAGGACACCTGCCCGACGGACCTCTGGATGCCGCCCTTCTCGAACAGCTCGTCACGCTGTGCGGCAGTGACGTGCTGTCCGTCCGTGCCGATGCGTCCGCCATCCTGGCCCGCGCTGGCCACCAGGCGCCCGCCCCTGCGGCAACGGCAGCTCATCCGACACTCGCACGCGCCATCGCCGCCGCCCTCTCCCCCAGCGAGGACAGCGCATGAACAACCCTCGGGAGTTCGCAACCCACCTCGTCGACCACTACCTGGGCGACCGCCTAAACGCCGCCGGCAGTCCGGCCGGGCTCCGCGAGACCGTCATCGATCTCGTGATCGATGCTCTTCCGGACGTCGAGACGCTCATGCGCATGCAGCTGGACCTTCTGACCAATGGACGCCGCAGCCAGCTTCCCGACGCCTATCTCGCCGACCAGGCCGCCGCCGAAGAGGCCCTGCAACGCGCTGCCGCCGGCCTGCGTGCCGCGCTTGCCCAAGCGGGACATCTCGGCAACGCCCAGAATTTCGAACGCGGCGCGGCCGCGCGACTGCGCGATGACCCCCGCGCGGCCCTGCGTGCCGAATTCGCCCGCATTCCCCGCCCTCTGACTCGTCCCGAGGCCCTGGCGTGGTCGCTTGATCCAGCACCGTGGTTCAGTGAGAGCCATCAAGCGGACAAGCCCTGGCCGCCTTCCGGCTTCGCTTCGGTCGCGGGCCTGCGGTCCCTGCCGGGAAGCGCCATGGCCTTTGCTCGCGTGGATGAAGGTCCGCACGAGGGCTGGGTGCAGATCGGCTTGTTCGAGCGGCAGCGCACTCCTGCACGCCGATACCCGGATCAGCCCGCCCGCCAACTGCAGATCGCCGTCGGCCTGGAGGCCCTCGACGACGACCCGCCGCCCGGCACACTACCCGCCTGCCAGGCCCCCTGGCAGCTGTGGACCAGCCCGTGGCGGCGCCTGGGACTCGGCCTTACAACCGAGTCAGCAGCCGAGCACATCAGTGCCGCAGACCAGGCCTTGACGGCCCTCACTGACGCTGGAACCGCTGGCCTGATCGATACGCCTCGCCCTCGCACCCTGAGCGGCCTCGGCCTGCCCGTCTACGTACTCGCACCCGCAGCCAGCGTCGTGGCCGCACTCGGCCTTGAACCCACAGAGGGAATCTGCGGGTTCAGCCTCAGCGACGCCACCGGTGAGGCAATGATCTGCCGCCAGTGGCACGGCCGCCTCGTCCACGACGGAAACTACGAACCACTCCTGCCCGCGGTCGCGGGAGCTGATCTACTCATCCGGCCCGACCTGTTCGCCCGGCTGCACGACACGATCGGCGCCGCGCGCTGCCGAGCCGGCGTCAACGTCCACCACGAGTCAGCCGACGACACCCTCGACGACGAGGACTGAGGGCGCCCCAGCGACGACGCTCCCATCAACCCGCCTTCATGTGGCAGGCGTGCGGCGACCTATTCATCCGCGCCAGCGACGGGGCTGTGCCTGAGCGTAGATGGTGTGCTGGGTCAGGTGGGCGAGGACTGCGTGATTAGCCTCCCAGCCGTCGGCGACCTTGGAGGCGGCTCCGGGGTGTGCGGGATCGTTGGAGGGGTGGGCGTCGAGGAGTTCGGCGATGCCGGCGCGGGCCACGACGATGCAGGCGTGGCGGTGGCGTGAGGTGAGGACGCACAGGCGGCCGGCTTCCAGGTGGAAGGTGGAGGCGTCGCCGCGGCCGGAGAGGGGGTGCAGGACGATGGTGACGCGGAATTCGCAGCCTTGGAGCCGGTTGGCGGTGTCGACGGTGACGCCGTGCAGTTGGGGGTAGTGGCGGGCCAGGAGCGCGCGGATGTCGTGAGCCTGGCTGCGGTGGGCGGTGCCGATGGCGATGTCACCGGGCTGCAGGGCGTGCCCTTGGGGGGTTTCCTCGCAGGTGGTGATGGCGCGTCGGGTCAGCAGCCGGTCGGCGATGCCGAGGGTGCTCTGGAAGGCTTCGATGTCGCGCTGGCCGGTGATGCGGGCCGGTAGTTCGAACAGTGCCCATCCGGTTCGGGCGGCGTGCTCGATGACCTCGTCGGTGGGGGTGCGGATGTCGAGAGGGGAGAACGTGAGGGTTCGGTCGGCTTCACTGCTTCCGGCGTGGAAGGTCGTGGAGGGGTAGAAGGCGTTGCTGATCGGGGGGACGGCTGAGGCGGCAGGCGCCAGGACACGGGCAGTGAGTGGACGGGCAGGTCGCGGTTGTTGGCGAGCAGGACGGCGACCGCGCTGTTCATGGGGTCGTGGGACAGGCCTTGGAAGCGGTCGGTTGCGACCTCGGAAAAGGGGTCGAGTTGGCCGGGGTCTCCGACGAAGAGGGCCCGTTCGAAGATGCCGGCGGTCCACAAAAGCGTGTCGGAGCGCATCTGGTAGGCCTCGTCGATGATCGCCCATGGCCATCGGCGGTCGGTGACCGTGGCCCATTTCATGGCGGTTCCCACGATGACGTCGGCCGTCTTTTCGAGGGCTTCGATGCGGGTGCCGATGCGGATGCCGGGATGTGCCTGCAGGTCGTGCGGGACTGTGTAATCCGTTGCGGTGAGCCGGGCGGTTCTCAGGTGCGGGTGGTGCCGGGCGAATCGCCGCACGAGGTGGTCGACCTGGCTGTTGGTCTGGGCGATGACGGGGCAGGGGGTGCTGGATTGCGCGAGGGTGTCGGCGGCTCGGGCGACCAGGGTGGATTTGCCAGCGCCGGGCGGGGAGTCCACGACGAGTCCGCGGTGGGTGAGCGTGGGCAGTTGCTCCAGGACGGCGCGGGCGGCCTGGTCCATCTGCTGCTGCGGCGACGGCCGGTGAGGCGGTGTCACTGTTCTTCCTCGCCCTCGCCCTCGTTGCTGTGGTCCGGCTGGTCGGCGGGAGGCCCGCCGTGGGTCCAGGGTGTCTGCTCTCGTGCGGGGAATTCGGGCATCCGGTAGGGGGCGGGTGCGATGGTGAATACGAGGAAGGCGCCGGCGTCGGGCAGGACGGCGTGGTTGGGGCGGTCCATGGTGCCCATGCCGGCGGTGATCTCAAGTTCGACGAGAGTGTCGCCGTCGGCCGGGGTGACCTCGCAGATCTTGTAGCGGGCGCTGCGGTAGGTGTGGCAGGCCAGGAGCTGACCGGTTTCCATCGGCACGGGGTCCGGGGTGGACACGGTGAGCCGGGGCCGCCATTGGGTACGTCCACTGGGGCCGCGCAGGGTGTGTTCCGCGTCGATGGTGGTGACGGTGCCGCCGAAGGCTTTGCCGGTGGTGCGCAGTTCTGCCCGTACGAAGGGGTCGTCGGCGGTGCGTTCGGCGGCGAAGGCGACGGCTGCGTGTTCCATGCGGGCCAGGCGGACGGCGGCGGCAACGGCATTGTCGCGGGCCGGACGGGGGCGTCCGTCCTGGGTCAGGTAGGTGCATTCGTCGGTGAATACGGTGCGTTCGTGGTCCCAGCGGCGTGCAGTGCTCTTGGCTTCGGGGAGGGCCTGCAGGAGCGTGTAGGCCTGCCACATCAAATCCCAGGTGGGCTGCAGGTAGGTGGCCAGCAGACGGTCGAGTTCTTGCAGGGTGCGGGTCTGCTCCTGGTCCAGGGCCCGGCGCCGGGCGCGGGCATAGGCGTCGAACAGGGGCGCCAGGTGGTCGTTGTCGAAGGGGGCGTCGGTGGCTGGTCCCGCCGGGCGGTGGGTGGCCGGGTCTTCTGCCTCCAGTGCGGCGTCGCGTCCCGAGGCTGCGTGGCGGGGCGGGTCGATCCAGGCCAGCAGGGTGGCCAGGTCCTCGTCCTCGAGAGGGCTTTGGCCGCTGATCCAGTGCATGCCGAGGAAACTGGTCATGGGGATGAGGGCGGCTGAGCCGGGGAGGTCGGCGCGGTCGGTGAGATAGGTGAGCCAGTGTCCCAGGCACTGGACGGCCCGGGAGCCGGGAGCCTGGTCGTCGACGCTGCGGAACCTCAGGTCGTCTCCGAGGTCTTTCAGGTGCTGCACGGTCTGGGGGTTGGGGACGAGGATCTGGGGGGCGTCGGTGTAGCGCCAGCGTGCCGGCTTGTTGTTGGTGGCGGGCAGGTGTTCGCGGTGCCGCTGGCAGGCGTTGATGTAGGCGGTGACCGTGTCTGCCAGGGCGGCGAGCATGGGGCCGGTGCTGCCCGAGGGCGGCGCGACCAGGAGCTGGGGGCGGTGCGGGTCGGTGCCCAGCATGACGGCCAGCGGTCGTGCGGCGGGGCCGGTTTGCTTCAGCGCCAGCAGCATCAGCGGCTGGTCGCTGAGGTGGAGGTGGCGCAGTTGGCTGGCGCGTTGGGCGTTGCCGGTGTGGGCGGCGCGCATCCGAAGGAGGGAGGTGAGCTGGATCATGCGGTGTCCGTGTGGAGGTCTGCGTGGATGCGCTGTGCGTGGCGCAGGGCCTGGGTGATGTCTTGCTGGTCCCGTGAGGGGTGCATGCGTCCGTCAGTGAGGTCCAGGGCTTTGGCGATGGTGTCGATTCCCGCGAGGTCGTCGCGGACTGCGGTGCCCAGGGCAGCGGTCCTGCCCTGGTTGAGGGCCTCGGTGCGGCAGTGAAAGGCCAGGTCGCAGTGGTGGCGGCAGCCAGGGGTGTAGTGCGGCCGCACGGTGACGAGTGCGGCAACGAGTTCACCGCGGGGCCGGGTCGGTCTCTGGTCGGGGCCGGGCGCCAGGTCGAAGGTGGTGCCCGGGGGAAGGTTGTCCAGCAGTTCGGGCAGGCGCCTCAGCCTGCCGAGGTGGCGGCTCAGGTTCTTGATCTGCTTGTGCGCGCTGAAGGGCGTGGCGGTGGGGTGGCGGGTGAAGTTGCGCGGGTTGACTCCCGGGCTGGCTGAACGACCTCGCAGACAGCGGCCTGGCCCCTCTTGTCGGTCTCGCCGGAGCCCTTCGCGAAGACCGGCATGCCGTCACCCAGGGGATCACCACCCCTTACAACTCAGGGGTCAACGAAGGCCGCATCACCGACGTCAAGCTGCAGAAACGCCTGATGGCCGGTCGCGCTGGCGTCCCTCTCCTCCGCCATCGCGTCGTTCTGATCGCCCACCTCCGCCGCCGCTACGCGGACCGGCCGACCGTGTCACCGAGATGATCTCCAGCTACGAAAATCTTGCCAGAGCCCTCTGAGTGCTCCGCCAAGTACAGCAAATGTGCACCGCTTGATGGTCGGGCGTGATGGTTGGCCGTGGGCAGTGTCGGGGGTCTCTCCGTGGGCTGTCATGATCTCGGCCATGGACGAGATCACCGAGGTTCTGAGGCGGGAGTTCGACGCAGAGGAGGGGAGCTTTCTGCTGCGGCTGCGTGGGGATCTGGAGTGGGACCGGGCGGCTTTCACCCGCCTGGAACGGGCAATGCGGGCCGCGTGCGAGCGATCCCAGTCCGACGAGAAGCTCGATCGCTGGGTCGCTGAGGGGTTCTACGAGGTCGCGACCTGGGTCCCGTCGTGGACGTCACACCCGAACTTCCCCAAGCCGGTGCCCGACTCCTACTTCGCTGACTGCATCGAGCGAATCGGGGATCTTGCCAACTGGTACTTCTAGCGGGCGCAGGAGAATCATTGCCGAGGCAGGCCATTGACCGCCGGCCCATGCTGGCTCAACTGTCGGTGCGACGCTGTAGCTGTCTGTCAACCTGTTGGGAGTGGCCCGTGACCTTCGGTGCAAGAAACCCAGTGCAGGATGGCCCTCCGGTCCTGACCCGGGTAGCGGTAACCGCCGAGGTCACGACGGGCATCAGACGGTCGCCCAGCGCAGGGCAGCGAGCAGGATCATGGCCGCGGGCGGGACGAGCCACCAGGATCCCAGGGAGCGGCGGGCCGAGGGGGTGAGGGTGATGGCGAGCGCGCAGGCGCTGAGGAGGATGGTCATGACCGACAGCAGCACGATCGCGTCGACTGCGGCTGTGTCCACGGCGTTGCCCGGGCGGGTAGCCAGTGCGTAGTAGCAGCAGCCCGCCGACAGAACGTGAAGGATCACCAGGGGAACGGCGAGGACCCAGCGCAGGGCCTTTCGGTCCTGGTCCGGGTGGTACGGCTGGTCCGATGTCACTCCAGGGCGCTCCTTGCGTCGGCGAGGTCCCGGTCGAAGAGGCGACCATATCGCTGCGCTTTGTCCGACTCCCAATAGGGGCCTCCGTTGTAACGGGCGGCGAGCTCCTGGTAGTGGGCGCTGGTCATACGGTTGGCCGGAAGGTCGGCGAACTCGCTCTCCGCCTTCAGCTGTGCGAGGTACTCGGAGGCGATGAAGATGTTCTGCGCCGGATCCTGCAGGGACTCCTCGATCATGTCCCGCTGTTGCTGTGTGAGGTTCGCCGGGTCGTAGCCCAGCACTTCGGCGCCGCGCCTCACCTGGATGGCGATCGGCCCGAACGACGTCTCGTCGGGCATGCCGCCCGCTCGCCACGGCAGGTTCGTCGGTGCAATGGGCGAAAGGCCCCACAGGGCGGCTGCCTGTTCGCGGGCGGCGTCGACCACATCGTCCGCGATCCCCGGCTGGCCTCCGATCTCCTGCCAGGCGATGCCCGCGACCATGTCCGCGGGCAGGCCTGAGCGCTGCGCGGCGGCCTGGATGATCTCCTTGTTGGCCGCGATCCACTCGCGACGGCCCTCCGCGGTGCTGGGTGGGTCCCAGTAGTTGTCGTCCGCCTCTGGGAGGCCCGCCACACGCATCCGGATGTCCTTCAGAGCGGGCGACAGGGCGTCGTCCCCGACGGGTGGGGTGAAGTCGCGCTTGGGGCCGCTGCCGGGGAGGTGGGTGAGCGGGTTGCCGCGTGCCTCCTGCGCCTCTCGCCGCACGGCGGCCATGGCCGAATAGACGTCGACGCGCTCGACGCCGGCTCCGAGGCGGAACTCGGGCAGCAGTTCGTAGGCAGCCTTAAGGGTGTGGACGCAGACGTCACGGGCTTCCTTCTCCGTGGTCTTGGCCAGGTGGAAGCTGGAGCCTGCGGCGTCGTGCAGGCGGTTCGCCTCGTCTTTGATGTCGTCGACTTCCATCGTGGTCTCGGCCAACCAGTCGAGGAAGCCGGTCGTGCCGCGCATGTCCTCCCACTGGCGCATGGGCTCCGCCTCCTGGGCCTCGCGGGTGATCGCGGTCCCCTTGGTGGCGATGAGGGAGGCGAGGGCTTGCTCCCACTCCTTGCCCTGGGAGAAGTAGGACTTGGCGGTTCGCAGGGCGTACGCGTAGGTGCGCAGGGCGCTGGCGGCCTTGTCGTATCCCTCGGTGAGGTGGTCGACCAGCGCGCGCGCCTCCGTCAGGCGTCCCGTGTAGCTGTCGCTGCCGTCGCTGTGCCATTCCGTACGGGTCGCCGCGCGCCGCGCCGGTTCCCCGACCTCCACGAGCAGGTCTCGGATGCGCTGGAATTCGTCCGCGTTGCGCTCGACGAGCGCGGGGTTGCACTCGGCCAGGAACTCGACGTCGCTGCGGTGGCTGAGCTCGCTCACCGTGCCTCCGGTGCCACGTACCGACCGTTTCGCAGGACACTGTCGAGGAACCTGCGGGCGTTGTCGTCCTCCACAGTCGCGAAGTCACTGCCCGCGGCTTTGAGTTTGGTGGCGAGCGCGGCGAACAGGGTGACGGTGTCCAGGAACTGATCGGTGGCGAACCGGGCGAACCGGTCGACCTGCGCGGAGACATCGGCATGTGCCCGCGGCGCGCGGGCCATGGTGCCCACCTCGGCGTCCGGCTTCCCTTCGTGGAGCAGGGCGGCGATCTCGATCAACAGGTTCGCGTTGCCGTTGATAGACGAGACATCGGCCACCAGCGTTCCCGTCCCGCCGGGCTCCCTGGACACGGAATTGAGCCGCATGGAACTGCTCTGAGCGAGTGCGTCCGCCTTGTGCTGCGCCCACTCTGCGTCAAACGACATATTTGTCCCCCGCTGTGCATGCGTCGTCTCAGCGAACCCTAACCCGGCTGAGGGGACGCAATGCCCCGTGCTCGACTCCGTGGATGGTGTTACGACAAGCCGGCGGGCAAGGACTACATCACCCGCGGGGAGGCGTGCCTGAAGAACATCGGGTCGGCGACGCTGATGTTCGTCGACGCCGACCGGGATGCGGAGATCGGCTTCGCCGAGTTCGACTTCGAGCAGCGGATCAAGGCCTACCCGAACAAGGGTGCATACGGGTCGGACTTCGCGGAGTTCGACCAGCAGATCGTGATCGCTCCGGTCTCCGTCGACGCGGCGCTGCAAGGCGTCACCCCAAGTGGAACGTCGTGTCGACGTGCAGCTCATGTGTGACGTCGAACGTGAAGTGGACGAACGGGATCAACAACGCCCGGCCGACCGCGTACTGGAAGGCAGATGAGGTCCACCAGTACGCCCTGCGGCGGGGCACCGCGCAGACCACCTGGAACGGCACCGGCAAGGAGACCATCGACCTGGGCTGGTCGGTCACCGCGACCGTGGACGCCAGCGACACCGCGACCGCAACGGCGAACTTCGGCACTCGGGGCACGTTGCCGACGCGAACGAGGTCGACCTGGTCAGCCGGGTGCTCACTGATTCGGACCAGACGATGGCCCAGTCCGCCGTGCTGCGGCACCTGGACCGTCGAGCCGCCGGCCTCTACCCCGGTCCCGCCTACGAGGAGTGGGCGCAGACGATGACCCAGGTTACGATCGACTACCCCTTCCTGGCTCAGCGCCTGCGGGAGTGGTCGCTCTTCCGCGCCATCACGCTCAGCCTGCCCTGGCAGGCGGACGACCTGCTCGCGTCATCCAACTGGCTCCAGCTCAAGACCGCCGCCGGGACGAACACCGAGGCCATCGAGATCCTCGCCGACGCCGGCCGCACCAAACGGATCCGCAACACTGCCAGGACCAGCCTCAACCACCGCAGCGAGAACTGAAATCAGCTCACCCACAACTCTTGACTATTGCTCTCCTGCGGCGCGCCTTTGACTGAGTGCCGCAGTGGGCGAGTTTCGCCAACTGCGGCACTCAGCCCGCAAGCGGGTTATTCCGGGCGGACCTGCGCCTCCTGCATGCCCTTCTGCCCACGCTCAGCGACAAACGAGACGGTCTGGCCTTCCTTCAGGGACTTGAAGCCATCGGACTCGATGGCCTTGAAGTGCACGAAGAGGTCGTCGCCGCCCCCTTGCCGGGGTAATGAAGCCGAACCCCTTCTCATCGTTGAACCACTTCACCGTGCCGATTTGCCGGTCGGACATGTCCACTCCAAAGATTGGATGGCGCCCCAGCGCCGCCGATCGGATCTTGGCATGCGGACGCCAGGTCGCGCTCAGGACCTGTCCAAGAGCTATGGCGGCGACGCATCGTCGCTGGCGGCCGGGCATAGCCGCCAGCTATGACGCTCAGCTCCGCCGACTAAGAGGTCGTCTCGATAGGCGATTGGTGCGCCGAAGGGCCCTGTCGGTTGGGGCGCACGGTGCGGGTGCGACGATGCGGGCATGCGCAAGTTGAGCGAGTTGATCGACGTCGAGGAACCGGCTTGGCCGGAACTCCGGGAGATCGTCGGTGCCGGGCCGGTGTCTATTGAGGTACTCCCGCCCGATGGCAGCCTGGGGAAGGCTTCGCTTCTCCAATTGCAGGTCACGGCCAGGTCTTACCTGGGTGCGGTGGTGCTGCACTGCGGCGGTCTGCTGGTGGACGGCGGATGGCTGCGGGTCTTCGGCAGCCCGGCGGACGGGGCGGCGCATGGGGTGCCGAGTCTGGCGCAGGTCAACCAGTTCCCTGGAGCGTTCGACGCTGCGTGGCGAGTGGATTCCGGTTTGGTGGTGGCACGCGATGTGCTGGGCGGGGTCTTCGCGCTCAACGGCGGGTCTCCGGCAGACCACGGGCGTCCTGGGGCTCCAGGAGAGATGGTGTACTTCGCTCCGGATTCGCTTCGCTGGGAGGCTTTGGGGGGCGGTCACTCAGCGTGGATGGCCTGGCTGGCATCAGGGGCGTTTGATGAGTTTTACGCGGATCTTCGCTGGTCTGGCTGGAAGGAAGAAGTCCAAGCACTGCACGGGGACCAGGGCCTGTCGCTGTTTCCGCCGTTGTGGTCTACCGAGGCACGTCAGGACCTCTCCGCGACCAGTCGTCGCTCCGTGCCCATGACAGAGTTGCTCGGCGTCGCCCGGGACTCATGCCGACAGTTCGATGGAGTTGATCCGGGGTTTCTCGGCGCCGTGTGACATGGCCGGCCGGTCCAATCGACGAAAGCAGATCAGAGCGGCTGCGATTCCGGCGAAGGCCAGAAAGTGTTCCGCCTTGCTCGTAGCGACGGTGGAGGCGGCGGCAGCCGGCCAGCCAGGCCACTGTTCGCTCCACGGTCCAACGGTGGCGGCCCAGTCTCTGAGAGGACCCAATGCCCTTGCGGGCGATGCGAGGGGTGATGTTGCGGGACCGGAGCCATCGGCGCAGGTGGTCGTAGTCGTAGCCCTTGTCGGCGTGGAGCTTGGCGGGCCGTCGGCGGCGGGGTCCGCGCCGGGAGCGGATGGGCGGGATGCCCCGGACCAAGGGCTCCAGGCACTGACTGTCATGGGTGTTTGCGGCGGAGATGCCTACCGAGATGGGCAGGCCGGTCCGCTCGGTGATCAAGTGGATCTTTGAGCCTTTCTTGCCGCGATCTACGGGATTCAGGCCCGTCAGGTCCCCCCTTTCAAGGCCCGCATGTTCACCGAGTCGATTGCGCACCGCGACCAGTCCAGTGCGCCGCGGGCGCCGAGCTCGTCCAGAACCAAACGGTGAAGTCTGCCCCACACCCCAGCCCGGCTCCACTCGGTGAAGCGCCGGTGCGCGGTCGGCCCGGACGGGCCGAAGACCGGCGGCAGCTGTCGCCACGTACAGCCCGTCGTGGCCACGAACACGATCGCCGCCAGCACCTGTCGGTCCCCATACCTGCGTCGGCCACCACCCTGCGGCCGCACCGGAGCAGCCGGAACCACCCTTTGAAACAACTCCCACAAACCATCCGGCACCAGCCGTTCCACCATCGCGATCACGACCGTGAGCCTAGGCCGTTTCCTTCGGATCACCTCGCCGACCAGATGAAGATGGCGGCGATGTGGAGTCCGGCGAGGTAGATGGTGGCGGTTTTGTCGTAGCGGGTGGCCAGGCCGCGCCACTGCTTGAGCTTGTTGATGCACCGCTCGACGGTGTTGTGCTGCTTGTATGCCTCGCGGTCGAAGGCAGGCGGGCGGCCGCCGGATCGGCCTCGCTTCTTGCGCTTGGCAACCTGGTTGGAGGGTTGAGGGATCACCGCCCGGATTCCGCGCCGGCGCAGATGGGCCCGGATTGCGCGGGACGAGTAGGCCTTGTCCGCCAGGACCACGCCCGGGGTGGTCCTGGGCCGGCCGATTCGCCGCGGCACCCGGAGGCTGGCCATGACCTCGAGGAAGGCGGGTGCATCACCGGCCTGGCCGGGGGTGAGGACGAAGGCGAGCGGCCGGCAGCGGCTGTCCGCGGCGAGGTGAATCTTGGTGGTCAGCCCGCCGCGGGACCGTCCGAGGGCATGGTCGTCCGGCTCGCCGACAGGGGCCCCTTTTGACGGGCCCCGGCAGCGTGCTGGTGGGCTCGGACGATGGTGGAATCGACCGCGACGATCCAGTCGAGGTCGCCTTCAGCGTCGGCCTGGGCGAGCAGGGCGGTGAAGACCTTCTCCCAGGTGCCGTCGGCGGCCCACTTCCGCAGCCGGTTGTGAGCGCCTTTCCATGAGCCGAAGTGCTCGGGCAGGTCCATCCACGGCGTACCCGTGCGGTACTTGAACGCGATCGCGTCGATCACCTGCCGGTGATCACGCCACCGCCCACCCCGCCGAGGGGTCCGATCCGGCAATAACGGCTCGATCCTCGCCCACTGGGCGTCAGTCAACGACACACATCAACCAACGATCAGATGATCCGAAGGAAACGCCCTAGTCGAAGCCGCCGACGAGAAGCAGCTGACCAAGACCATCGCCCGCTACGGACGCGTTGATCTTTTGTGCATCGACGAGCTCGGCTACATGAAACTCGACCGGCGGGGCGCCGAGCTCCTCTTCCGAGTTCTGACGGAGCGTGAGGAGAAGAACAGCGTGGCCATCGCCTCCAACGAGTCCTTCTCCGGCTGGCCCAAGGTCCTTCAGCGATCCCCGCCTCTGCGCGGCCATCGTCGACCGCCTCACCTTCGGAGGCAACATCATCGAAACCGGCACCGACTCCTACCGACTCGCCACCACCCGCGCCCGCGCCGCCGAAGATGAAGCCGCCGCGGGCTGACCGTTTTCAGCACGTCACGCGTCAGCGATCAGGACATAGCGTTCATCGTCCACTGGGCCACCCCAAAGATCCGGGTTATCACTGAGCGGCTCAACGCGCAGGCCAGAAACAAGGGACCGCACTGCTGCTGCCAGGTCGCTGGCACTGATTCCGCCGTTCCACGGCAGCGATTCGGCGCCGGTCACATACGGCTCACCACTCTGGCCTGCCTCCCTCCATCGACCTTCGACCAGCACCAGCCGGCCGCCCGGACTCAGGCGGGACACCCACTCACGCAACGCGGCCTCCGGGTCAGGCAGCGTCCACACCAGATGCCGCGACAGCACGGCGCCAAAGCGCTGTTCCCCAGTCGGGGGCATCATGGCGTCGCCGACCAGGAAGCGACCTTCGAGGCCAGCGCTGCTGAACTTCGCGCACGCCTGCTCGACCATGCGCGGGGCCAGGTCAATTCCTGTTACGCGATGCCCCGCCTCGGCCAGCAGCGAGGACATCGATCCGGTGCCGCAACCGATGTCGAGCACATCGACGGGATGGGCCGGCATCCAGGAACGCAGGAGTCGAGCCCACGCAGCACGTGTGTGGTCAGCCCGCAGCCCGTGGTCGGGCTCGTCGTCGAAGGCCGCTGCAGCGGCATCCCAGTACGCAGTGATCAGAGCAGTGCGGTCAGTCATGAACTGATGCTCTCAGCAGCCACCGACACTCCCGGCCCCCCACGCGGTGTCAGTTCTCACCGACATTTCCCGACGCAGCGATCGACAACTGTTGCCAAGATTCATCGACAACCGCTCTCCGTGCTCCTTACGCAGCCATGGCCCGCTTCCCGGCCCTGGAGCAGCGGGCGCGGGCTTGTTGCAGCAGGGTCCGATCAGCGTGCAGCAGCTGGCCGTGCTGCACTGGCCGGGGCCGGCCTGCTACCCGTGCAGCACCCGTGTGCCGCCTGGTCCATGCAAATGCTGCGCTGCACCCGCGGCACCGCCCTGCTCCAACCGGGGGACCAAGATCATGACCGCGAGCAGCAGCCCGGCGGCGACCGCTGCTGCCCACCACGGCGTGCAGCACCACCAGGAGCAGCGGGACCTCACGGCCGCAGGCCCGCGGCTCACACCTCACACCCTCATACGCACCTCGCCCACCTGGGGAAACAGGTTGTGTGCCTCACCGGGGCAGCCGGGATGGGAGGTCTACAGGACGGTGCCGTGCAGGGCGCGGCGGTCGCCGGACATCGCGTAGCGGCGGGCGGCGAGGCCGTGTTCGAGGGGTTCGCCGATCAGGTCGCACAACAGCGCCAGGACGTCGGCGGCCTCGATGTTGGAGAGGTAGGCCGGGGCGACTTCGAGCATGAGCTCCCCGATCGCGTGGGTGCTGGCGGCGAGCTAGTCGACGACGGCGCGCAGCGCGGCGACGGTCGGGTCCGCGGGCGGATCGGCGGGCGGCGGAGGCGGTGCGGTACGGACGTCGCGGACGGCCTGGCGGACCACCGCCCGCACCGTGGCCGTGTCGAGGGCCTGGAGGCCGCTGTGGGCGAGCGTGGCGAGGCGGCGGGTGATCAAGCTCCGCGACGTCCACTGCGGCTGAAGACGGCGATCAGGGCGCGCTGGAACAGGCCGTAGTCGAGCGCCACCGCGCGGCCGGGTCGCTGTCTCGCGTGCGAGACGAATCGGCGTGGGCCGCGACGGCGCCGTGGATCGCGGCGAGGAAGCGGGCGACGTCCAGGAGCCGGTACGCCTGCACGCGGCTGATGCCGAACTCCGCGTCGCAGTACGGCTCCTAGCTGCCGTGCCCGAGCGCAGCCAAACGCGGGCGGCGTGCGCGTCGCGGACCCGGGCGGCGAGCACCGCCACGGAGCGGCGGCCGCGCCGGTTCGGCGCCGTGCTCCTAGTGACCTGAGTCAGAGATTCTTCGGTAGATCGTCGGCTGCGGTCCATCCGCTAGATCCGACGGCGCTCACGAACGCCGCTGGTGGCGCTGCCCGACGCCGCCAGGCCGACACGGGGCCGGCGACGTCATGAACTACTGGGCACGGCCGCAGGACATGATCCCGATCGGGCCGACCACGAGCCTCGCCCGCACCGATCTCGTACGAGCAGCACCGATGGGCGGCCTCGTTCAGGGCGAGGACTACATGGCGGCCGTCGGCGTCACGGTCCTCGCCCCGGGGATCCTGCTGCGCCTGCCGGTCTACCGGTACCGCAAGCACCCGGGGCAGATGACGGCCCAGCACGGATACGACCAGTTGGAAGCCGCAGCCCGAGAACACGCCTGGCAGTACGGACGCGCCCTCCGCTCCGCACGCCCATAGCGCTGCTTGTAGGTTCCGCAGTTTCGTGAGAACTTCCGCGTGATCATGAGCACCGATCGAGCTTTTCCACGCGATCATGAGCAGTTGTCACGCTCAGTAACGGCTGGGTGGCGCGGCTGTTCGCACCGCTCAGGTATGCCGACCGAGTGCCCGGCCACCGGCCGCAGCGGGCGACCTCCCCGCGGATTCCGACGTTTTTGCAGGAACCCGCGTACGGCGAGTTGCGGACCCTGGACAGGGT
>NZ_JBEXQK010000051.1:0-42249 GCF_040612535.1 Streptomyces sp. NPDC006368
ATCGCCGCACGAGCCGATGCCCTTCGAGTCCGATGGGACGGACGCCGAGGGCGGACTGTCCAGCGAGTTCAAGAGAATGGCCACGGACATCTGCGGGGGCGTGGGAGAGGCCCTCCGGGGGCGCCACGGGGACTCCGGGCGCACGGCCCCCAGGAGCGCGGCCCCGGGACGGGCCTCCGGCGGGGGCGGAGCCCCGAGGGGAGGCGGCACAATTGGGCGGTGCTCCAGGATCTGTTCACGCCCTCCGTCCAACACGCGCTCGACCTCGCCGGCATCTTCGTCTTCGCGATCTCCGGCGCGCTCCTCGCGGTCCGCAAGAACTTCGACGTCTTCGGCATCGCCGTCCTCGCCGAGGTCACCGCGCTCGGCGGAGGGCTCTTCCGGGACCTCGTCATCGGCGCCGTACCCCCCGCCGCGTTCACCGACCTCGGGTACTTCGTGATGCCCCTGGTCGCGACGGTCCTCGTCTTCTTCCTGCACCCGCAGGTCGAGCGCACCCAGAACGCCGTGAACGTCTTCGACGCCGCCGGCCTCGGCCTCTTCTGCGTCGCCGGCACGACCAAGGCGTACGAGCACGGCCTCGGGCTCACCTTCTCGGCCGTGCTGGGCCTGGCGACCGGCGTGGGCGGCGGCGTCCTGCGCGACGTCCTCGCCAACGAGGTGCCCTCGCTGCTCCGCTGGGACCGTGACCTGTACGCCGTGCCGGCCATCGTCGGCGCCACCATGGCCGCGCTCTGCATCCGCTTCGAGGTGCTGAACCCGTTCACCAGCGGCCTCGCCGCGCTGACGACCTTCGTCCTGCGGCTGCTCGCCATGCGCTTCCACTGGCGGGCGCCCCGCGCCTGGAACCGCCGTTCCGGCCGCTCCGAGGACGACCTCCCCGACAAGACCGGGAAAGCACAGAAAGCTACCGCTTAGTAGTTTCCTGCTGTACGGTTTCCTGCCATGGACAGCGAGTACAGCGAGTTCGACCGCGACACCGCGGTGACCCTGCGCGAGCCGGGGGTCTACGACGCAGAGCTTTCCGCCGGGTGGACGATCATCCACGCGGTCAACGGCGGCTACCTGCTCGCCCTGCTCGGCCGCGCCCTCGGGGACGCCCTCCCGCACCCCGACCCGTTCACCATCTCGGCGCACTACCTCACGCCCTCCACCCCCGGCCCCGCCGTGATCCGGACCGAGACCGTCCGCACCGGCCGGACGCTCTCCACCGGCCAGGCGTCCCTCTTCCAGTACGCGGACGACGGCACCGAGGTCGAGCGCATCAGGGTCCTCGCCTCCTACGGCGACCTCGACTCGCTCCCCGACGACGTGCGCACCACCGCCAAGCCGCCCGCCATCCCGCCGCGCGAGCACTGCTTCGGCCCCTCCGACGGCCAGGACCCGCGGATCCCCGGCTCGTCCGCCATCACCGAGCGCCTGGACATCAAGCTGGACCCGGCCACCTGCGGCTGGGCCGTCGGCATGCCCTCCGGCAAGGGTGAGATGCGCGGCTGGTTCGGGCTGGCCGACGGCCGCGACCCCGACCCGCTGTCCCTGCTCCTGACCGTCGACGCGCTGCCGCCGACCTCCTTCGAGCTCGGCCTCACGGGCTGGACGCCGACCGTCGAACTCACCACCCACATACGCTGCCGCCCCGCGCCCGGACCGCTGAGGGTCGCCATCACCACCCGTAACCTCGCCGGCGGCTTCCTGGAGGAGGACGCCGAAGTCTGGGACAGCGCAGACCGCCTGGTCGCCCAGTCCCGCCAACTGGCCCGCGCACCGCGCGGCTGACCTCGGCCGGGTGAAGTCCGACCGGTTGCTCTCGATCCTCCTCCTGCTCCAGACGCGGGGCCTCGTCCCCGCCACCGAGCTCGCCGAGCGCCTCGACGTCTCCGTACGCACCATCTACCGGGACGTCGAGGCGCTCTCCGCGTCCGGCGTCCCCGTCTACGCCGAACGCGGCCGGCACGGTGGCATCGCCCTGCTGCCCGGCTTCCGTACGGACGTCACCGGCCTGACGGCCGACGAGTCCCGCGCACTGTTCGTGCTGGCCGCGCAGGGGGCGCACGCCGCGCTCGGGCTGGACGAGGCCCTGGGGTCGGCACTGCGCAAGGTCATGGCCGCGCTGCCCGAACCGCACCGCCCGGCCGCCGAGTTGACCAGCCGCCGCATCCTCGTCGACCCCGACCGCTGGCTGCGCGGCCCGGCGCCAGCGGTGGACCTCGGCACCCTCCACGACGCGGTCTTCGCGGACCGGCGGCTGCGGCTGCGCTACCGCCACAGCGGTGCGCGGACACCGAGGACGTACACCGTCGACCCGTACGGACTCGTCGCCAAGGCGGGCGTCTGGTACCTGGTCGCCGACCACCGCGGCACGCCGCGCCTGTACCGCGCGGACCGGATCCGGCGGGCGACGGTCACCGGCGAGCGGGTGCGCCGCCGCGCCGGGGTGGAGCTCGCCGACGCGTGGGAGGTGCTGCGGCGCCAGGTGGAGGACCGCCCCGCCGGCCTCCGGGTGCGGGCGCGGGTGCACACCTCGCGTCTCGACCTCTTCGTGCGCCTGCACGGCGGGCGGTTGACGGCGGGACCCGAGCCGGCGGGGGAGTGGACCCTCGTGGAGCTGGCGTTCCCGGACGTACGCCACACCCGCTCCCTGCTGGCGTTCGGGCCGGACCTGGAGGTCCTCGACCCTCCCGAGGCGCGCGCCGAACTGGCGCGGCGGGCCGCCGCGGTGGTGGAGCTCTACGGGGCCGACGTCAGTCCAGCCAGTGACGGCGCCCCAGGCTGACCAGCCGCAGCTGCCGACGCGCGGTCCGCGCCACCCGTTCCCGCTCCTCCTCGCCCGGCCCCGCGGCCAGCAGCGCGGAGGCGGTCATCACCATGTGGTCGACGTACAGCCCGGCGAGCATGAGCAGGTCGTCCCGCTCCCAGCCCCGGGATTCCGGCTGTACGGCCAGCTCGTCGGCCACTTCCCGGACGAACAGCCCGAGTTGCGCGCCGATCGCCTCCCGCACAACCTGCACACCGCCGTGCCGTTCGCGGGTGATGAACCGGACATGCGCGGGGTACGCGTGCACCAGGCCGGCGATCAACTCGACGGCTCCGGCGATCCGTTCGTCGCTGTCGCCGGTGGCGGCGAGGGTCGTGCGAAGAGTGGCGTGCAGGCTGCCCAGGGCCTCGTCGACAAGGGCGACGCCGAGGTCGGGGATGTCACGGAAGTGACGGTAGAAGGCGGTCGGCGCGACGCCGACGGCGCGGGTCACCTCGCGCAGGCCGAGGCTGCTCAGGCTCTGCTCCTCCAGCAGGAGGAGCGCGGCGTCCAGGAGGGCCTGACGGGTCTTCTGTTTCTGGGCCTGGCGGATTCCGGTCCCGGCGGTGTGACTCATGCCATTCAGTAAACAACCGTTCTCCGAACGGCGATAGTGCGGAAGTCGTTAGACTGGGTAGTCAGTAAACAACTGTTTCCCATCGTCTCCCTCCCTCAAGGAGGCCAACCCCGATGATCTTCCTCGTCGCCGCCCTGCTCCTCCTGGGCGTCCTCATGGGAACCGTGGCCCACGTGCCCGTCCCGGTCAGCGTCGTCGCGGCCGGCGTCATCGGCGCCTGGCTGCTCGTCTTCGCGGCTCGTGAGCGCCGCCGCCGTCACCATCACTGACACCGCCACCGAGAGGAGTGCAGTCATGGAGCTCACCGCACACCGCAGCGGCACCCGCCACCGCGCCGTCGCGGACGACGGCGCGGGCGGCGACGCCGGCGAGCGCCCCGGCGCCCGGGTCCGTACCGCCCGAACCCCCACCCGCATCCGCTCCCGTGCCCGCGACGCCGACGGCATGGCCGTCGCCGCGTTCGTACTGGGACTGGTGGGCCTGCTGGTGATGAACGTGCTCCTGGGGCCCATCGCCATCGGGCTCGCCGCTCTCGCCCTGCGCCGCGGCACCACCCGCCGCGGCCGGGCCCTGCTCGGCCTCGGACTCGGCGTCGCCGACCTGGTCATCCTCGCCGCCCTGGTCTCCCTCGACCACACCGTGTCGTGGAGTGTCGGCTGAGGACACCCCTCGCTTCCGCGCCTCGTAGAATCGAGGCACCATGGCCTACCTCGACCACGCCGCGACCACTCCGATGATCCCGGAGGCGATCGAGGCGATGACCGCCCAGCTCGCCGTCACCGGCAACGCGTCCTCACTGCACGCCGCCGGCCGCCGGGCCCGCCGCACCGTCGAGGAGGCCCGCGAAACCCTCGCCGAGGCGCTCGGGGCGCGCCCCAGCGAGGTCGTCCTCACCTCCGGCGGCACCGAAGCCGACAACCTCGCCGTCAAGGGCCTCTACTGGGCCCGCAGGGACGCCGATCCGCGCCGCGTGCGGGTACTGGCCAGCCCCGTCGAGCACCACGCCGTCCTCGACGCCGTGCACTGGCTCGGCGAGCACGAGGGCGCGACCGTCGAGTACCTCCCCGTCGACCGGTACGGACGCGTCCACCCCGACGCGCTGCGCGAGGCGATCGGGCGCGACCCCGACGGCGTCGCGCTCGCCACCGTGATGTGGGCCAACAACGAGATCGGCACCGTCCTGCCGGTCCGCGAACTGGCCGCCGTGGCCCAGGAGTTCGGCGTCCCCCTGCACGCCGACGCCGTCCAGGCGGTCGGCCAGCTCCCGGTGGACTTCGCCGCGTCCGGCCTCGCCGCCATGACGGTCTCCGGCCACAAGATCGGCGGCCCGTACGGCATCGGCGCCCTCCTCCTGGGCCGCGATCACAGCCCGGTCCCCGTGCTGCACGGCGGCGGACAGGAGCGCCACGTCCGCTCGGGCACGCTCGACGTCCCGGCCGTCGCCGCCTTCGCCGTCGCCGCACGACTGGCCGCCGAGCGCCGCGCGGACCACGCCCGCGAGGTCGGCGCCCTGCGCGACGCGCTGATCGACGCCGTACGCGCGGCCGTCCCGGACGCCGTCCTCGGCGGCGACCCCGACCCCGCGGGCCGCCTGCCCGCCAACGCCCACTTCTCCTTCCCCGGCTGCGAGGGCGACTCCCTGCTGCTCCTCCTGGACGCCCAGGGCATCGAGTGCTCCACCGGCTCGGCCTGCACGGCCGGCGTGGCCCAGCCCAGCCACGTCCTCCTCGCCACCGGAACCGAGCCGGACCTGGCACGCGGCACCCTGCGCTTCACCCTCGGCCACACCTCCACCCACGAGGACGTCGAGGCGGTCGCCCAGGCCATCGGCCCCGCGGTGGAACGGGCGAGGACAGCCGGCCTGACCTAGCTAGGCG
Source organism: Streptomyces sp. NPDC006368 (assembly GCF_040612535.1). Classification (NCBI taxonomy): domain Bacteria; kingdom Bacillati; phylum Actinomycetota; class Actinomycetes; order Kitasatosporales; family Streptomycetaceae; genus Streptomyces; species Streptomyces sp. NPDC006368. The sequence goes on from NZ_JBEXQK010000051.1 coordinate 5,249, forward strand.
CCCGCGCGGGACGTCGCCGCGGCGCGCACCAGCTTCATGTACCGGTCCCAGTCCCAGTGCGGGCCCGGATCGGTGTGGTCCGTGCCCTCGACCTCCACGTGGCCGATGATGTGCTCCCGGTCGACCGGTATGCCGTACCGGGCGCAGATCCCGGCAGTCAGCCGCGCCGACGCCGCGTACATCGCCGCCGTGAAGTCCTGCGGCCGGTCCACGAAGCCCTCGTGCTCGATGCCGATGTTGCGTTCGTTCATGTCGCGGCTGCCCGCGTGGAAGGCCACGTCCAGCTCGCGGATCATCTGGGCGATGTGCCCGTCCTTGCGTACGACGTAGTGCGTGGCCGCGCCGTGCCCCGGGTTCTTGAAGTCCTTCAGCGCGGTCGGATAGCTGCCCTGGACGACATGGATGACGACCCGGTCGATGGTGAAGTCGTCCGGGCGGTCCGCCCGCCGCCAGTTCGCCCGGGACGCCGCCGTCCACTCCGCGCCCTTGTGGTCGAGCTCTCCTTCCGCGCGCTTCTTCTCCGTGCCGGGCAGCCGCCACCAGGCACGTCTCAGCTCGTCCCGTGCCAGCACCGCCGCACCGGCCACGGCGACCCCGCCGCCGATCAGCACCGCGCGACGGCCGACCCCCCGCTCTCGCTCACTCCCCATGTGATCGTGAACGCACGCGCGTGCGTATTCGGTTCCCGGACGGTTCCCACGGCCCCGTACCCTGATAGGGCTATGACTCAGACTCCCCAGCGCCCTCTCCGCGTGCTCGCCGCCATGTCGGGCGGCGTGGACTCCGCCGTCGCCGCCGCCCGCGCCGCCGAAGCCGGCCACGACGTCACCGGGGTGCACCTCGCCCTGTCCGCGAACCCGCAGTCCTTCCGCACCGGCGCCCGGGGCTGTTGCACCATCGAGGACTCGCGCGACGCCCGCCGCGCGGCCGACGTCATCGGCATCCCGTTCTACGTGTGGGACCTGGCCGAGCGGTTCCGCGAGGACGTCGTCGACGACTTCATCGCCGAGTACGAGGCCGGGCGCACCCCCAACCCGTGCCTGCGCTGCAACGAGAAGATCAAGTTCGCGGCGCTGCTGGACAAGGCGCTCGCGCTGGGCTTCGACGCGGTCTGCACCGGCCACTACGCGACCGTGGTCGTCCGCGAGGACGGCACGCGCGAGCTGCACCGGGCGAGCGACATGGCCAAGGACCAGTCGTACGTCCTCGGCGTCCTCGACGAGAAGCAGCTCGCCCACGCGATGTTCCCGCTGGGGGACACCCTCACCACCAAGGACGAGATCCGCGCCGAGGCGGAGCGGCGCGGACTGGCCGTCGCGAAGAAGCCCGACAGCCATGACATCTGCTTCATCGCCGACGGCGACACACAGGGCTTCCTGGCCTCGCGCCTGGGCAAGGCGGAGGGCGACATCGTCGACGAGTCCGGCACGAAGCTGGGCACCCACGAGGGCGCGTACGGCTTCACCATCGGCCAGCGCAAGGGCCTGCGCATCGGCCACCCGGCGCCGGACGGCAAGCCGCGCTACGTCCTCGACATCTCGCCCGTCGACAACACGGTGACGGTCGGCCCCGCCCCGGCCCTGGACGTCACCGCCCTGACCGCGATCAAGCCCCGCTGGTGCGGCACCGCGCCCTCCGGTCCCGGCACGTACACCGCCCAGCTCCGCGCCCACGGCGGCGAGACGCCGGTGACGGCCTCCCTGGAGGGCGACGAGCTGAAGGTGACCTTCGCGGAGCCGGTCCGCGGCGTGGCCCCGGGCCAGGCGATCGTCCTCTACGACGGCACCCGCGTGGTCGGCTCGGCGACCATCGCGACGACGACGCGGCGCACGGCGGTCAGCGCCTGACCCACAGGCCCACGGGTCCACAGGGCCACGGGTCCACGGGTCCACAGGGCCACGGGTCCTCAGCCCACCGGCGTCGAGGGCCATGGGGCGCCACGGGCTCACCGCTCGTCCGCGAAGAACTCCTCCAGGGCCGGCGCCAGGACGTGCGGCGCGACCGTGTGGGCCTGGGTGCGTCCGGCCCGTCGGCGTGCTGTGGCGCCCGCGCGGAAGGGCGCCGGCCACCGCGCGGGCCGCCTCGCGCGTCCCCACCGGGCTCGCGCCGCCGTGAAGGACCAGCACGCGCGTGGACGGCGGCCGGACGGCACCGGACCGTCGCCCAGTACGTCGGTTCAGCGCACGACCTCCGTTTCGTAGAAGCAGAGGTGATCCCTGATCGCGGCAACCCCTTCCCTGGGATCGGGATACGCCCATGCCACGTCCTTCGCCCCGTCGAGCGACCAGTACGACGCCGTGCCCTTGAACGGGCAGCGCGTCCGCGTGTCCGAGGGGGACAGCAGGTCCATGCGCACGTCCTCCACCGGCAGGTAGTAGCGCACGGGACAGCCCGTCTCGCGCAGCACCCGGGGCCGTCGGCTCTCGGCGATCAGCCGCCCGCCGAGAACGACGCGTACATGGTCCGTGCCCGGCTCGACCGTGATGCGGTGTCCTGTCGTCATGACCGGCCCAACGAGCGCGGGCGGCCGTCGATTCCCCGTACCGTGGCGCCATGAACATCTGTGTCTTCCTCTCCGCCGCCGACCTCGACGAGCGCTACACCGCCCCCGCGCGCGAGTTCGCCGAGCTGCTCGGCAAGGGCGGGCACACCCTCGTCTGGGGCGGTTCCGACGTCGGCCTGATGAAGGTGGTGGCGGACGGCGTCCAGGACGCGGGCGGCCGGCTCGTCGGCGTATCCGTTAAGTTCCTGTCCGCGAAGGCCCGGGACGGGGTCGACGAGATGATCGTGGCCAAGGATCTTGCCGAGCGCAAGGCGCTCATGCTGGCCAAGTCGGACGTCGTCGTGATCATGGTCGGCGGTACCGGCACGCTCGACGAGGCCACCGAGATCCTGGAGCTGAAGAAGCACGGCCTCCACACCAAGCCGGTGGTGCTGCTCAACACGGCGGGCTTCTACGACGGGCTGAAGCAGCAGTTCCGGCGGATGGACGCCGAGGGCTTCCTGCCGGTGCCCCTCACCGACCTGGTGTTCTTCGCGGAGGACGGCGTCGCGGCGCTCGCGTACCTGGAGGAGACGGCCGGAATCCAGTAGCCGCCCCGTTGATGCGAGCATGGCCCGTATGGCTACACATCTGATCACCGGGGCAGGTTCCGGCATCGGCGCGGCCGTCGCGCGCCGGCTGCACGAGCGGGGCGACGAGCTCGTCCTGCTGGTCCGCGACGCGGGACGCGCCAAGGAGCTGGCGGAGACCTATCCCGGCGCCCGCACGCTCGTCGGCGACCTCGCCAACCCCGACCGGCTCTCCTGGGCCTTCTCGCACCAGTCCCTTCCGGACCGGCTCGACTCGCTGCTGCACATCGCGGGAGTCGTCGACCTCGGCCGGGTCGGCGACCTGACCACCAAGACCTGGCGCGCCCAGCTCGAGGTGAACCTCATCGCCCCCGCCGAGCTCACCCGGCACTTCCTGCCCCAGCTGCGCCTCTCCCAGGGGCACGTCGTCTTCGTCAACTCCGGCGCCGGACTGAACGCCCACGCGGAGTGGTCCGCGTACGCCGCCTCCAAGCACGGCCTGAAGGCGCTGGCCGACGCCCTGCGCCAGGAGGAGCACGCCAACGGCGTACGCGTCACCTCCGTCTACCCGGGCCGCACCGCCAGTCCCATGCAGGCCAAGGTCCACCAGCAGGAGGGCAAGGAGTACGACGCGTCCCGCTGGATCGACCCCGAGTCGGTCGCCACGGCCATCCTGACGGCCATCGACCTGCCGCGTGACGCGGAGATCAACGACCTGACGGTACGGCCGGGGCGTTGACGGCGATGAGCGGGAACAACGACGTCAGCTGGGGCCCGGCCACCGGGGTCGGGTCCATGCCGGGCGGTGACGCCCGGGAGGCGGCCAGAGCCGTCACCGGCACTTTCGAGGACTTCCCCCACCTCGCGGAGCTGCCCGCGCGCGGACCCGGCGCCGACATGATCGGGCGGACCATCGGCCTGCTCGTCGAGGTGTACGCGCACGTCGAGCCGAGCGGCTGGCGGATCAGCGACCGTCCCGGCCGCGACACCCGGCGGGCCACATCCTGGATGGGCGAGGACCTGGACGCGCTGGAGGAGTTCACCCAGGGGTACGAGGGCGTCCTGAAGGTCCAGGCCGTGGGGCCGTGGACGCTGGCCGCCGCGCTGGAGTTGCGGAGCGGCGAGGCGGCGCTCGGTGACCCGGGCGCGTGCCGGGACCTGGCCGCGTCGCTGGCCGAGGGGGTGCGCGCCCACCTGGCGGAGGTACGGCGCCGCGTGCCGGGCGCCCGGGTGGTGCTCCAGTTGGACGAGCCGTCCCTCACCGGCGTACTGCGCGGGGAGGTCAGGACGGCCAGCGGCTACCGGACGTACCGGGCGGTGGACCGCCAGGCCGTCGAGGGCGCGCTGCGCGGCGTGATGGCGGCGAGCGACGGCCCGGTGATCGTGCACTCGTGCTCGCCGGACGTGCCGTTCGCGCTGCTGCGCCGGGCGGGCGCGGCGGGCATCTCGTTCGATTTCAACGTGCTCACGGAACGTGACGAGGATCAGATCGGGGAGGCGGTCGAGGGCGGTACGAAGCTGCTCGCGGGCGTGGTGGCGTCCACCGACGGCCCATTGTCGGACCCTGCCGGTAGCGTCATGGGTGTCAGGACGCTGTGGCGCAGGCTGGGGCTGAATCCGGGGACTCTCGCCGAGTCGCTGGTGATCACCCCGACGTGCGGGCTCGCGGGCGCCTCGCCCGCGTACGCCCGGGCTGCGCTCGCCCACTGCGTCAGGGCGGCGAGATCGCTCGCGGACAACCCTGAGTAACGTCGTAACGGGAGGAATACGGTGGCTGTCGAACAGCAGGACGCGGTGCCGGCCGAGGCACGGGAGAAGCACGCGCAGCTGGCCGAGCAGGTGGAGGAACACCGCTTCCGGTACTACGTGAAGGACCGGCCGGTCATCAGCGACGCCGAGTTCGACAAGCTGCTGCGGGCGCTGGAGGCGCTGGAGGAGCAGTACCCGGAGCTGCGGACGCCCGACTCGCCGACCCAGAAGGTCGCCGGGTCGTACGAGACGGAGTTCACGGCCGTCCAGCACCGCGAGCGCATGCTCTCGCTGGACAACGCCTTCGACGACGAGGAGCTGGCCGCCTGGGCGGACCGGGTCGCCAAGGAGGTCGGCACCTCGGCATACCACTTCCTGTGCGAGCTGAAGGTCGACGGCCTCGCCGTCAACCTGACGTACGAGAAGGGGCGCCTGACGCGCGCGGCGACGCGCGGTGACGGCCGCACGGGTGAGGACATCACGCCGAACGTACGGACGATCGCGGACGTCCCCGACCGGCTCAAGGGCGACCGGATCCCGGACCTCGTCGAGATCCGGGGCGAGGTGTACTTCCCGATGGAGAAGTTCGAGGAGCTCAACGCCCGTCTGGTGGAGGCCGGGGACAAGCCCTTCGCCAACCCGCGCAACGCCGCGGCCGGCTCGCTGCGCCAGAAGGACCCGAAGATCACCGCGACGCGCCCGCTGCACATGGTGGTGCACGGCATCGGTGCCCGCCAGGGCCTCGACATCACCTGCCTGTCGGAGGCGTACGGGCTGCTGCGCGAGTGGGGCCTGCCGACCGCCCGGCACAACAAGGTGGTCGACGACATCGAGGGGGTACGGGAGTTCATCGCGTACTTCGGCGAGCACCGGCACTCCGTGGAGCACGAGATCGACGGCGTGGTCGTCAAGCTGGACGAGATCCCGCTCCAGGGGCGGCTCGGGTCCACCTCGCGGGCGCCACGCTGGGCGATCGCCTGGAAGTACGCGCCGGAGGAGGTCAACACCAAGCTGGTCAACATCCGCGTGGGCGTGGGCCGCACGGGCCGCGTGACGCCGTACGCGCAGGTGGAGCCGGTCACGGTCGCGGGTTCGGAGGTCGAGTTCGCCACCCTCCACAACCAGGACGTGGTGAAGGCCAAGGGCGTGCTCATCGGTGACACGGTGGTGCTGCGCAAGGCCGGTGACGTCATCCCGGAGATCCTGGGGCCGGTGGCGGACCTGCGGGACGGCACCGAGCGGGAGTTCGTGATGCCCGCGGAGTGCCCGGAGTGCGGTACGCCCCTGAAGCCGATGAAGGAGGGCGACGTCGACCTGCGCTGCCCGAACGGGCGTACGTGCCCGGCCCAGTTGCGGGAGCGCCTCTTCTACCTGGGCGGGCGCAAGTGCCTCGACATCGAGAACTTCGGCTATGTGGCGGCGGCGGCGCTGACGAAGCCGCTGGAGCCCGCGGAGCCGCCCCTGGTGGACGAGGGCGACCTGTTCGACCTCACCATCGAACAGCTGCTGCCCATCAAGGCGTACGTCCTGGACCAGGACAGCGGGCTGCCCAAGCGGGACCCCAGGACGGGTGAGGAGAAGGTCGTCACGGTCTTCGCCAACCAGCAGGGCGAGCCGCGCAAGAACGCCCTCGCCATGCTGGAGAACATCGCGGCGGCCAAGCAGCGCCCGCTTGCCCGGATCATCACCGGCCTGTCGATCCGTCATGTGGGCCCGGTGGCGGCGGAGGCGCTGGCGCGCGAATTCCGGTCGATCGACCGTATCGAGCAGGCCACGGAGGAGGAGCTGGCGGCCGTCGAGGGCGTCGGGCCGACCATCGCGGCCTCGCTCAAGCAGTGGTTCGAGGAGGACTGGCACCGGGAGATCCTGCGCAAGTGGCGTGCCGCCGGGGTCCGGATGGAGGAGGAGGGCTCGGGCGAGGACGTGGGGCCGCGCCCGCTGGAAGGCCTGACCGTCGTCGTCACCGGCACCCTGGAGAACTACACCAGGGATGGCGCAAAAGAGGCGCTCCAGAGCCGCGGGGCGAAAGTGACCGGTTCCGTTTCGAAGAAGACCGCCTTCGTTGTGGTGGGTGATAACCCTGGTTCCAAGTATGACAAGGCCATGCAGCTGAAGGTTCCGGTTCTGGACGAGAAAGGCTTCGCCGTGCTGCTGGAGCAGGGTCCTGACGCCGCGAAGGACGCGGCGGTCCCGGTCGGACAGTAGGACGGGAACGGCGGGAAAAGGCCACCCGTTCAGCGCATACCAGATGGATAAGGGTGGCCGGGTCGCATTCGGGCAAGACCTGTAGAGCGGTGCCCGTCGGAGCCCTCCGCGGCCTACTGTTGAGGTGTGCGCCTGTCGTGCCCGGCCGGTGTTTCGGCCGTGGTGGCATGACAACGGGCCATCACGTGGCAACGGCACCGCCGGCTGTGAGAGGGACGGAATGAAACCGACCGAGAGTGCCGCCCCGGTCTCACGGCCGCGTGTACACGCGGCCTTCACGGGCATCGCATCCAGGATCCCCGCCGCCGTGGTGGTCTTCGCCGCGCTCCTCCTCGCCACCGGGCTGTACGGCGCGGTGAGCGGCGGCCATGCGCTCTTCCCCGGCTCCACGGCCGGCTGGGCACTCGCCGTGCTCACCGGCATCATCGTCGGCCACCTGGTCGCGCTCGGCCGCGACCGCTGGTGGGGCGGCACCGGGTCGGGCGCCGCGCTCACCCTCGCCGTCCTGCTGCTGTACGGCTGGGTGCCGGCCGGACTGGTCAGCCTCGCCGTCGTCGTCCTCGTCGGAGTGGCCCGGCGACACCGCTGGCGCCAGGGCCTGTTGCACGGCGCCGCGGACGTCCTGGGCATCGGGGGCGCGGCGCTGGTCCTCGCGGCGTTCGGGGACGTGCCGACCGTCGAGCGGCCGTGGCAGCCCCTCGAATGGGGGATCGAGGCCGTACCCGAACTGGCGCTGGCGGCCACGGCGTACCTGGTGGTGACCCGGCTGCTCCTGTGGTACACGCTCGCCCCGCAGAGCGGCGGGCTGCCCACCGCGGCCCGCACCGCGCTGCTGCGGCAAGGGCTCGTGGCCGTGGCCCTGCTCGGCATCGCCCCGCTGATCTGCGCCGTCGCGGTCTCCCTGCCGGTGCTGCTGCCGCTGTTCGCCGTCCCGCTGATCGCCCTGGACTCCACGCTCTGGATCGCCCGCGCGCGAGCCGAGGAGCAGCTGCGCGACCCGCTGACCGGCCTGCCCAACCGCCAGTGGCTGCTGGAGCGGACCTGGACCGCGCTGGAGGAGGCGGAGGGCGAGGGCGTCCGGGCGGCGCTCGTCCTGATCGACCTCGACCGTTTCCGGTCCGTCAACGACACGCTCGGACATCTCGCGGGCGACCGGCTGCTCCTCCAGATCGCCGACCGGCTGCGCCTCGCACTGCCGCGCGGCGCGGAGGCGGCCCGGCTGGGCGGCGACGAGTTCGCCGTCCTCCTGCCGACCGCCGACTCCACCACCAGCGCCCAGCGGGTGGCCCGCCAGCTCGCCGCCGAACTCTCCTCGCCCCTCGACCTCGACGGGCTGACCCTCGTCCTGGAGGCCAGCGCGGGCGTCGCCGTCTTCCCCGACCACGCCCTGGACGCGGAGGGCCTGCTGCAACGCGCGGATGTCGCGATGTACCAGGCCAAGCGGGACCGCACGGGCGTCGAGGTGTACGAGTCCAAGCGGGACTCCAACACGCCCGACCGCCTCGGCCTCCTCGGCGACCTGCGGCGCGCGCTGGACGCCGGCGAAGTCGAGCTCCACTACCAGCCCAAGGTCGGCTTCGACGGCCACGTGGCCGGGCTGGAGGCCCTCGTCCGCTGGGTGCACCCCGAGCGCGGGCGCGTCCCCCCGGACGAGTTCATCGCCATCGCCGAGTCGTCCGGCCTGATGCCGCACCTGACGGAGTACGTCCTGGACACCGCGCTCGGCCAGGTCGCGAAGTGGCGCGCCCAGGGCCTGGACTTCCCCGTCGCCGTGAACGTCTCCCCGCGGGACGTCCACACCCCGGGCTTCGCGGGCTCCGTCGCCGCGCGGCTGGCCCGGCACGGGGTCCCGGCCGGCTCCCTCCAGCTGGAGATAACCGAGCACGTCCTCCTGGAGGACCCGCAGCGCGCCGCGGACACCCTCGCGGGGCTCACGGGCCACGGCGTGAAGATGTCCCTCGACGACTTCGGCACCGGCTACTCCTCCCTGGTCCACCTGCGCCGCCTCCCGGTGAGCGAGCTCAAGATCGACCGCTCCTTCGTGGCGCGGCTGGCCGTCGACACCGAGGACGCCGAGATCGTCCGCTGCACCGTCGACCTGGCCCACTCCCTCGGCCTCCTCGTGGTCGCCGAGGGCGTCGAGGACGACGAGACCTGGGAGCGCCTCAGGGACCTGGGCTGCGACGCGGTCCAGGGCTGGCTCGTCGCCGCGGCGATGCCGCCCGGCGAGACGACGGCGTGGCTGCGGGCGAGGGACGCCCACGAGGCGCCGGTGGTCGCCGAGCTCCCGCCGCCCCCGACGAACGCGAACCGGGTGACCCAGTAGTCCCGGCCCCCGCTGCCCGGCTGTTGGTTCCGTGCCCGGCGGCCCCCGCTGCCCGGCTCGGCGGCCCGCGCTCCGCCGCCCCCGGTGAACGCGAACCGGGTGACCCAGTAGCCCCGGCCCCGGCCGCCCGGGGCTCCGGGGTTCCGTGCCCGGTCGCCCCCGCCGCCGGGCTGCGGGTTCCGTGCCCGGCCGCCCCCGCTGCCCGGCTCCGGGGCCCGCGCCGCGGCGCCCCGCGCCCCCTCCGGCCCCGGGTTCCGCTGCCGCCCGCGGCCCGGTGAAGGGTGGGTTCACCCCGGGGCCGGAGGCCGAGCCGCCCGGTTCTGGGAGGGGGCGGGCGGGGGGCCGGTGGAAACCGTTTCACGGGCAGGGCGCCCCGACCCATAGGATTGGGCCAAAACCAACACACTCACCCTGAGGATCGCTGCATGCCTGGCATCACGCGCGAGGAGGTCGCCCACCTCGCCCGGCTGGCACGTCTTGAGCTGAAGGACGAAGAGCTCGACCACTTCGCCGGACAGCTCGACGACATCATCGGCGCGGTCGCCCGCGTCTCCGAGGTCGCCGACCAAGACGTACCCCCGACCTCCCACCCGCTGCCGCTGACCAACGTCATGCGCGCGGACGAGGTCCGTCCTTCGCTCACCCCCGAGCAGGCGCTCTCCGGTGCCCCTGCCCAGGAGCAGCAGCGTTTCAAGGTGCCGCAGATCCTGGGGGAGGACTAAGACCACCATGACGGACAGCAACATCATCAAGCTGACCGCCGCCGAGATCGCGGCGAAGATCGCGTCCGGCGAGCTCACCGCCGTCGAGGTCACCGAGGCCCACCTCGCGCGGATCGAGGCCATCGACGAGAAGGTCCACGCCTTCCTGCACGTCGACCGCGAGGGCGCCCTCGCGCAGGCCCGCGCCGTCGACGAGAAGCGGGCCAACGGCGAGAAGCTGGGCCCCCTCGCGGGCGTGCCGCTCGCGCTGAAGGACATCTTCACGACCCGGTCCATGCCGACGACCGTCGGCTCCAAGATCCTCGAGGGCTGGATCCCGCCGTACGACGCGACGCTCGTCACCAAGCTCCGCGCCGCCGACGTCGTCATCCTCGGCAAGACCAACATGGACGAGTTCGCCATGGGGTCCTCCACCGAGAACAGCGCCTACGGCCCGACCGGCAACCCCTGGGACCTCACCAAGATCCCCGGCGGCTCCGGCGGCGGCTCGTCCGCCGCCCTCGCCTCGTACGAGGCGCCGCTCGCCATCGGCACGGACACCGGCGGCTCCATCCGCCAGCCCGCCGCCGTCACCGGCACGGTCGGCGTCAAGCCGACGTACGGCGGCGTCTCCCGCTACGGCATGGTGGCGTTCTCCAGCAGCCTCGACCAGGGCGGTCCCTGCGCCCGTACGGTCCTGGACGCGGCGCTGCTCCACGAGGTCATCGCCGGTCACGACCCGCTCGACTCGACGTCCATCGACGCCCCGGTCCCGCCGGTCGTCGAGGCCGCCCGCAACGGCTCCGTCCAGGGCATGCGCGTGGGCGTCGTCAAGCAGTTCCGCGGCGAGGGCTACCAGGCCGGCGTCCTCCAGCGCTTCGACGAGTCCGTCGAGCTGCTGAAGGAGCTGGGCGCCGAGATCGTCGAGCTGGACTGCCCGTCCTTCGACCTCGCCCTCTCCGCGTACTACCTGATCGCCCCGTCCGAGTGCTCCTCCAACCTCGCCCGGTTCGACGGCCTGCGCTACGGCCGGCGCAACGGCGACGACGGCACGCGCTCCGCCGAGGAGGTCACCGCCCTCACCCGCGAGGCGGGCTTCGGCGACGAGGTCAAGCGCCGCATCATGCTCGGCACGTACGCGCTCAGCTCCGGCTACTACGACGCGTACTACGGCTCCGCCCAGAAGGTCCGCACCCTCATCACGCGGGACTTCGAGAAGGCCTTCGAGCAGGTCGACGTGATCGTCTCGCCGACCACGCCCACCACCGCCTTCCCGATCGGCGAGCGCGCCGACGACCCGATGGCGATGTACCTCGCGGACCTGTGCACCATCCCGACCAACCTGGCCGGAAACGCCGCCATGTCCCTGCCCTGCGGCCTCGCGCCGGAGGACGGCCTGCCGGTCGGCCTGCAGATCATCGCCCCCGCCCTGAAGGACGAGCGTCTGTACCAGGTCGGTGCGGCCGTCGAAGCGGCCTTCGTGGCACGCTGGGGACACCCGCTGCTGGAGGAGGCTCCGTCGCTGTGAGCGACGCACACGCGGCCTCCGGGCCGCAGACGACGACGAAAGCCGCACCTCCGCGCCGCGTGGGCGGAGACGGGGGCCCCTCCCGGGCGTCAGCTCTGGGGGAGAACGGAGGAGCACAGTGAGCGCACTGACCAAGGCCAAGGGCTTCAAGAAGTCGAGGGCCGGAACGTATCTGTCCATCGGCACCACCGCGTTCGGCGCGCTCAGCATCATCAAGCAGGCCCGCAAGGCCCGCACCGAGAGCGACACGCTTCTGCTGCTGGACGCCGTCGTGTCCGCCGCCGCCATCGCGACCGGCCTCGCCATCCTGGTGCGCGAGCTGAAGCGCGTCGGCGACGACGACGTCCTGTTCGGCTGAGAGGGAAAGTTTCACCGTGACCGTCATCACTGAGCTGGTGTCGTACGAGGACGCCCTCGCCGCCTACGACCCCGTCATGGGCCTCGAGGTGCACGTCGAACTCGGCACCCGCACCAAGATGTTCTGCGGCTGTTCGACCGAGCTGGGCGCCGAGCCCAACTCGCAGACCTGCCCCACCTGCCTCGGCATGCCGGGCTCCCTGCCGGTGGTCAACGCCACCGCCGTCGAGTCCGCCATCAAGATCGGCCTCGCCCTCAACTGCGAGATCGCCGAATGGTGCCGCTTCGCCCGGAAGAACTACTTCTATCCGGACATGCCGAAGAACTTCCAGACCTCGCAGTACGACGAGCCGATCGCCTTCAACGGCTACCTGGACGTCCAGCTGGAGGACGGCGAGGTCTTCCGCGTGGAGATCGAGCGTGCCCACATGGAGGAGGACACCGGCAAGTCGACGCACGTCGGCGGCGCCACCGGCCGTATCCACGGCGCGTCCCACTCCCTGCTCGACTACAACCGCGCCGGCATCCCGCTGATCGAGATCGTCACCAAGCCGATCGTCGGCGCCGGTGAGCGCGCTCCCGAGGTCGCCAAGGCGTACGTCGCGGAGCTGCGCGAGGTCATCAAGGCGCTCGGCGTCTCCGAGGCCCGCATGGAGCAGGGCCAGATGCGCTGCGACGTGAACCTGTCGCTGCGCCCGCACGGCACCGAGAAGTTCGGCACGCGTTCGGAGACGAAGAACGTCAACTCGCTGCGCAGCGTCGAGCGGGCCGTACGGTTCGAGATCAGCCGCCACGCCGGCGTGCTGAACGCGGGCGGCACGATCGTCCAGGAGACCCGCCACTTCCACGAGGACGACGGCTCCACGACGTCCGGCCGTGTGAAGGAGGAGGCCGAGGACTACCGGTACTTCCCGGAGCCCGACCTCGTCCCCGTCGCCCCGTCCCGCGAGTGGGTCGAGGAGCTGCGCGCAGGCCTGCCGGAGCTGCCGCGCGTGCGCCGCAACCGGCTGCGCGAGGAGTGGGGCGTCTCCGAGCACGACATGCAGTCCATTCTGAACGCGGGCGCGGTCGACCTGATCGTCTCCACGACCGAGGCGGGCGCCCCGGCCGACCAGGCGCGCAAGTGGTGGATGGGTGAGCTGGCGCGTAACGCCAACGAATCCGGCACGTCGCTGGACGCGCTGCCCATCACACCGGCCCAGGTCGCGCGCATCACCGAGCTCGTCGCGTCCGGCGATCTCAACGACAAGCTGGCCCGCCAGGTCATCGAGGGCGTGCTGAACGGCGAGGGCGACCCGGACACCGTCGTCGAGAAGCGCGGCCTGAAGGTCGTCTCGGACGAGGGCGCGCTCGGCGCGGCCGTGGACGAGGCGATCGCCGCCAACGCGGCCATCGCGGACAAGATCCGCGCCGGCAAGGTCGCGGCGGCCGGCGCCCTGGTGGGCGCGGTGATGAAGGCCACCCGGGGCCAGGCGGACGCGGCGCGCGTCCGTGAGCTCATCCTTCAGAAGCTGGGTGTGAGCGAGGGCTGACGCCCACCGCGCACACGCCGTCCGGCCCCCGTACGTCACACGTACGGGGGCCGGGCGCGTCCCACCGACGCGGTGGCACACGCACGGCCCCCTGCCGCCGAGGGGGGGGAGGGCGGCAGGGGGCCGAGGGGGGACAGCTCGCTGTCCCAGGGGGGTGCCGTGCTTGTGCCCCGTATCGCGTGGGTCATGCCCGCGTCATACGGGAAATCGTCCGGCTACCGCTTGAAGGCGTCCTTGCCCTTCTCCTTCGCCTGACGGACGTCACCCTTGGACTGCTCGGCCCGGCCTTCCGCGGTCAGCTCCTCGTCACCCGACACCCGGCCTGCGGCTTCCTTCAGCTTGCCCTTGCCCTGCTCGGTCTTGGCCTTGGCCTTTTCGCTTGCGGACACGAGGACCACTCCTTCGACGGGGGATCGATGAACACCGTTCGTGTAGCCGTCGACGGCGTCATCAAACAGAATGTTCTCAAGGTGTGTCGTCACCCTTCCGGGGCATAAGGCGGAGCGGAGGTGGACAACAATGGTTCCTTTGCTTCTCGTTCTTCTGCTGGCCCTGATCCTTTTCGGTGCGGGATTCGCATTGGAGGCTCTGTGGTGGATCGCCGTGATCGTTCTGGTGGTCTGGCTGCTCGGCTTCGTGATGCGCTCCACAGGACCCAGTGGGACACGCGGCCGCTGGTATCGCTGGTAGGCGATTCCGGTGGACCGGGACAACGAGCTGCTGGACGGTCTGTCCGTTGACGACAGCCGGCCCGAGCAGCCGATCCTGCTGGACGGAGAGGGCAAGCCGATCCGGACCTGGCGGGAGAACTACCCGTACGACCGCAAGGTGCGGCGCGCCGAGTACGAGCGCACCAAGCGGGTGCTGCAGATAGAGCTGCTGAAGCTCCAGCGGTGGGTCAAGGACACCGGTGGACGGCTGATCGTGATCTGCGAAGGCCGGGACGCCGCGGGCAAGGGCGGGACGATCCAGCGGTTCATGGAACGCCTCAACCCCCGCGGCGCCCGCGTCGTCGCGTTGGACAAACCCAGTGAGCGGGAAACCGGGCAGTGGTATTTCCAGCGTTACGTCGCCCATCTGCCCGCTCCGGGCGAGATCGTCTTCTTCGACCGCTCCTGGTACAACCGGGCCGGGGTGGAAAAGGTGATGGGTTTTTGCACGCCGGAGCAGTACGAGCTGTTCCTGCGGCAATGCCCGCAATTCGAGCGCATGCTGGTCGACGACGGGATCATCCTGGTCAAATTCTGGTTCTCGGTTTCCCGGTCGGAACAGCGTACGCGTTTCGCGATACGGCAGGTGGATCCGGTGCGGCAGTGGAAACTGTCCCCGACCGATCTCGCCTCTCTCGACCGGTGGGACGACTACACCAAGGCGAAGGTCGCGATGTTCCGGGCGACCGACACGCACGAGGCGCCGTGGACGGTCGTCAAGAGCAACGACAAGCGCCGGGCGCGGCTGGAGGCCATGCGGCATCTGCTGTGGCGCGTCGACTACGCGCGGAAGGACCCCGCGGTCGTCGGGAAGCCCGACCCGCTGATCGTCGGAGCCGCGGACACCCTGCTGGAGCCCGGTGAGGAGGACAGCGCCCTGTCGCCCACGCCGCTCGCCCCGACCCCCACCGGGCCCGGCGAGCACCCGCGCACCTGAGCCGAGCCCTCTCGTGGTGATGGCCCCGCCGCGTCCTCGAAGGCGGCGGCGGGGCCATCAGCGGGACCGGTTCCGTCCCGTGGGGGGTGAGGTGCTCCTGCCCGGTGTTCGATGGATCATGCCTGCCTGGCGTGTACCGGCCGCCGGGCCCACCGTTCACGCGCCAACCGGTGGCTGCCGGGCCGGCTCGACCGCATCCCGCCGCGCCTCAGCGTCGAAGCCCCCGAGCGCCGTGCGACCTCCCGGCGAGGACCGCCGGACAGCCCGCGAGCGAGGGCGGCGAGCTCGTGCCGTGGGGCGGGCTGCCGGCCGGAACCCTCCGCCGCCGGACGCGGGCCCGGTCACCCGCGCGGCCCGCGCGATGCCCCGGGCGGTTGACGCGCCCGGCACGCGCCGCGTCGCATGACCGGTCGCCTCCTGCCCCCGCGCACCACGGTGAGCACCGACGTCGCCGGGCGCCTCGGCACGGAGGTCCGGTCGCCTCCACCCCCGAACGACGCGCCCCCCGGGGCCGCCACCCCTGAGCGCCTCGGCACGGAGGTCCGGTCGCCTCCACCCCGAACGACGCGCCCCCCGGGGCCGCCACCCCTGAGCGGCCCTCCCCCCGGACCACCCTTCCTACGGCACTCCCCAAGACGCCCCCCGGGTGCCCCGCCGACCTCCCTAAGGCCCCCCGGGGGCCCAGGATGCGTCACTCTCCCGATGTGGGAGGTGCCCTCGCAGAGCGAGAGTTGAGGCACACAGCACGTCCCGCCTCAACCAGGGAGCACACGATGTTCGCGTACGAACTCCACCTGACCCGCCACGCCGAGCTCGTCCGGGAGGCCGACGCGCGCCGGCTGGCCGGGCTCGCGCGGGCCGGGCGCAAGGCGCGCCGCACCGCCCGCCGGTCCGGCGGCAACGACCCCGAAGGGCGGGTGAACACCACCCGGAGCCGCCTCGTCCGGGCCGCGTGAGACCCGCGCCGGCGCCGACCGTCCCGAAATGGGGTGCCGCGTGGTCGCAGGGCTGTGCGATGCTCGGCGGCGTGGAAACCAGGTCCGTCAGCCCGGTGTTCGTCGGCAGAGCCGGTGAACTGACCGCGCTCACCGATGCGCTCTCCCGCGCCGCCGCGGGAGAGCCGCAGGCGTTGCTCGTGGGCGGCGAGGCCGGTGTCGGCAAGACCCGGCTCCTGGAGGAGTTCCTCGACGAGGCCCGCCGCCAGGGCGCGGTCGTCGCCGTCGGCGGCTGCGTCGAGATCGGCGCGGACGGCCTGCCCTTCGCGCCGTTCTCCACCGCGCTGCGCTCACTGCGCCGCACGCTGCCCGACGAACTGGCCGCCGCCGCGGAGGGCCAGGAGGGCGAACTGGCCCGCCTGCTGCCCGAACTGAGCGCCGACGCCGGCGGCCACGAGCCGCACAACGAGGACAGCACCGCCCGGCTCTTCGAGCTCACCGTCCGTCTCCTGGAGCGCGTCGCCACCGACCGCACGGTCGTCCTCGCCCTGGAGGACCTGCACTGGGCCGACGCCTCCACCCGCCACCTGCTCGCCTATCTCTTCCGCACGCTGCGGCGCGGCCGGCTCGTCGTCGTCGGCACCTACCGCGCCGACGACATCCACCGCCGCCACCCGCTGCGGCCCCTGCTCGCCGAGCTGGACCGCACGCGCACCGTGCTCCGGATCGAGCTGGCCCGCTTCACCCGCACCGAGGTCCACCGCCAGCTCACCGGCATCCTGGGGGCCGAGCCGGCCCCCGCCCTCGTGGACGACATCTTCCGCCGCTCCGACGGCAACGCCTTCTTCGTCGAGGAGCTCGTCGTCTGCCAGGAGAGCGGCGACGGGGGCGAGCTCAGCGACTCCCTGCGCGACCTGCTGCTCGTCCGCGTCGAACGGCTCCCCGACGACGCCCAGAAGGTCGTCCGGATCGTCGCGGAGGGCGGCTCCACCGTCGAGTACGGTCTGCTCGCCGCCGTCGCCCGGCTGCCCGAGGACGACCTCATCGAGGCGCTGCGGGCCGCCGTCAACGCCAACATCCTGCTCGCCGTCCCCGACGGCGAGGGCTACCGCTTCCGCCACTCCCTGGTGCGCGAGGCCGTCAGCGACGACCTGCTGCCCGGCGAGCGCTCCCGCCTCAACCGGCGCTACGCCGAGGCGCTGGAGGCGGAGCCCGCGCTCGTACGGGCCGACGTGCGCACCGCCCGGCTCGCCAGCTACTGGTACCACGCCCATGACGCCGCCAAGGCCCTGCCCGTCGTCCTGCGCGCCGCCGTGGAGACCCGCAAGAGGCACGCCTACGCCGAGCAACTGGGCCTGCTGCTGCGGGCGATGGAGCTGTGGGACGACGTCCCCGGGGACGTACGCCAGTCCCTGCGGCCCATCGACCACGCGGAGGCGTACCCGGCGTGCGGCTGCGAATCCGACACCACCGCGCTGCGCTACCTCGACCTGCTCGCGGAGGCGTCCGTCGCCGCCCGCCTGTGCGGCGAGCGGGAACGGGCCCTGAAGATCGTCAAGCGCGCGCTGCGGCTCCTTGAGGAGGAGAACGACCACCTGCGCGCCGCCTGGTTCTGGACCGAGCGCTCCCGGCTCATGTCGAACCTGGGCCGCGGCGACGGCTGGGCCGAGATCGCCACCGCGCAGGAGCTCGTCCGCGGCCTGCCACCGTCCGCCGTCCACGCCCAGGTCCTGGCCGTCGCGGCCGGCTGGGGCATGCTGCACGCGCCCGGCCGCGAGAGCCTGGCCGCCGCCCAACGGGCCGTCGAGTACGCCCGCCTCGTCAGGGCAGAGCCGATCGAGCTCAACGCCCGCCTCACCCTCGGCGGCCTCATGGTCGACGCGGGCGACATCGAGGCGGGCCTCGCCGAGATGTACGCGGTACGGGACCGCACCCGCGAGCTGTGCCTGCGCAATGAGGCGGGCCGCTCGTACACCAACATCTCCTCCTGCCTGGAGGCCGTCGGGCGCTCCCGGGAGTCCGCCGACGTGGCCGCCGAGGGCATCGCCTACTCGCAGCGCAGCGGCCTCCTGGACAGCGAGGGCTGGGTCCTCAACAACCTCGTCGAGTCACGGATCTCCCTTGGCCACTGGGACCGGGCGAGCGAGGGCGCCGACCGCCTCCAGCGCATCGCCTACAGCTCCAAGCCACGGGCCGGAGCGCACCTGAAGCGCGCCCACCTGGCCTGGCTCCGCGGCGAGCCGGCGGTGGCCCGTGAACGCCTGGCGCTCGCCCGCGAGGCGTACGGCACGCACGACCCGATGATGCAGTACCTGCTGCCCATGGCCCAGGTCGAGCTCGGCGTCGCCGCCGCGGAGGGCCGCATCACCGCCGTACGGGCCGGTCTCGCCGAGGCGGCGAAGGCGGGGTTCCCCACCGGCAGCCACCGGTACGCGTGGCCGCTGCTGCTCGTCGCCGCCACCGCCGAGGCGGACGCCCGCGGTCTGCCCTCCGCGGCGGAGGGGCGCCCCGAGGCGCTGGAGCTCATCCGCACGTACGCGAAACAGCTCGCCACGCCCGTCCCGGTGTGGCACGCCCACGCGCTGTTCGTCGCCGCCGAACTCGCCCGCGCCGAGGGGAGCGCCGACGCCGACCGCTGGGCGGAGGTCACCGTCGCCTTCGGCCCGCTGGAGCGCCCGTACGACCTCGCCCGCGTCCGGCACCGCTGGGCGGACGCCCTGCTCGCCGGGGGCGGTCACCGCGACCGCGCCGCCGCGCTGCTGCGCGACGCCCACCTGGTCGCCGTCCACCTCGGTGCCCGCCCGCTGTGCGAGGACGTGGAGCTGTTGGCGGCCCGCGCCCGTCTCTCGCTGACGGCACCGGCCGCCGAGCCGGAGCCGGACCCCGAGCCGGGGGACGGCTTCGGCCTGACCCCGCGCGAACTGGACGTGCTGCGCCTGGTCGCGGCGGGCCGCACCAACCGTCGGATAGCGGAGGAGCTGTTCATCTCGCCGAAGACGGCGAGCGTCCACGTCTCCAACATCCTCGCCAAGCTGGGCGTCTCCGGCCGCGGTGAGGCGGCGGCCCTGGCCCACCGCCTCCACCTGCTCCCGGCGGCGGTGCGGAGCTAGCTGCTAGCCACGGTGGGAGGGGCTCTCCTGGCCACCGGGTGCCGGCCGGGTGCCGGCGCCGGGCCCGTCAAGGCTCCTGCGGCGGGGGAGCGACGCGGATCGTCACCGTGCCCGAGGCGAGGTCGATCGGGCCGCGCGAGGGGTCGCCGTCGCCGGCGTCCTCCCTCGTGAGCGCGGTGCGGCGCTGTTCGTCGTCCGTGTGCTTGCGCCCCGGCGCGAAGAGCTCTTCGATCGGGTTGAACACCGGCTGCCGCCTCTCAGACCACCTCCAGCAGGAGGATCCTGTCGTCGCCCGGTCCCGGGGTGCCCCGGGTGTCCGTCTCGCTGGTCACCAGCCAGAGCTTGTTCCCGCCCGCGGCCAGCACCGTGCGCAGCCGGCCGTACTCCCCGCCGAGGAACGCCTGGGGCTCCGCGGAAGGTTCCGCTCCGGCCAGCGGGACGCGCCACAGCCGCTCGCCCCGCAGCCCCGCCATCCAGATGGAGCCCGCGGCGTACGCGATGCCGCTCGGTGAGGCGTCGGCCGTCCTCCACTGGGCCACCGGGTCGACGAACCCGGACCTGCCGCCCTTGCCCTCCACCTCCGGCCAGCCGTAGTTCTTGCCGGGCTCGACGCGATTCAGCTCGTCCCAGGTGTTCTGCCCGAACTCCGCCGCCCACAGCCGCTTGTCCGCGTCCCACGCCAGACCCTGCACATTGCGGTGCCCCCAGGAGTGGACGACGGAGTCCGCGGACGGGTTGCCGTGGACCGGCCGCCCGTCCGGGGTCATCCGCAGGATCTTGCCGCCCAGGGACGCCCTGTCCTGCGCCAGCCCCGTCTCACCGGTCTCGCCCGTGCCCGCGTACAGCATCCCGTCGGGCCCGAAGGCGATCCGCCCGCCGTTGTGGACCACACCCTTGGGGATGCCGCGCAGGACCGTGTCCGGCGCGCCCAGCTGCTGCCCGGCCGGCTTCTTCTCGTCGTACAGCATGCGGGCGACGCGGTTGTCCGACTCGGTGGTGAAGTACGCGTAGACCAGGTGGTCGGAGGCGTACGAGGGGGAGAGCGCGAGCCCCAGCAGGCCGCCCTCGCCCGCCGGGGCCACCCCCGGCACGGACCCGATCACGGTCTGCTTGCCGCTCTCCCCGTCGACGCGCGTGATCGTGCCCTCGTCGCGCGAGGAGACCAGCAGGTCCCCGTCGGGCAGCGCCGCCAGCCCCCAGGGCGACTTCAGCCCCTCGGTGAGCGTCCGCACCACCTTCACGGCACCCTTCGCGGGCGGCGCCGTGGGGGAGGGCGAAGCCGGCGCGGCGGAAGGGGAGGCGGTCCGCGACGCGGCGCTCCGGCCGTCCTCCGGTCTCTCCTCGCCGCCACCCGAACAACCGGCCGCGAACACCAGCGCGGCTGCGGCCAACACGGCCGTCACAGCAGGACGTTGCACAGTACGAATCCCTTCCGCCGGGGCGGTGCGAGCTGCATGACACTCTTGATACACGGCTCACGCGGACCGGGGCCCCGTCCCCACGCGATCGGCCGGCCGTCAGTCCCACGAACCCCGCGCCGGCGGCAGCGCCCCGATCTCCGCCAGGTCCTCGGCCGTCAGCGTCAGGGCCGCCGCACCGGCGTTCTCGACCGCCCACCGCTCCCGCTTCGTACCCGGCACCGGCACCACGTGCCGCCCACGGCTCAGCGCCCACGCCAGCGCCACCTGCGCCGGTGTCACCCCCGCCGCCGCGCCGCCGTGCCGTTCGGCCACCCGCCGCAGGCCCGCCACCACCGGCTGGTTCGCGGCCATCATCTCGGCCGTGAAACGCGGGTGCCGGGCCCGCAGGTCCTGCGGCTCGAAACCGCCGCCCGGTGTCAGCGTCCCCGTCAGGAAACCGTTGCCCAGCGGCATCGCCGCCAGGAAGCCCACGCCCCGCGAATCGCACCACGGCAGCAGCCGCCCCAGCGCCTCCCGGGACCACACCGACAGCTCCGCCTGCACAGCGCTCACCGGGAACACCTGCTGCACCCGCTCCAGCTGGCGAATCGTTCCGTCATACAAGTCCGCACCGGAGTCCGCCCCGCCGCGCCGCACCGGGCGCACCCCCATCGCGCACAGCCCGAGCGCCCGCACCTTCCCCGCCGTCACCAGCTCCGCCATCGCGCCCCACGTCTCCTCGACGGGCACCTCCGGATCGGCGCGGTGCAGCTGGTACAAATCGATGACGTCCGTCTGCAGCCGTCGCAGCGAGGCGTCGCACGCCCGCCGCACGTACCCGGGACGGCCGTTGGCGACGATGTGCTGATCCCCGACGAGCAGCCCGCACTTCGTCGACACGAAGGCCTCCCCGCGCCGCTCCTTGAGCACCCGCCCCAACAGCAGCTCATTGGTGAACGGCCCGTACATGTCGGCCGTGTCGAGCAGGGTCACACCGGCGTCGAGCGCGGCGTGCACGGTACGCACGGAGCGGTCGCCGCGCTGCTGAGAGGCGCTGTAGGCCCAGCTCATCGGCATGCAGCCCAGGCCGATCGCACCCACTTCGAGCGCCGTCGCCCCGATTGTCCTGCGCTCCAACTCCCCGTACCCCTCCTCGTGCCGCTCCCCAAACTAACCTCCTGACCATGACTACCGACGTGTGGCTCCCCATTCCGGCCGACGAGATCGACGGGCTCCCCGACCCGGCCGCGTCCGGCCTCACCTACCGCTTCTGGGACGGTGACCCGGACTTCCCCGCCGACCCCGCCGACTGCGCCTTCTACGTCGTGCCGTACATGAAGCCCATGGGGGTCGCGGTCCGCCCGCTCGCCGCCATGACCTCCGTACGCGTCGTCCAGACGCTCTCGGCCGGCATAGACCACGTGACCCCGGGCCTCGGCTCCCTGCCGCCCGGCGTGGCGCTCTGCAACGCCAAGGGCGTCCACGAGGCCAGCACGGCCGAGCTCACCCTGGCGCTGATCCTGGCCTCGCTGCGCGGCATCCCCGGCTTCGTGCGCGGCCAGGACCGCGAGGAGTGGCGGGACGGCTTCTACCCGGCGCTGGCCGACAAGTCCGTCCTGATCGTGGGGTACGGCTCCATCGGCGCCGCCATCGAGGACCGGCTCGCGCCCTTCGAGTGCGCGCGGGTCGTACGCGTCGCGCGCTCCGCCCGCGCCACCGAGCGCGGCCCCGTCCACGCGCTCGGCGACCTCCCCGGGCTCCTCCCCGGCGCCGACGTGGTGATCCTCTCCACCCCCCTGACCCCCGACACCCGCCACCTGGCCGACGCCGCGTTCCTCGCCCGGCTGAAGGACGGCGCGCTGCTGGTGAACGTCTCCCGCGGCCCCGTCGTCGACACCGAGGCGCTCCTCGCCGAGACCGGGCAGGGCCGGATCACGGCGGCCCTCGACGTCACCGACCCGGAGCCGCTGCCCGCCGGCCACCCTCTGTGGCACGCGCGCGGTGTGCTGATCAGCCCCCACGTCGGCGGCTCCACGTCGGCCTTCATGCCGCGCGCCAAGCGGCTGCTCGCCGCGCAGCTCACCCGATTCGCACAGGCAGAGCCGCTGCGGAACGAGGTGCTCACTACCACATGACCACGCTCCGGAGCCGAATGCGCGCGGTACGCGGCCGTAACTCCGATGATCGTCACGGAGCGTAGAGAACCCCTGTCCCTGAGTGACGGATCTGGTGTATCGTCCCGATCTGGGGGGACGCGTCGAGCCAGTAACGACGCGGGGGAGCGACGTGATTGCGATCAGAAACCGAGGGGGGCGACGGGCGATGCACGGTCGATGGACCAACGAACCGACGCGACGGGGCACTCGGCTGCGATCGTCCGGCGCGGGGACGCGGACAGCGCCCCGCCCCGTGGCGCGGCGGCCCCGGCGGCAGGCGTTCACCGGGGCGTTCCGGTGAACGCCCCGGGAGCGCTCATCGAGCGACCGCCCGCCCCGCGCGGCGGGCCCGGACGGGGAACCGGCCGCCCGGCCGGCGGTGCGGCGCCCAGGGCGCTGCTCTGGCAGCTCGCGCTCGCCCTCGCCAGCGCGGCCTACGCCACCGGGGCCGCGGTCGGCTGGGGCTCCGAGGAAACGGCCCTGGTCATGGGGGACTTCGGCCTGAGCCTGGCCGCCCTCACCGCCTCCGTCTCGTGCTTCCTCTACGCACGCGCGCCTGGCAGCCGCTTCCGGCCGGCCTGGCTGCTGTTCTCGTTCTCCTCCGCCATGGCCGCCGCGGGGAACGGCGTCTGGGGCTGGTACGAAGTGGTCCTGGAGCGGCCGGTCCCGAGCCCCTCCGTCGCCGACCTGTTCTTCCTGCTCTTCGCGCCGCCCGCCATCGTCGGCCTGCTGGTGCTCGCCAAGCGCCCGGTCACCCGGGCCGGCTGGGTGTGCCTCGGGCTGGACGCCTGGCTCATCGGCGGCTCCCTGCTCACGCTCTCCTGGAGCCTCGCCCTCACCCACACGGCGCGCTTCCAGGGCGAGAGCGTCGCCCGGGCCGCGCTCTCCCTCGCGTACCCGCTGCTCGACATCGTGCTGGTCAGCATGGTGCTCGCGCTGCACTTCCGGCGCTCCCAGGCCAACCGCTCCGCCGTCCACACGGCCATCGCGGCCCTGGCCCTGACCGTCCTGTGCGACGCCCTGTTCACCTCGCCGCTGCTGCGCGAGAGCTACCGCTCCGGCCAGCTCCTGGACGCCGGCTGGTTCGCCGGGTCGCTGCTCCTCGCGTACGCCCCCTGGGGGGCGCGCCGCACCGTGGACAGGGCGGCCCCGCGCCGCGGCCCGCGCCACCATCCCCGCCACCCCAGCCGGCCGGTCGCGGGCTCGCTCGCCGCCCTCACGCCGTACCTGGCGGCGGCCGTCTGCACCCTCGGGATCCTCTACAACGTCATCGAGGGGCGCCGCGTGGACCGTGTCGTGGTCTTCACCGGCTGCACGGTCGTGCTCGCCCTCGTCGTCCGGCAGGGCATCATGCTCGTCGACAACATCGCCCTCACCCACGAACTGGCCCAGAAGGAGAACCACTTCAGGTCCCTCGTGCAGGGCTCCAGCGACGTCATCATGATCGCCGCGCCCACCGGTGTCCTGCACTACGTCAGCCCGGCCGCCTCCGGGGTGTACGGACGCGAGGCCGACGAGCTCATCGGCTCCGAGCTCGCCTCCCTCATCCACCCGGACGACCTCGGCGCCGTGGTCCACGAGGTACGCCGCTTCCTCGCCGCATCCCCCGCGGAGGAGCCCACCACCCGGATCGAGTGCCGCTTCAAGTCCGGCACCGGCGAGTGGCTCAACGTCGAGTCGACCGTCAACCGGCACCAGGGCGGCCTGATCTTCAACAGCCGGGACGTCACCGAACGGGTACGCCTCCAGGCCCAGCTCCAGCACAACGCCGAACACGACCCGCTCACCGAACTGCCCAACCGGGCCCTGTTCACCAAGCGGGTCCGCCAGGCCCTCGGCGGGCGCCGTTCCGGCGACTCCGGGACCGCCGTGCTCTTCATCGACCTCGACGGCTTCAAGGGCGTCAACGACCGGCTCGGGCACCAGGCCGGTGACGAGCTGCTCGTCCAGGCGGCCCGCCGCCTCCAGGACTCCGTACGGGCCGGGGACACCGCCGCCCGCCTCGGCGGCGACGAGTTCGCCGCGCTCATCGTGGGCGACGGCGGCCAGGACCAGGTCGCCCGCGAGCTCCAGGTCCACGAGATCGCCGACCGGCTCCGGCTCACGCTCTCGGAGCCCTACCGCGTCGAAGGCCGCGAGGTGCGCATCGCCGCCTCCATCGGCGTCGCCTTCGCCGAGCCCGGCATCAGCGCCGGGGACCTCCTGCGCAACGCCGACCTGGCCATGTACCGGGCCAAGGCCGGCGGCAAGAACCGGGTGGAGCTGTACGCCCCGCACATGCAGGCGGAGGCGGGACGCCGCCCGAAGGCCGAGGCCCGGCCGCGCACCCCCCTCAAGGGCGAGATCCCCCGTGCCGCGCTCGGGGACGACGCGGCGCGCACCTCCCTGGGGAGCGGCGACTTCACGCTCCTGCACCAGCCCGTGGTGAACCTCGCCACCGGGCGGGTCGCCGCCGTCGCCGCCCATCCGCGCCGCCGTTCCAGCCAGGGCATCCTCTTCAGCCCCGCCGACTTCCTCCGGGCGGCCGATGAGGGCGAGCGCGTCGGCGAACTCGCCCCGTGGCTGCTGGAGCAGGCCGTCGAGCAGGCAGCCGAGCGCCGCCGGCTGGGCCACCACGCGCCCGTCAGCGTCCGTCTCACCGCCGGCGGGCTGCTCGACCGGTCGCTGTCGGTCCCGGTCGTCGAAGCCCTGCTCACCCACCACGCGCTGCCCCCCGGCGCGCTCATCGTCGAGCTCGCCGACAGCGACCCGCGGATCTCCTTCGACGGGCTGGAACAGCGCCTGGTGGCCCTGCGCAGGCTGGGCGTACGCATCGCCCTGGACGGCTTCGGCAGTGGTTACGCCGCCATCACCGCGCTGCGCCGCCTCCCGGTGGACATACTGAAACTGGACAGAGGTCTGGTCGAAGGTGTGGCCGAGTCCGCTCGACTGCACAAGATCACCAGCGGGCTGCTCCGGATCGCCCGCGACCTCGGCATGCAGTCGGTGGCCGACGGCGTCGACGCACCGGAGCAGGTGCTGGCGCTGCGCGCGATGGGATGCGGACATGGGCAGGGAACGGCCTTCGCGGGGCCGCTCGACGAGTACCGGCTGCGCCGCGTGCTCGCGAGGAACGCCTTCACCGTCCCCGACGGCGTCACCCCGCCCGTCCTCGCCGGCTGCACCGGGCCGGGCCGCCTGCCGGCCCCACTGCCCGCCGGGCTTCCCTCGATGCGCTCACATAATGAGACGCGCGTCCCACCCACTTGACACTGGTAGCGCGCCGGGTGGAGGGTCAATGCCATGCGCACCCGAATTCTCGTACTTGGAAAGCGCGTCGGCTGAGCACGGCCTCTTGATGGCCGTGCGGACCCACACCGGCGCGCTCCCCTCGCTTGCCTCACGGCACGAGGGGTTTTTTGTTGCACTGGCACCCCGCCACACCAGTCGAACCTCGCGAACCACCCAGCGAAAACCCTCAGCTTCGAGAAGAGAATGCCGATGACCGAGCAGGCCACCGGGGCCCACCATCCGCAGCCGCGGGCCCGTAGCGGCGGACAGCACTCCGCCACCGTTGAGCACGTCACGGGTGCGCAGTCCCTCATCCGCTCTCTCGAGGAAGTGGGTGCCGACACGGTGTTCGGCATCCCCGGCGGTGCCATCCTCCCGGCCTACGACCCGATGATGGACTCCACCAGGGTCCGTCACATCCTGGTGCGCCACGAGCAGGGCGCGGGCCACGCCGCGACCGGTTACGCCCAGGCCACCGGCAAGGTCGGCGTCTGCATGGCGACCTCCGGTCCCGGCGCCACCAACCTGGTCACCCCGATCGCCGACGCCCACATGGACTCCGTCCCGATGGTCGCGATCACCGGTCAGGTGTCCTCCAAGGCGATCGGCACGGACGCCTTCCAGGAGGCGGACATCTGCGGCATCACCATGCCGATCACCAAGCACAACTTCCTGGTCACCAAGGCCGAGGACATCCCGAAGACGATCGCCGAGGCGTTCCACATCGCCTCCACCGGCCGCCCCGGCCCGGTCCTGGTCGACATCGCCAAGGACGCCCTCCAGGCCCGTACGACCTTCAGCTGGCCGCCGCAGCTCGACCTGCCCGGCTACCGCCCGGTGACCAAGCCGCACGCCAAGCAGATCCGCGAGGCCGCCAAGCTGATCATCCAGGCCAGGCGCCCCGTCCTGTACGTCGGCGGCGGCGTCCTGAAGGCCGGCGCCACCGCCGAGCTGAAGGTCCTCGCCGAGCTGACCCAGGCGCCCGTCACCACCACCCTGATGGCGCTGGGCGCGTTCCCCGACAGCCACCCGCTGCACGTGGGCATGCCCGGCATGCACGGTGCCGTCACGGCCGTCACCGCCCTCCAGAAGGCCGACCTGATCGTCGCCCTGGGCGCCCGCTTCGACGACCGCGTCACCGGCAAGCTGGACAGCTTCGCCCCCTTCGCCAAGATCGTCCACGCGGACATCGACCCGGCCGAGATCGGCAAGAACCGCGCGGCGGACGTGCCCATCGTCGGCGACGCCCGCGAGGTCATCGCCGACCTGGTCCAGGCCGTCCAGGCCGAGCACACCGAGGGCAACACCGGCGACTACACCGCCTGGTGGAAGGACCTCAACCGCTGGCGCGAGACCTACCCGCTCGGCTACGACCAGCCCGACGACGGTTCGCTCGCCCCGCAGCAGGTCATCCAGCGCATCGGGCAGCTCGCCCCCGAGGGCACGATCTTCGCGGCCGGCGTCGGCCAGCACCAGATGTGGGCCGCCCACTTCATCGACTACGAGCAGCCCGCCACCTGGCTGAACTCCGGCGGCGCCGGGACGATGGGGTACGCCGTGCCGGCCGCCATGGGCGCCAAGGCAGGCATGCCGGACCGCACCGTGTGGGCCGTCGACGGTGACGGCTGCTTCCAGATGACCAACCAGGAACTGGTCACCTGCGCCCTGAACAACATCCCGATCAAGGTCGCCATCATCAACAACGGCGCCCTCGGGATGGTCCGCCAGTGGCAGACCCTCTTCTACAACCAGCGTTACTCCAACACCGTGCTGCACTCCGGCCCGGAGGCGACCGGCCGGGAGCCGAGCGCGGGCACCCGGATCCCGGACTTCGTCAAGCTGTCCGAGGCCATGGGCTGTGTGGCCCTGCGCTGCGAGCGCCCGGAGGACCTGGACAAGGTCATCGCCGAGGCCAACGCCATCAACGACCGCCCGGTCGTCATCGACTTCATCGTCCACGAGGACGCCCAGGTCTGGCCCATGGTCGCCGCCGGCACCTCCAACGACGAGGTCATGGCCGCCCGTGGTGTCCGTCCCGACTTCGGCGACAGCGAAGACGACTGAGAGAGAGCTGAGTCAAAGAACATGTCCAAGCACACGCTCTCCGTCCTGGTGGAGAACACGCCCGGCATCCTCGCCCGGATCGCCGCCCTCTTCTCCCGCCGCGGGTTCAACATCGACTCGCTCGCCGTCGGCGTCACCGAGCACCCCGACATCTCCCGCATCACCATCGTGGTCAACGTCGAGGACCTGCCGCTGGAGCAGGTGACCAAGCAGCTCAACAAGCTGGTCAACGTCCTGAAGATCGTCGAGCTTGAGCCCAGCGCCGCGATCCAGCGCGAGCTCGTCCTGGTGAAGGTCCGCGCCGACAACGAGACGCGCTCCCAGATCGTCGAGATTGTCCAGCTGTTCCGCGCCAAGACCGTGGACGTGTCGCCCGAGGCGGTCACGATCGAGGCCACCGGTTCGAGTGACAAGCTGGACGCGATGCTGAAGATGCTGGAGCAGTTCGGCATCAAGGAGCTGGTCCAGTCCGGCACGATCGCCATAGGGCGTGGCTCCCGGTCCATCACGGACCGCAGCCTGCGCGCCCTCGACCGGTCGGCGTAGCCACGGCGCTTCTCGCGTGGCGAGACCCCCCAACCCCGTCCTCCCTCCCCACCGTACGGTGGGGCGCACAACCAGCAAGACCAGTCAACAAGGAGAAACCCAGTGGCCGAGCTGTTCTACGACGACGACGCCGACCTGTCCATCATCCAGGGCCGCAAGGTCGCGGTGATCGGTTACGGCAGCCAGGGCCACGCCCACGCGCTGTCGCTCCGTGACTCGGGTGTCGACGTCCGCGTCGGTCTGCACGAGGGCTCCAAGTCCAAGGCGAAGGCCGAGGAGGAGGGCCTGCGCGTGGTCACGCCGGCGGAGGCCGCCGCCGAGGCCGACCTGATCATGGTGCTGATCCCGGACCCGATCCAGGCCCAGGTCTACGAGGAGTCCATCAAGGACAACCTGAAGGACGGCGACGCGCTGTTCTTCGCCCACGGCTTCAACGTCCGCTTCGGCTTCATCAAGGTCCCCGCGGGCATCGACGTCGCCCTCGTCGCCCCGAAGGGCCCGGGCCACCTGGTCCGCCGTCAGTACGAGGAGGGCCGCGGCGTCCCCGCGATCGCCGCCGTCGAGCAGGACGCCAGCGGCAACGCGTTCGCGCTGGCCCTGTCGTACGCCAAGGCCATCGGTGGCACCCGCGCGGGTGTCATCAAGACGACCTTCACCGAGGAGACCGAGACCGACCTGTTCGGTGAGCAGGCCGTGCTGTGCGGTGGAGCGTCCGCTCTGGTGAAGGCGGGCTTCGAGACCCTGGTCGAGGCCGGCTACCAGCCGGAGATCGCGTACTTCGAGTGCCTCCACGAGCTGAAGCTGATCGTGGACCTGATGTACGAGGGCGGCCTGGAGAAGATGCGCTGGTCGGTCTCCGAGACCGCCGAGTGGGGCGACTACGTCACCGGCCCGCGCATCATCACGGACGCCACCAAGGCCGAGATGAAGAAGGTCCTCGCCGAGATCCAGGACGGCACGTTCGCCAAGAACTGGATGGACGAGTACCACGGCGGTCTGAAGAAGTACAACGAGTACAAGACGCAGGACTCCGAGCACCTGCTGGAGACCACCGGCAAGGAGCTGCGCAAGCTCATGAGCTGGGTGGACAACGAGGAGGCGTAAGCCTCGCGGCGGCGGGTCCGGAACACGTCCGGACCCGCCGCCCCCGTCGTTGGACACCCAGGCCAACCACGGACGGGTGATCCTTCCGCCATGGCGGAAAAGATCCCACCCACCCGCACTACACTTCTCAACAACAACGCGTCAGGCCCACAGCGTCGTGCGTCTTCCACGCGGCAAGCCCCCTCCACCGCCTGCGGCCGTCGGGACGGCCGTCCGCACTGGACTTGTGAGGACCCACGTGAGCTCGCATCCCCCCCAAAAGCCGGTTGTACTGATCGCTGAAGAGCTGTCGCCCGCCACGGTCGACGCGCTGGGCCCGGACTTCGAGATCCGGCACTGCAACGGCGCCGACCGGGCCGAACTGCTCCCCGCCATCGCGGATGTGGACGCGATCCTGGTGCGGTCCGCCACCAAGGTCGACGCCGAGGCCATCGCCGCCGCGAACAAGCTGAGGGTCGTCGCCCGCGCCGGCGTCGGTCTGGACAACGTCGACGTCCCCGCCGCCACCAAGGCCGGCGTCATGGTCGTCAACGCCCCGACGTCCAACATCGTCACCGCCGCGGAGCTCGCCTGCGGCCTGGTCGTCGCCACCGCGCGCAACATCCCGCAGGCCAACACCGCCCTGAAGAACGGCGAGTGGAAGCGCAGCAAGTACACCGGCGTCGAGCTCAGCGAGAAGACCCTCGGCGTCGTCGGCCTCGGCCGCATCGGCGTCCTGGTCGCCCAGCGCATGTCGGCCTTCGGCATGAAGATCGTGGCCTACGACCCCTACGTCCAGCCGGCGCGCGCCGCGCAGATGGGCGTCAAGCTGCTCTCGCTGGACGAGCTGCTGGAGGTCTCCGACTTCATCACCGTCCACCTGCCGAAGACCCCCGAGACGCTCGGCCTCATCGGTGACGAGGCGCTGCACAAGGTCAAGCCGACGGTCCGCATCGTCAACGCCGCGCGCGGCGGGATCGTCGACGAGGAGGCGCTGTACGCGGCGCTCAAGGAGGGCCGGGTCGCCGGCGCCGGCCTCGACGTGTACGCCAAGGAGCCCTGCACCGACTCGCCGCTGTTCGAGCTCGACCAGGTCGTCTGCACCCCGCACCTGGGCGCGTCGACGGACGAGGCGCAGGAGAAGGCCGGTATCGCCGTCGCCCGCTCCGTGCGGCTCGCCCTCGCCGGTGAGCTCGTCCCGGACGCGGTCAACGTCCAGGGCGGGGTGATCGCCGAGGACGTCAAGCCGGGTCTGCCGCTCGCCGAGCGCCTCGGCAGGATCTTCACCGCGCTGGCGGGCGAGGTCGCGGTCCGGCTCGACGTCGAGGTGTACGGCGAGATCACCCAGCACGACGTCAAGGTGCTCGAACTGTCCGCGCTCAAGGGCGTCTTCGAGGACGTCGTCGACGAGACGGTGTCGTACGTCAACGCCCCGCTGTTCGCGCAGGAGCGCGGTGTCGAGGTCCGTCTCACCACGAGCTCGGAGTCCCCGGACCACCGCAATGTGGTCACCGTCCGCGGCACCCTCTCGGGCGGCGAGGAGGTCGCGGTCTCCGGCACCCTGGCCGGCCCGAAGCACCTTCAGAAGA
This sequence comes from Streptomyces sp. NPDC006368, assembly GCF_040612535.1. Classification (NCBI taxonomy): domain Bacteria; kingdom Bacillati; phylum Actinomycetota; class Actinomycetes; order Kitasatosporales; family Streptomycetaceae; genus Streptomyces; species Streptomyces sp. NPDC006368. Next base: position 36,519 of record NZ_JBEXQK010000051.1, read on the forward strand.
TCGTCGCCGTCGGCGACTACGACGTGGACCTCGCCCTCGCCGACCACATGGTCGTCCTGCGGTACGAGGACCGTCCCGGTGTCGTCGGCACCGTCGGCCGCATCCTCGGCGAGGCGGGCCTCAACATCGCGGGCATGCAGGTCGCCCGCGCGGAGGAGGGCGGCGAGGCGCTCGCGGTCCTCACCGTCGACGACACGGTCCCGCCGCACGTGCTGGCGGAGGTCGCGGAGGAGGTCGGCGCGACGTCGGCCCGCTCGGTGAACCTCGTCTGACGCCCGTACACCAGCAACTCCCCCGGCCCCCGGACGCCCGTCGTCCGGGGGCCGGCGCGTATGCGGGGGCGTGAGAACCGGGGGCGGCCGGGGCGGGGCGTCAGAGCCGGGCGGACTTCAGGGCCATGTGGAGGAGCAGCCGGTCCTCGCCGTCGTCGAGGTCCAGGCCGGTCAGCTGCTCGACGCGGGAGAGGCGGTAGTAGAGCGTCTGGCGGTGGATACCCAGGGCGGCGGCGGTGCGGCCCGCCTGGCCGGCGCTGTCGAGGAACACCTCGGCGGTGCGGGCCAGTTCCCGGTGGGCGGGGGTGAGCAGGGCGCGCACCGCCGGGTCGTCGTCAGGGGCCGGGGGGAGTGCGGTCAGGAGGCGGTACGGCCCGATCGACGACCACCGCGCGACCGGCCCGAGCCGGGGCTGGGCCACGGCCGCGCGGGCGGCGGAGCCGGCCTCGCGCCACGCGTCGCCGAGGCCGGCCAGCCCGCGCCGCGGTTCGGCGATCCCGGCGACGGGGCCGGGAGCGGGCCCCGTGCCCGTCGCCGCGTCGCGCAGGCGGTCCGCCGCGGTGAGGGCGGGGGAGAGGGCGTCGGCCGACCGGAGGCGGATCAGGGCCGCCAGGGCGTGCGTCGCCGGGGATCGCCACTCCACCGCGCACAGGGCCGCCGCCCCCGGGGCCGTACGCACCGAAGGGCTGTCGCCGTCCGGCCAGGGGGCGACGCACACCAGGGCGTGCAGGCCGTCCGCGTCCGGGCCGAGCGCCGTGCGCAGGGCGGTCAGCGCCATGTCGTACTGCCAGCCCCGCTCGGCCGTCAGCACCGCGCGCAGCTCGCGCGAGAGGTCCGCGCCCGCCCGCTCCTCGTCCGCCAGCAGCGCCCCGATCCGCGACGCCACCTCCATCGCCGCCGTCAGCCGGTCGGGCGAGGGCCCGGGGTCGGCGTCCAGCAGCCAGACGTACCCGAGGACGACGCCCCGATGGCGTACCGGCAGACAGATCCTGCCCCGGAAGACGCCCGCGTCGGGGGCGGCCGGGATGCGGACCGGGCCGGGCGCCCGGGTGATGCCGAAGCCCTCGAACCAGGCGCGCACCGCGGGGGTGGACTTCCGGGTCAGGATCGACCGGGTGCGGACGGGGTCCATCGCGGTGTCGTCGTCGCTGTCGTGGGCGCCGAAGGCGATGAGCCCGAAGTCCCGGTTCTCCAGCGTGGCGGGAGCGCCGAGCAGCGCCGAGATCTCGTCGACCAGGTCCTGGTAATCCGCCTTCACCCGGACATTCTCGCACCGGACGAACAGGTCTTCATACATCTGTATGAGATGAGTGGCACGGATGCGTGACAGGTGTCGATGGCAGAGCATCGGAGCGATCCTTAGGTTTCACGGTGGTTCTCCGTGCTGTTTCGGACGCGTTCCGTTCAGCCCCCTTCGACACCTGTTCCGTGGAGGTGCCCCGTGCTGGGTCCCGTGATCCTCGCCGCGTCGCGCAGCGACAGAATGCGCCGTTTCGTCTCTGCCGCGCCGGGCACCAAGCAGGTCGTCGACCGCTTCATCGCGGGGGAGACGGTCGAGCAGGTGGTACCGATCGTGCGGGAGACCATCGCCAGGGGCCTGGAGGTCACCCTGGACGTGGTCGGCGAGGACATCACCACCCGGGAGCAGGCGTTCGCCGCTCGCGACGCGTACCTGGAGCTCATCGAGCACCTCAAGAACCTGGGCTACGGGCCGAAGGCCGAGATGTCGGTGAAGCTGTCCATGTTCGGCCAGGCGCTGGAGGGCGGCCATGAACTGGCGCTCGCCAACGTCCGCCCGGTCGTCGACGCGGCAGCCGCGATCGGCACCACGGTCACCCTGGACGCGGAGGACCACACCACCCTCGACTCGATGTTCGCCATCCACGAGGAGCTGCGGAAGGACTTCCCGCAGACCGGCTGCGTGATCCAGGCGTACCTCTTCCGCACCGAGGAGGACGCCCGCCGCCTCGCCGCGAACGGCAGCCGCGTCCGCGTCGTGAAGGGCGCCTACAAGGAGCCCGCCTCCGTCGCGTACCAGGACAAGGGCGAGATCGACAAGGCGTACGTCCGCATCCTGAAGATCCTCATGGAGGGCGACGGCTACCCCATGATCGGGTCGCACGACCCGCGGCTCATCGCCATCACCCAGGAGCTCGCGCGCCGCGCCGGGCGCAAACTGGACGAGTACGAGTTCCAGATGCTGTACGGGATCCGCAGCGACGAGCACGTACGGCTCGCCGCCGAAGGTCACCGGATGCGCGTCTACACCGCGTACGGAACCGACTGGTACGGGTACTTCATGCGCCGCCTCGCGGAGAAGCCGGCCAACCTGCTGTTCTTCGTCCGCTCGATGATCACCAAGAACTGAAGGAGTTACGGAACTCATGGACGCTGTGACCCAGGTCCCCGCTCCCGTCAACGAGCCGGTCCACACCTACGCCCCCGGCTCGGCCGAGCGCACCCGTCTGGAGGCCAGGCTCAAGGAGCTGGCCGAGAACCCCATCGACCTCCCGATGACCATCGGTGGCGTCAAGCGGATGGGCGGCGGTGAGCGCGTGAACGTCGTGCAGCCGCACAACCACGCCAAGGTCCTCGGCACCTTCGCCGGCGCCACCCGGCAGGACGCGCAGGACGCGATCGACGCGGCGCTGGCCGCCGCCCCGGCGTGGCGCGCGATGTCCTTCGACGACCGCGCGGCGATCATCCTGCGCGCCGCCGAGCTGCTGGCCGGCCCGTGGCGCGAGACCATGGCCGCCTCGACCATGCTCGGCCAGTCCAAGACCGTCCAGCAGGCCGAGATCGACACCCCGTGCGAGCTCGTCGACTTCTGGCGCTTCAACGTCAAGTACGCCCGTGACCTGCTCGCGGAGCAGCCGCCGGCGAACTCGCCGGGCGTGTGGAACCGCCTGGACCACCGCCCGCTGGAGGGCTTCGTCTACGCGATCACGCCGTTCAACTTCACGGCCATCGCGGGCAACCTGCCCACCGCCCCCGCCCTGATGGGCAACGTGGTGGTCTGGAAGCCGTCCCCGACGCAGACCCACGCAGCCGTGCTGCTCATGCGGCTGCTGGAGGAGGCCGGGCTGCCCAAGGGCGTCATCAACCTGGTGACGGGCGACGGCATCGCCGTCTCCGAGGTGGCCCTGCACCACCCGATGCTCGCCGGCATCCACTTCACCGGGTCGACGAAGACCTTCCAGCACCTGTGGAAGACGGTCGGCACCAACATCGAGAAGTACCGCTCCTACCCGCGCATCGTCGGTGAGACGGGCGGCAAGGACTTCGTCGTCGCCCACCCGAGCGCCGACCGCGCCGTCCTGAAGACCGCGCTGACCCGTGGTTCCTTCGAGTACCAGGGCCAGAAGTGCTCGGCGTCCTCCCGCGCGTACATCCCGGCCTCGATCTGGAACTCCGGCTTCAAGGAGGAGTTCGCGGCCGAGGTCGACTCCATCCGCATGGGTGACGTCACCGACCTGACGAACTTCATGGGCGCCGTCATCGACGAGCGTGCCTTCGCCAAGAACAAGGCCGCCATCGACCGGGCCAAGGCCGACCCGTCCTGCACGATCGTCGCCGGCGGCACCTACGACGACTCGGTCGGGTACTTCGTCCGCCCGACCGTCATCGAGTGCACGGACCCGGAGAACGAGGTCTTCACCACGGAGTACTTCGGCCCGATCCTCGCCGTCCACGTCTACGAGGACGACCGGTACGACGCGATGCTGGAGCAGATGGAGTCGGCGTCGGCGTACGCGCTGACCGGCTCGGTCATCGCGGGCGACCGCGCCGCCGCCGCGTACACGATGGAGAAGCTGCGGTACGCCGCGGGCAACTTCTACATCAACGACAAGTCGACCGGCGCCGTCGTCGGCCAGCAGCCCTTCGGCGGTGGCCGCGCCTCGGGTACGAACGACAAGGCGGGCGCCCCGCAGAACCTGATGCGCTGGACGCTGACCCGCGCCATCAAGGAGACGCTGGTCCCGCCGACGGACTACACGTACCCGCACATGGGCTGACGCCCCCCCCGGGCCACGGCCCCTCCGAGCACCGCCCCCCTCCGGCCCCCACGCCGGGCGGGGGCGGTCTTCGTGTCACCGCCGGCCGGCGACGATCAGTGACCGGCCCGGCGTGCACCCGGGACCGGCCGCGGTGAGGGCGTCGGGCGACACCGCGCGGCGGGCGAGCGCACCGCGCGCTCCGGCGGGCCGGTCCGCGTACCAGGGCTTGAGGGCGCAGAGGCCGTTCGTGGGCATGCCCTAACCCCCGACCGACGGCCGGATCACCACCACGCGCCGCGTACTCGCATGACCTCCGAGTACCCGTGCTGCCAGAGTGGCCGTATGACCGAGTCACTGCGCACCGCCCACACCTACGAGCTCAGCCGTGCCACCCTCGCCGCGATACGCGAGATGCTGACCGCCGCGTACGACGGGGACTTCGGCGACGAGGACTGGGACCACGGGCTCGGCGGCGTCCACGCCTACGTCGAGGACGAGCACGGCATCGCCGCGCACGGCAGCGTGATCATGCGGCGCGTGGTGCACGCGGGGCGCGCGTACCGCGTCGGGTACGTGGAGGCGGTCGCGGTACGCGCGGACCGGCGCCGGCAGGGGATGGGCGGCCGGGTGATGGCGGCGCTGGAGGAGGTCGTCGACGGGGCGTACGCGTTCGGCGCGCTGTCCGCGTCGGAGGAGGGCGCCGAGCTGTACCGGGCGCGCGGCTGGCAGCTGTGGAACGGCCGGGTGGAGGTGTACGGGCCGGGCGGCGTCGCGCACCTGCCGGACGAGGAGGACTCGACGTATCTGCGCCCGGCGGCCGGGCGGGCGCTGCCGGGTCCGGAAAGCGGGTCACTGGTGTTCGACTGGCGCGACGGCGACGTGCTGTGACAACGGCTTGCCCAGGTCAGGGCAGGTGCCGTCTCAGATAGTAGGAAGTCCGAGTAATTGTGGAGACAGAGACTCCGCCCGCGCGTAGCGTTGTAGGAGCCGAACGTCTCGCTCCATCAAGCGAATGGCGGTCGAGAGCGCGCGTGCCCCCGGCAGGTCACCCCTGCGGCAGCGCTCCCCGCCCCTTCCGGCGCTCCGATCAGCTCTGATCCCGCTCTGATCTCGCTCTGATCCCGAGGAGTCGACCACCATGGCCGCTGAGACCGCCCGCCGTCGCGTCCGTCACGCCGCCCCCCGCCCCACCGACACCGAGCGCGAGAACGCCGCCGCCGCGCTCCAGCGCGCCCTCGACCGCCGGGACAACGGCGGCGCCACCGGCCACTGAGCCGGCGCCGGAGGGACCCACCACGACCGCGTCCACATGGTGGACCGTGAGTGTCAGGCTATGGGACGGGGAGTAGGGTGCCGACATGTCTCGCAGCATCAATCTCGCAGTGATCCCCGGTGACGGCATCGGCCGGGAAGTCGTGGCTCAGGGCCTGAAGGTCCTTCGCGCGGTCCTCCCGCAGGATG
>NZ_JBEXQK010000052.1:0-41167 GCF_040612535.1 Streptomyces sp. NPDC006368
AGGAAGGGGCCAAGCCGATTCGGTGCGCCCGCTTTCAGGTCCTGTGGAGCTAAGGAGAATTGAACTCCTGACCTCCTGCATGCCATGCAGGCGCTCTACCAACTGAGCTATAGCCCCTTGCGGTGTGTCCTCCGCTGTGGTTTCCCTTGCGGGTTTCCCTCGCGGCGACACAGAGAACATTACACGGTCCCCCTGGTGGTTCACCAAATCGTTTACGGTCGGTAGGGCTCTGGCCGGTAGCGTCGCCCTTCGTGACCGTGACCCTGAACATGCGGGCCCGCCTCCGGGACCTGCCCATCCCCGCCGCCGCGGCGGCCTGTCTGCTGTCCTTCGTGGCCTTCTGGATGGCGCAGCGCGCCGCCAACGTCACGATGCTGGACCTGTCCGTCTACCGGGCGGAGGGCGAGACCGTGCTGGCCGGCGGCGACCTCTATGCGATGCGCGCCACATCGGCGAACCTACCGACGACGTATCCGCCGTTCGCCGCCCTCCTGTTCACCCCGCTGACGCTGCTCGGCGTGCCGGAGATGCGCACGCTCGCCACCGCCGGCAACCTGCTTCTCCTGCTGGCACTGGTGCACCTCTCGCTCCGCCTGGTGGGACGCGACCGGCGCGGGGAGGCCCTGTGGGTGGCCGCGGTGCTCGTCTGGTGCGAGCCGGTGTGGACCACGCTGCGGTACGGACAGATCAACCTGCTCATCGCGGTGGTGGTCCTGTGGGACCTGACCCGGCGGGAGAACAACCGGTGGGCCGGCATAGGGATAGGCCTGGCCACGGCCGTGAAGCTGACTCCGGGGCTGTTCGTGGTCCTCCTGCTGGCCGTGGGGGTGGCACGCGCGCGTGCGCAGGGCCGGCCCTGGAATCCATGGCTGCGCCAGGCCGCGACGGCGACCGGGGTGTTCCTCACGGTGACGCTGGTGTCCGCCGTAATCCTCCCGTACGACTCACGCCGGTTCTGGACCGAGATGATCTTCGAGACCGGTCGGGTGGGGCGGACCGAGGAAACGGCGAACCAGTCGTTGAGCGGCGTGGTGGCCCGCCTGCTGCACACCACCGATCCGGGGGTGTGGTGGCTGGCGGCCGCGGCCCTGGTGGGGGTGGCAGGCCTGGCCGTGGCGGTGGTGGCGGCGCTGCGCGGGGACCGTCCGGTGGCGGTGGTGGCGTGCGCGACGACGGCGCTGCTGGTGAGCCCGATCTCCTGGTCGCACCACTGGGTGTGGTGCGTGCCGCTGCTGATACTGCTGGCGACGAGGGTGCGTCCTGTGTGGACCGCCGCGACGGCGCTGGTCTTCGCGTCGTTCGCCCTGTGGTGGGTGCCGCACGCGCCCGCGCCCGTCCGGCTCGAACTGCACCAGAACGCGGGGCAGATGCTGCTCTCCGGGCTCTACACCCTCGTGGGGGTGGGGCTGTTGGCCGCCTTCGGGGTCACGCTGTGGCGAAGGAGTAGAACCGCTTGAGCGTGCAGTGCTCGTCGAGCAGGCGCCCGTAGATCGGCTCCCCTTCGAGCTCCCGGTAGGTCTCGATGGGGTCGCCTTTTATGATCAGCGCCCGCGCGCACTCCTCGCACCAGTACTGGTACTCGGGGTTGACCGGGTCCATGTCGCGGACGATCGGCGTACCGCTGCCGCACCAGTCGCATTTCCGCCTGTGTGCACCCATCACTCAGCTCCAGCTGTGGCCGCAGGACGTGCACACATAGGACACCCCGCCGTTGTCGCCGAGCATTTGCGCGACATGGGGGGAGCCGCACGAGGGGCAGCTGAGACGGACACTCGCCTGCGCAGCGGCGAGCCGGGCGGCCGGTTCCTCAGATGTGTCGGCGGCCATGGCGCACTCCCTCCCGTCCGGACCGTCGTCCCCCTCCGGCCGTCCGATTCTGCCATGGCCTCGCAAGGGGGGCAGCGGAGTCGGCGTACCGGCACCGTCGGCGCCCCCCATGATCGGCGCGGCGGCCGACGCGGGAGACCCGGGCATGATCGGACGGCTGAGGAAGAGTGTGCCAAAGGTGGCGACGCGGATCAGCCACCCGGGTTGGATCACGGTGGGCGCCGGCGGTACCGCGGCGCGGCTGAGCTGCGCGTATGGAGTGAGGGCAGCCTCCGGCGCCCGGCGCCGGAAAACGCGAATCCCGCCCCCTGATGGGGACGGGATCCGGTGATTGTGGAGCTAAGGAGAATTGAACTCCTGACCTCCTGCATGCCATGCAGGCGCTCTACCAACTGAGCTATAGCCCCTCGTGTTCTTCGCGCTCCGCGCTGCGAACAAGAAGAACTTTAGCCTGCGACCTGCCGGAAAGTGAAATCCGGGTCAGTCGTCGTCGCCGAGGACCGGTTCGGGGAGGGTGCCCGCGTTGTGTTCCAGCAGCCGCCAGCCGCGCGCGCCCTCGCCCAGGACGGACCAGCAGCAGTTGGAGAGCCCACCCAGCCCCTCCCAGTGGTGCGCCTCCAGGCCGAGCAGCCGGCCGATGGTGGTGCGGATCGTGCCGCCGTGGCTGACCACGACGAGGGTGCCGTCGTCGGGCAGCTTGTCGGCGTGCTCCAGCACCACGGGGGCGGCTCGGTCGGCGACCTCGGTCTCGAGCTCGCCGCCTCCGCGCCGCACCGGTTCGCCGCGCTTCCACGCGGCGTACTGCTCGCCGTAACGGCCGACGATCTCCTCGTGGGTCAGCCCCTGCCAGGTACCCGCGTACGTCTCGCGGAGCGCGGAGTCATGGCTGACCTGGTGGCCGGTGATCGCGGCCAGCTCACCGGCCGTGGCCGCCGCGCGCTTCAGGTCGGAGGCGATGATCGCGTCCGGCTTCAGCGCGGCGAGCAGCCGGGCGGCGCGGCGGGCCTGGGCGACGCCGGTCTCGGTGAGTTCGATGTCCGTGGAGCCCTGGAAGCGGCGCTCCAGGTTCCAGGAGGTCTGGCCGTGGCGCCAGAGCACGATACGGCGGCCCCTGCCGCCCTTGGTGCCGCTCAGTTCAGCTCACCGTCCGTACCGTCGGCGCCGGTGAGCCGGGCGTGCTCCTCAGCCTTGCCGCGCGTCTTCACCGCGTCCTCCGGCAGCGGCAGCTCGGGGCAGTCCTTCCACAGCCGCTCCAGGGCGTAGAAGACCCGCTCCTCGCTGTGCTGGACGTGGACGACGATGTCGACGTAGTCGAGCAGGATCCAGCGGGCGTCGCGGTCGCCCTCACGGCGGACCGGCTTGGCGCCCAGTTCCTTGTTGAGCCGCTCCTCGATCTCGTCGACGATCGACTTGACCTGGCGGTCGTTGGGCGCGGAGGCGAGCAGGAAGGCGTCGGTGATCGACAGGACGTCACTGACGTCGTAGGCGATGATGTCGTGCGCGAGCCGGTCGGCAGCCGCCTGAGCGGCGGTGGTCACGAGCTCGATGGAACGATCGGTGGCGGTCACATGCTGGCTTTCGTCGGCGGTCGGAACACCCCAAGGGTCTCACGTACCGCCGACAGCCCGGCAAACCATTACGGCACCTTGTAATCCCCGCCCAGGAGGACCGTCACGTCCGCGTTCGCGGCGGCCGTGCCCTTCTCGACGGCGTCGGCGGGCAGGCCCAGGGTTTTGGCGACCTCCTCGGCCCTCGCCTTCTGCGTCTCGTCACCGTAGATGACCTGCGAGGACGGCTCCGATCCGGCCGTACCGCCGTCGATGACGGCGTAGCCGCCGTTGACCAGGACGATCCGGGCCGCCTCGGTGGCGCCTTCCTTGCCCGACGCGTTCTTGATCCCCACGCGGACGGCGGAGCCCTGCTCGGGTGCGGTGACGGAGCCGCCGAGGATGTCCTTGACCACACTCTGCGCGGCCTCCTCGCTGAGTGTGCCGTCCTGCTGGACGGGGAGCACGGCCGTCTTGTAGTCGCCGACCTTGGCGTGCTCGGCGAGCTTGGCGAGCGAGGCGCCCAGGTCCTTCTCGGGCAGTGACGGGTCGAGGATCTGCGCCAGCGTCTCCACGGTGACGGTCGCGGCCTTCGGATCGTCGGAGATCTTGCGCAGGACGCCGTACATGACCTGTCCGAACCGTTGCAGTTGCTTGGCCTCCGCCTCGCCTGAGCCGCGGTGGGTGGCGTAGGCGACGGCCATCCGCCCGTTCAGTGTCCGGTTCTCGCCCTTCGGCACGAGGGGCGCTTCGCCCTCCTTCTCGGCGGGCACGTCGGTGTCGGTGGTGAGGTCGATGCCGCCGACCAGCTCGACGAGGTTCTCCAGGTACGGGGTGTCGAGCCGCCACGTACCGGTGATCTTCGTCCCGAGCAGCGTGCCGATGGCCTCGCGGGTGCCGGCGGAGCCGTCGTCGTCGACGGACTTGGCGAGCGTGGTGGTGGTTCCGTCGTCGTTGGCGACGGAGAGGGCGTTGGGGAGCAGGACGGTGGTGCCCTGTTCGGTGGTGACGTTGTCGACCAGGAGCGCGGTGGAGGTGTCGTCGTTCCTGGTGTTGTGCAGATGCACGACGATCACGTCGCGCTTCTGCGGGCCACCGCTCGCGGTGCCGCCCCGCGCGGTCTGCTCGTCTCCGAGACCGGGGAGCTTGCCCGCGGCCCAGAGGTAGCCGACGCCGCCGATGAGGGCGACGGCCACCACGGTGACCAGGGCGATGACCCGGTTCCGGCCGCGGCGGCGGGCCTCCTCGCGGCGCTCGGTACGGCTCTCGGTGAACTTGAGCCAGTCGATGACGTCTTCGGAGTCCTCGTCCGGGTCCTCGACGAAGGAGAACTGCTCGGTGCGGTACTCGCGGTCCGCCTCCCCCTCGGGCTCCGGGTCACGCGCCCGGCGGCGCTGCCCGGGTACGGCGGGCTGGGCCACCTCCCGCGCGGGCTCCGGCTCCGGCTCGGGCTCCTGCCGGGGCGCGGGCTCCTGCCGGGGCTCCGGCTGGGAGTACGGCTGCTGCTGGTGGGGGATCCACTGCTGAGCGGTGTTGTAGTAGCCGTCGTACCCGTACTGCGGGCCGCCCTGAGGCTGTTCCTGCTGGGGGTACGCCTCATAGGGCGGTGCCTGCTGCGGCTGGGCGTACGACTCGTATCCGTACGCCTGGGACGGGTCCGGCTGCTGCTGGTGCTGGTCCTGGTGCTGCTGTGCGTAAGGGTCGTACTCCTGCTGCGCCTGCTGGTACACCGGCTGCCCGTACGCGTCGTAGCCGACGATCTGCGGCTGCGGCGGGTAGTACGGGTCGTACGGGTGTGGCTGGTCGTTCACCGGTGCCCCTCTCCGTGGCTCATTCGCCGCGGTACAACTGGCGCTTGTCGATATAGCGCACCACGCCGTCCGGCACGAGATACCAGACGGGATCGCCCGCCGCGACCCTCGCCCGGCAGTCCGACGACGAGATGGCGAGCGCCGGCACCTCGACCAGGGACACGACGCCCTCGGGCAGCCCGTCGTCCGACAGGTCGTGGCCCGGCCGGGTCACTCCGATGAAGTGGGCGAGGGAGAAGAGCTCCTCCGCGTTGCGCCACCCCGGCATGATCTGCGAGAGCGCGTCCGCGCCGGTGATGAAGAAGAGGTCCGTGTCCTCGTTGAGGGCACGCAGTTCCCGCAGGGTGTCGATGGTGTACGTCGGTCCGTCACGGTCGATGTCGATCCGGCTGACCGAGAACTGCGGGTTGGACGCCGTGGCGATGACCGTCATCAGATAGCGGTCCTCGGCCGGGGAGACCGTCTTGTGGCTCTTCTGCCACGGCTGCCCGGTCGGCACGAACACGACCTCGTCCAGGTGGAACAGGGCGGCCACCTCGCTGGCGGCCACCAGGTGTCCGTGATGGATCGGGTCGAATGTCCCACCCATCACGCCGAGTCGGCGTTTGCCGGGACTGGTAGGCACTTCCTGGTCTCCCATGCGTGCAGAGCCTACTGGCACGGCGGCGCGCCCGGTCCCGGCGGTCGCCGGCTCAGCGGTCGCGGTTGAAACGGGTGGTGATCCACAGCAGCAGGAGCAGCGCGACGAGGGCGCCGCCACCGGTGAGGTACGGGCTGAGGCTGGCGTGGTTGCCGCCGTGCTGGGTGCCCTCGGCGAGCGTGACGAGGCTGGTGGCGGCGCTGGGGATGCTCATCTTCGGCAGAACCTATCCATCGGGAGTCGGGCGGAGACTTCGCGCACATCGTATGCGGGCGGTGCGGGCACGCTCACGCCGACTCAGGCGTTGTCATCTTCCACGGCGTTCCCGGCGTCCGTGACCATGGCGGGCCGGCGAGTCCGCGACGGCTCGAGTTATCCACAGGCCCCCGTCCCGCGGTGGTCCCAGCGCCTACTCTGAGGTTCTCTGGGGTTCTCAGGGGGACGAGGCGGGTCTCGTACGAACAGGGGGCATCATCCATGACCGACAGTGGCCACGAGAACGTGCCGAGCAGGCGACGCAAGCGCTTTCCGGGCATCTCGTCACGCGCCTACGAACATCCCGCGGATCGTTCCGCGCTCGTCGCGCTGCGCAAGCTCAGCGGTTTCGACACCGTCTTCAAGGCACTGAGCGGGCTGCTGCCGGAGCGCAGCCTGCGGTTGCTCTTCCTCTCCGACTCCGTGCGGGTGAGCGACGCGCAGTTCGCGCACCTCAACGACATGCTCCGCGACGCCTGCTACATCCTGGACCTGGAGAAGGTCCCGCCGATGTACGTCACGCAGGACCCGAAGCCGAACGCCATGTGCATCGGTCTCGACGAGCCTCTCATCGTGGTCACCACGGGCCTGCTGGAGCTCCTGGACGAGGAGGAGATGCGGGCGGTGGTCGGCCACGAGGTCGGTCACGCCCTGTCGGGGCACTCCGTGTACCGCACGGTGCTGCTGTTCCTCACCGGGCTCGCGGTCAAGGTCGCCTGGATCCCCCTCGGCAACATGGCGATCATGGCGATCGTGACGGCGCTGCGGGAGTGGTTCCGCAAGTCGGAGCTGTCGGCGGACCGGGCGGGGCTGCTGGTGGGGCAGGACGTGGAGGCGTCGATGCGCGGCCTGATGAAGATCGCCGGCGGTAACCACCTGCACGAGATGAACGTGGACGCGTTCCTGGAGCAGGCCGAGGAGTACGAGGCGGGGGGTGACCTCCGCGACTCCGTGCTGAAGATCCTGAACGTGCTGCCGCGCTCGCACCCGTTCACCACGGTGCGGGCGGCCGAGCTGAAGAAGTGGGCCGAGAGCCGGGACTACCAGCGGATCATGGACGGGCACTACCCGCGGCGCTCGGAGGACAAGGACACCTCGGTCACCGATTCCTTCCGTGAGTCCGCGACGCACTACGCCGACTCGGTGCGTACCAGCAAGGACCCGCTGATGAAGCTGGTCGGCGACATAGCCGGCGGCGCGGGCGACCTGGGCGGGAAGCTGCGCGATCGGTTCACCGGCGGTACGGGTACGGCGGGCGACAAAGCGGGGGGCGACGCCTGAGGGGGCCGTCAGGGTGAGGCCGGGCCGGTCGCCGGCGTGAGGCCGGTCGTCAGGGTGAGGGCTGGGCGCCGGGGGCCAGGGTGCCGCAGAGGGGGGTGGTGACGCGGCCGGTGGCGTACGGGTCGGTGCCCGCGGTGCTCTCGGCGGTGGCCCGCCGGCCGGCCAGCAGGGGTCGCATCTCTGGGGCCGGGTCGGTCGAGCAGGCCTGGGGACCGGCCAGCACATGGCTGGCCACCAGCTCGGCGCGGTGCATCCGCAGGTCCTCGCGGTCGAAGCGGAAGCGCAGCTCGCGGCGGACGGTGAACAGCGAGGCGTCAGCGGTGTCGCCGTCGGCGCCGGCCGGGCGCAGCGCGTAGACGAAGGTGTGGTCCGACGTCACCTCCAGGGCGTCGGGCAGCACCTCCGTGACGCGCAGCGTGCCGCGTACGCGTGGGGCGGGGTCCGCGAGGGCCACCTCGGACGGGTCGAAACGCACCAGCCAGCCGGTCGCGGCGTGCCGGCCGTCGTCGGCCGGGGACCGGGCGCTCCGGTCGAACTGTTCCAGCTGGTCGGGATCGAGCAGCAGCCGCACCGGCCGGACCTGGCCTCCGGTGAGAACCTTCGGGTCCAGCGCGGACCGCACCAGGTACTCCTTGGCGGTGCTCAGCGCCGCCACCACCTGGCTCTCGGAGAAGTGCGCGGTGCGCTTGGCGGGCGGGAGGGCGACCCCGGCGGCTCCTGAGCGGAACTGGGCGGCCGGACTGCGCGCGTACAGGTCGGCCGGCTTCCCGCCCGGGACCGCACCCTGCGGGGCCAGCGTGATGACCGTCGTCCGCAGCGGCTCGGCGCGCTGGTCGAGCGGCGGCCGGTAGGGGCGGGCGCCCAGGTAGATCGCGGCGGCGAACGCCACGGCGATCACCAGTACCAGGGCGAGCGCGCCATGCCGGGGGCCGTGTCCGGGGGCGGTGCGGGGCTGCCAGGCCGGGCGGGTGCGTACCGCCCGGGCGTGCTCGCCCATGCGTTCCTGCGCGGAGTACTCCTGGATGCGGGCAGCGCGGACGAACGACTCGTCGAAGACGACGGATCGGTACTCGTCCTCACCACCGCCGGGGAGCCCCTCGGGTGTCCCCTCAGGCGGGTCGCCACTCCCTGCCATACCTTCAGGGTAGGTCTGGGGGGCGGAGGGTAAACGCGCCGCTCGACGCCGACTTCTGTCCGGCGGTCAGGGGTTCGGGCCGTCCCGTGTCAGGGCGCGCGCGGCGCCGCCGAGGCGGGTGGGGCGGTGTACCGGGCTGAGGCCGAGGGGGCGCCGGCGCTGGGTTTGTCGATGCCGGTCGTGGCGGGCGCCGGCACCTGGTTGTCGCGGCTTCCGGAGGCGCCGCGGTAGACGGCCGTGAAGGCGAGGGCGACCATGCCGACGCCCATCAGCAGCGCCAGCACCCACGCCACCGGGCGGTGCCAGCGGGCGCTGGACCGGTACGGGCGCAGGGCCCCGCCGTGGGGACCGTACGGTCCATGGGCGCGGGTGTACGGGTCGTCGCAGTCGTCCCACCCGCTCCGGCCGTACGCCGCGGGTCCGTACCCGTCGTACGGCTCGTCGTCGCCCGCCGCGCCGCCGGACCGGGATCCGGCCGCCTCGGCGTCCGCCCGTGCCTGGGCGGCGGCGCGGAGTCGCTCCACCGCGGTCGGTTCGTGGATTTCGGCGGCCCGTACGAAGTCCTCGTCGAACACCACGGAGGCGAAGTCCTCGTCCGCGCCCCCGCGGTCGTCGTCGGGCTCCCAGCCGTCCGGAAACGGCTTGCCTCCCACGTCGTCCGGCACGCCTTCAGGGTAGACCGGGGAGGTGGCTTTGGGCAGGGAGACCGCGAAGTATCCCTGCCCCGCACCTCCGACGGCCACTACCCACCGGATCCGGCGCGGCGGCGCACGGGAAGCGGCGTCCTACCGGGCCCACCACAACAGCCCCCCACCGGACCGCAACCACCGGGCCCCCGGCCCGGGGCGCGCCCGAACAGCGGTGCCTATCGGGTGTGGCCGTCGCCCGTCACGATGTACTTCGTCGACGTCAGCTCCGGCAGGCCCATCGGGCCGCGGGCGTGGAGCTTCTGCGTGGAGATCCCGATCTCGGCGCCGAAGCCGAACTGGCCGCCGTCCGTGAAGCGCGTGGAGGCGTTCACCGCGACGGTGGTGGAGTCGACCAGCTGGGTGAAGCGGCGGGCGGCGGCCTGCGAGGTGGTGACGATGGCCTCGGTGTGGCCGGAGGACCACAGCCGGATGTGCGACACCGCGGCGTCCAGGGAGTCGACGACGGCGGCGGCGATGTCGTACGACAGGTACTCGGTCTCCCAGTCCTCCGGCGTGGCCGGTACGACGGTGGCCTTGGAGGTGTCGGCGTATTCCTGTACGCGTTCGTCGCCGTGGACGGTGACGCCCGCCGCGGCGAGGGCGTCGAGGGCGCGCGGCAGGAAGGTGTCCGCGATGTCCCGGTGGACGAGGAGGGTCTCGGCGGCGTTGCAGACGCTGGGCCGCTGGGCCTTGGAGTTGATCAGGACGTCGACGGCCATGTCGAGGTCGGCCTGGGCGTCGACGTACACGTGGCAGTTGCCGGTGCCGGTCTCGATGACCGGGACGGTGGACTCCTCGACGACGGTACGGATGAGGGAGGCGCCGCCGCGGGGGATCAGGACGTCGACGAGGCCGCGGGCGCGCATGAGCTCCCGCACGGAGTCACGGGACTCGCCGGGCACCAGCTGCACGGCGTCCGCCGGCAGCCCGGCTCCGCCGACCGCGTCGCGCAGGACGCGCACGAGGGCGCTGTTGGAGGCGTACGCGGAGGAGGACCCGCGCAGCAGTACGGCGTTGCCGGACTTGAGGCACAGGGCGGCGGCGTCCACGGTGACGTTCGGCCGGGCCTCGTAGATGATGCCGACGACGCCGAGCGGGACGCGGACCTGGCGCAGGTCGATGCCGTTGGGGAGGGTCGAGCCGCGCACGACCTCGCCGACGGGGTCGGGCAGCGCGGCGACGTCACGGACGTCGGTCGCCATGGCGCGTACCCGCTCCGGGGTCAGGGTCAACCGGTCGATGATCGACTCGCTGGTGCCGGCTTCGCGGGCGCGGGCGACGTCCTGGGCGTTGGCCTCGACGATCTCGCTCGTGCGGACCTCCAGCGCGTCCGCGATGGCGAGCAGCGCGTCGTCCTTGGCCGCGCGCGGGAGGGGCGCGATGTCGGCGGCGGCAGCGCGCGCCCGGTAGGCGGCCTGGGTGACCGGCGACATGTCGTCGTACGGCGTGATGGACGGGGAGGCGGAGTGCGAGGTCATGCCCGCAGGGTAATGCGCTTCGGGCACGCATCCATCACATATCCCGCAGTGCGAGACGCTCCGCTCACCACGTGTACGGCCCTCCGCGTACAGGCCGCCCGCCCCGGGGCCCGCCCCGTACGGGCGGTCAGTACGGGTGCACGCCGACGGGGGCGGCGGGCGGCGGGCCGTATCCCTCCGCGACCCGCAGGTGGTAGGTCTCGCGGTCGATGACCTCCAGCCCGACGATCTCCCACGGCGGCAGCTGGGCGCTCTGCCGGTGCTCACCCCACAGCCGCAGGGCCACCGCGGCCGCGTCGTGCAGGTCGCGGGCCTCTTCCCAGTACCGGATCTCGGCGTGATCGTTGGCGTAGCGGCTGGTCAGCAGGAAGGGGTGGTCGTGGGCGAGCTGCTCGAGCGCCCTCCTGACCTCCTTCAGCGGGGCCTCCTGGCCCGAGACGCTGAGGGTGATGTGCCACAGTCTCGACACCGGACGGTCCGAGGTGTGCCGGTCGGTCTCCCGGGCCGCTTCCCCACCGCGACCGGCGTCACCCGGACCGGCGTCCCCCGGACCGGCGTCACCCAGACCGGCGTCGTCGAAGTCGGGCCCGGCCTCGACACTCGTCAGGGCGCGTTCGGTCGTCCCACGGGGCAATGCCCCTGGGCGCGCTCGTCTCACCGGCGGCCTCCTGTTGATGCGTTGTCGTGCTGTCACCCCACGTGCCCCCGGGACAAAGTTGACCAGTCCGGAGAGGAACATGGGGCTGTTTTGGTGAAGGTCTCCGGAGGAAGGTGGGACTTTCAGCCGTTCTGGGGCTGGAGGACGACCAGATCGTCCCTGTGTACGACTTCTCTCTCGTATGCCGGACCCAGTTCCTTCGCGAGGTCTCGGGTGGAACGTCCCAGGAGCTGCGGGATCTCCTTGGCGTCGAAGCTGACCAGCCCGCGCGCCACGGCCCGCCCGGAGGCGTCGCGGAGCTCGACCGGGTCGCCGGCGCCGAAGTCTCCCTCGACGGCGGCGATGCCGGCCGGGAGCAGCGATTTCCTGCCGTCCACCACGGCCCGTACGGCGCCCTCGTCGAGGATCAGGGCGCCCTGCGGGGTGGAGGCGTGGGCCAGCCAGAGCAGCCGGTCGGCGGAGCGGCGGCCGGTGCGGTGGAAGTAGGTGCCGGTGTCGTGGCCGGCGAGGGCGTCGGCGGCCCGGCCGGCGGAGGTCAGGACCACGGGGATGCCGGCCGCCGCGGCGATCCGGGCGGCCTCCACCTTGGTGACCATGCCCCCCGTGCCGACCCCGGCCTTGCCCGCCGAGCCGATCTCGACGCCCGCCAGGTCGGCCGGGCCGCGCACCTCCTCGATCCGCGAGGTGCCGGGCTTGCTGGGGTCACCGTCGTAGAGCCCGTCCACATCGGAGAGCAGCACCAGCAGGTCGGCGCGGACGAGGTGGGCGACGAGCGCGGCGAGCCGGTCGTTGTCGCCGAACCGGATCTCGTCCGTGGCGACCGTGTCGTTCTCGTTGACGATCGGCAGGGCGCCCATGGCCAGCAGCTGGTCGAGGGTGCGGTAGGCGTTGCGGTAGTGGGCGCGGCGGCTGGTGTCGTCGGCGGTGAGCAGCACTTGGCCGACGCGTACGCCGTAGCGGGCGAAGGAGGCGGTGTAGTGGGCGACGAGCAGGCCCTGGCCGACGCTGGCGGCGGCCTGCTGGCGGGCCAGGTCCTTGGGGCGGCGGGCGAGGCCGAGGGGCGCGAGCCCGGCGGCGATGGCGCCGGAGGAGACGAGGACGATCTCCTTCTCGCCGCCCGCCCGTTTCCCGCCACCACCCTTGACCGAGGCCCTTCGGGCCGCCCCCTCGTCGCGGACCGTGGCGAGTACGTCGACGAGGGCGTCGACGCGGTCGGCGTCGAGGCCGCCGGAGGCGGTGGTCAGGGAGGAGGAGCCGACCTTGACGACGATCCTGCGGGCTTCCGTTACGTACTGCCTTGCCACTGTCACGTGCGAAATCTATGCCAGGGGCGGGTCCCGGCGCGCGCGCATTCCATTCGTTGGACAGCGCGGTGGACAGCCCGTCGGCAGCGCGTTGAACAGCCTGATCGGCAGCGCGGTGCACAGCGCTGCGGGTGGTCGGTGGCCGGGTCCGCGGGCCGCTTCCGGGGGCGGGAACGCGCCGTGATCGCGTCCCCGGGCGGACCGTCCCCCTTCTCATCGACCGTGGGGCGCGGGCCAGTTGCGTTTCGGCCTAGGTCGGGCGGCCGGGCAGAAAGGGCTGATTCTGATCGGTGCGATACGGCGGCGGGAACCCGGCGTCCCCACCCGCGAGCCGACCGCCCGCCCCGCTCCCGCGTCAGGCCGGCTCACGCACTTCCGGCGCGCCCTGCCCGCCCTTCGTCTCCCCGGTGCGCGCCCCCACCACGCCCGGCCGTCCCGGTTCCGTCCGTCGCTCGCCGGGCCGGCGCAGCCCCAACCGGCGCAGGACCCGCCCCGCCACGCGCCGTGCGCGCCGCACCAGGCGCCCCGCGGTGGCCCGCGCCGCGCTCCGCCCGTCCGGCCCGAGGACCTCGTACGCCGCGTCCGGAATGCCTGCCTCCGGGTCCCGGAAGTGCGGGTAGGCCAGGTACTGCCGGCTCCAGCGGCGTACGCGCTCCGGCGGCGTCCCGGCCTTCAGGAAGGTCACGACCTCCCGCAGCACGTCAGGCTTGTTCAGCGCCACGCACGTGAGGCGCAGCCGGTCCTCGGTCTTCAGCCGCCGCGCGACCCCCGGCGTCCAGTACGCGGCCATCAGCGGCGCGGCCAGCTCCATCTTGCGCCGCAGCACCTCGTCGGACTGCCGGAGCAGGACGGGCCCGAACTGCGGCAGCAGCGTCACGATGAACGGCCTGAGCATGAGCAGATCGCGCTTCTCCCCCTGGGGCACATGCCGGGCGATCAGCTCCATCAGCGCCTTCGCCGAGTCGAAGCGCAGGGTGTAACTCCCGGTCTTCGTCACCTGCTTGCCGTCCTCGCGCCCGACGAGGTAGTAGCAGACGTAGTCGGCGACCACCGAGACGCCGTTGCCGCGCAGATACGCCTCCAGCGTGAACAGGGCGTCCTCGCCGGTGCGCAGGGACTCGTCGAACCGCATGCCGTGGCGGACGAGCAGCTCGCGCCGGAACAGTTTCTGCGCGCTCAGCGTGTACTTGACGTTCGACGTGTAGATGTCGGCGCGCTCGACGGTCCGGCCCCACATCGACTTCGCGGCGTTCCGGTTGACGCCCACGGTCTTGCCGAGCACCACGTCGGTGCCCGCCTTGTCGGCCATGGCGACGAGCCGTTCGAGCGCCTCCTCGCCGAGGTGGTCGTCGGCGTCGAGGAAGAAGACGTACCTGCCGCGGGCCAGCTTCAGTCCGGTGTTGCGCGGGCCGCTGGGGCCACCGGAGTTGGCCTGCCGGACGACCCGCATGGGCAGAGCGGTACGGGCGGCGAACTCCTCCAGGTACTCCCCCGTGCCGTCCGTCGACCCGTCGTCGACGGCGATGAGCTCGATGCGATCGGCGCCGATCGTCTGCGCCTCGACCGAATCCAGGCACTTGACCAGGTACGGCATGGCTTCGTAGGCCCCGACGATCACGCTGACATCGGGAGTGTTCTGAGGCATCGGCACCCACTGCGGCGGTAAGCGGTAACGGACGACGGTCGTCCCACATGGTGCCCCCGCTGTGTATCACCGGTGTGACGCCGCGCACAACGGCCCGTAAGTCCCCTTCTTACGAGGGACTTTCGGGCCGTTGCGTGTACGTCCGCGTTGCCGTGGCGGGTACGTCTCCGCTGCCGACGCGTGGGCGTCGCCGCCGGGTCAGGGTGCGACGGCTGTGGCCTCCTCGGTCTCCTCCGCGCCCTTCTCCGCCACGGTGTCCGCCGGGGCCGCGCCCGCGGCGCCCTCGGCCTCCTGGTCGAGTCCGCCGATCCGCTGATCGGCCAGCCGCTGCGCCACACCGCTGTTGCGGGCCTCCGCCTTGGCCGCGAGCGCGCGCACCGCCGCGTTGAACTGCTCCATCGACGTCGGCTCGTCCGGGCCCAGCAGGTACCGCTTGAGCACGCGCCGGTCCGCCGCCAGCCGGTCGGCGGCCGGGTCGGCCACGGCGGCCAGCAGCTCATCGAGCTCGGCGGCGCTGTTGGAGAGGATGACCGCGGCCCGGACCGCCGTGTTCTGCCGCTTGAACTCGTCCGCGCCCAGCTCGGCCGAGTCCGTCACCGCGTACGGCTTACCGCTCGCGATGAAGTCCGACACGACGCTCGAGATGTCGGAGACCATGCCGTCGGACTCGTTGAAGCAGTCGTACAGCTTCGGCTCGGCGCCGGTGACGACCCGGTGCTCCCACCAGCCGAAGGAGCGCCAGTAAGCGTCGTTCCACTCCTCGCGCAGCTGCTTGATCTCGGCGAGGCGCTGCGGGTCGGCCAGCGAGACGCGTGACTCCTCGGCCTCGTCCCCGCCCTTGCGGCCGGGGGCGGCGAGCGCGGCGATACGGCTCTCGACACGGGCCAGCTCCGCGCGCGCCGCGGCCTGTCCGGCCTGCGCCGTGGCGGCCTCCTTCACCCAGCGCGGATCGGCGGCGCGCTGGGCGTTGGCGGCGGCGACCATCTTCCGCAGCCGCTCGTCGACGGCCTTGGCCTTCTTGTCGACCAGCCCGGTGAAGGGGTGCGGCTTGTAGATCACGCGGACCGGGCCGGGGGCGTTCAGCAGCCGCCTCATGATGTTCTCGCCGGCCAGCAGCAGCGAGGTGTTGCCGGGGTTGCCGTCCCAGCCTTCCCAGGTGGGGGCGTAGAGGATGGTCGGGATGGGGTTCTTCGGGGTGCCCGTCCCGCGCTTGATCGGCGCGAGCTGCGGGCGGCCGACCTCGACGATGTCCTCGTCACGGACGCCGACGTCGGCCAGCGCGTACCGGTCGCGTCCGGCCTGCCCGGCGGTCCACACCTCGTCGTACACCTTGGAGAAGGGGTTGACGCTGGCGAGCTTGTCGCTGTCGCCGTGCCCGATGAAGACGTGCTTCATGGTCGGGACGCGCAGCATGTGGATGTTCTTGCCGACGTTGGCGGCGTAGAGCGTGACGCGGATCGAGGAGAAGTCCATCGCCATCAGGTGCTGCCCGCCGGGCACGCACAGGATCGGCACGGAGGTCGGCTGGAGCTTCTTCACCAGGTTGCGCTCGCGCATGATGATGATCGGCCGCCCGTCGATCTGCTCCATCGTCTCCAGCCACATGTTGACCTGGTACGCGGAGTCGTCGGAGCCGGAGAAGTACAGCGCGACGGTCGGCTGGTACTCGCGCAGCCAGGTGCCGACGGCCTTGAGGACCGCGCCGGCGGCGGGGACGCGGCGCCTGCGGCGGAGGTACGGGACGAGGACCGCGGTGTAGAGCAGTCCCAGCGCGAGGGTGGTGCCGACGCCCGCGTATGCCACAACGTTTTTGCCGGTGGCGGCGGCGACGATCACCCCGGCCATGGCCGGGATGTCGAGGTGCAGCATCTTCTCGGCGGACCGGTCCAGCAGCGCCCGCGGCGGGGCGTCCGGGATGCGCACGGCGTGCAGGTCGACGTTGCGGGTGACGACCGGCATGGCGCGGCGCAGCCGGATCAGCGTGGCGAGGGCGCCCTGGGGGGCCTGGAGGCCGTAGAAGAGCAGGAAGCAGGCGACCGCCGCGTAGAAGACCGGCTGTTCGGCGAGGTTCTCGCGGGCGAGGAGCAGGATCAGCAGCAGCTGGCGCAGCAGGAAGCGGATCGGCAGCCCGGCGCGGACCTTGCTCAGCCGGTTGACCAGGTAACTGTTCTTCTGGTGCAGATACCAGTCGGCGACATAGGTCACGGCACCGGCGGCCGCGAAGAACCAGAGGTTCGGGATCAGCGCGGCGAGCATGACGCACGGGTAGCCCAGTCCCATCAGGACTGCCGCGGCCAGCTCTGACCCGCTGCCCACGCGTGCCAGGCGAATGGCGGTCGAAATCACGAAGAACCTGCTCCAGAGAGGGGATGCCGGTTTATTCACATCGGGGTTCACATCAAGGTTCATGAACCCTCGGGGGTTCGGAACCGGGGGTGCAAATGCGCGGGCCCCTGTATGCGCGGTGAAGCGACACAGAGGCCCGGAATGCACAACTGCACATCAAAACGATCCAGCGAGTATTACACATCTCCCTGGCGGTCCAGCACGGACGCCAGGGCCTGCTCGAACCCCGACGCCTCGCTCGCGCCGGCGGTGGGGTCCTGCTGCCGTACGTCGATGACGTGGCCGGTGAGCTCGGACAGCAGCACGTCCAGCGAGGTCCGGGCCACGGCCTCGGAGGACAGCAGCGAGCCGGCCGGCTCCTGGCCGAACGCCTTCGTGCGCATGGGGGTCGCGGTGCGCTCGGGGTTGACGCAATTCACCCGGATTCCGTCGCCGGCCCATTCGTCGGCGAGGGCCTGGGTGAGATTCACCATGGCGGCCTTGGTCGAGGAGTAAAGGCTGTACTCGGCGCGGCCACGGGTGTAGCTGGAGGAGGTGTAGAGGAGCAGCTGCCCCTTGGTCTCCACCAGGTACTTGTACGACGCACGGGCGATGTGCACGGGCGCCAGGTAATTGACGTTCAGCGCTTCCTGAATGGTCGCGATGTCGGTCTCGGCCAGCTTGCCGATGCGCAGCACGCCCGCCGTGTTGATCACGTAGTCGATGCGGCCGCTCTCGGCGTAGGCCTTGGAGAGCGCCTCCTCGACGTGCTCGGGGTTCTCCACATGGGTGCCGGTGGTGGAGCGGCCCAGGGCGTAGACCGTGGCGCCGTAGCGCTCGGCGAGCCGGGCGATGTCGGCGCCGATGCCGTACGAGCCGCCGAAGACGACGAGGGTCCTGCCGGACAGCAGCTCGCGGTAGGCGGCCTCGTCGGCCTGGCGGGGGGCGGCGGTGGAGGCCAGCTGGAACAGCTTGTCGGCGATGAAGACGTCGACCGGCTGGGTGACCTTCATGTTGTACTCGTCGCCCGGCACGACGTGGATCGGTACGTCGGGCAGGTACCTCAGCACGACCGAGCAGTCGTCGGTGGCCTGGAAGTTGGGGTCGCCGGCGGCGATCTCGTACGCCCTGCGGATCGTGGACAGCTTGAACGCCTGCGGGGTCTGGCCGCGGCGCAGCCGGGAGCGGTCCGGGACGTCGGTGATGAACTCGCCGTCCTCGCCGTGCGTGCGGGTCACGATGATGGTGTCCGCGGACGGGATGGCGACGTCGACGGCCTGGTAGCGGTCGAGGGCGTCGACACAGTCCTTGATCACACGCTGTGACAGAAGCGGACGAACCGCGTCATGGAAGAGGACGTTGCGGTCCTCACCCTCCACGAGACCCTCACCGAGTGCGCGGATGGCCCGCTCGGTGGTTTCGTTGCGGGTGGCGCCGCCCTCCAGGACCCGGGTGACCTTGGTCAGCCCGGCCTTGGCGATGATCTTCTCCACGTCGGGCACGAAACCCGGTGCCATCAGCACGATCACGTCGTCGACGCACTCGGCCTGCTCGAAGATCGTCAGCGTGTGCTCGATGACGGCCTTACCCGCGATCTTCAGCAGCTGCTTGGGGATCGCGAGGCCCACCCGCTGACCGGTACCCCCGGCGAGCACGACTGCTGTGGTGCGGGTCTTGGCTTCATGCGGCGCTGACACAGGACGACCTACCTTGCGACGACGGGGGGACGGGGCTGATGGTCGCACTCTCCGTGACCGTCTCGCAAGACGGACAGAGGGCGCCCCACACCGGCCCGACACCGGATGTTCACCATGTGGCCAGGCAAGTTGATTCCCGGGGCGGAAAGGCGTTCGGTGACCGACACCACACACGTCACGGCGGTCCGTGACGGCGCGGTGCGGAAGTGGTTACGAGACGGGGACATCGGCGACGTTCACCAGCAGGTCATTGGTGTTGGCATAGGTGATGCGGACCCGGACGAACTGCTGCGGCCGGCCGCGGAGCCTGCGCGCGACGATGCGGAGCAGGGCGTACGGGCGCTTCTTGCGCAGTCGCGTGACGGGGTACGCGAAGACGGGGCTCTTGTCGACGACGTCGTCGAGCACGCGGGCGATGCGGGCGGGCTCGGCGTCGGGGGCGTACCGCACGAGCAGGTCCCACCATTCGTTGGCGGTGCTCTGGCGGGCGGCGGGGCCGTCGGCGGGGAAGGTGAAGCGGAAGCCCCGCTCCCCGTGGCGGGTGCCGGGGTGGGTGAGGTCGACGGAGCCCTTGCCGCGGCGGCGCAGGATCAGGACGGGGTCGTCCCGCAGGGCCGCGCCCATGAGTTCACCGGAAACGGTGATCTTCCCGGCGGAGACCCGGACCTCGCCGGCCTCGGCGTGGACGGGGCGGACCCAGGAGCGGAGCAGCAGGTGCTTCGTGGGCTTGCCGGCGTAGGGGACGAGGTGGCATACGCCGTCCTGCGCGCGCGCCGTCGCCCTCATGGCGCCGCGCTGGTCCACGGACCGGGCGGTGATGCGTACGCGGCGCCCGGAGCCGGGCAGCCGGACCGAGCACTCCCACACGCCCTCGCCGAACGGGTCGCCCGCCGGGATGGTGGCGCGCCCGTCCGGGCCGAAGGGGTAGCGGTGCTCGTCGGTGCGGACATCGGTGCGGACGCAGGCCAGCTCGACGCCCGGGCGCGGATCGAGGAGCGTGACCGTCACGGCGCCGTCCGGCTCGGCCACGCAGTCCGCGACGGGGGCGTAGGCGCCGGCCTCGGCGCGCTGGGCGGCGGCGGTGCGCAGCTCGCCGAAGAGCCTCTCGTACTGCTCGGCGACCTGGGCCGGGTCGAAGCGGCGGCCGTTGCGGAGGGCCGCCGCGCCCATCTTCCGGCGCAGTTCCTCGTCGTCGATCAGCTTCAGCAGGGCCCGGGTGACGGCGTCGGTGTCGCCGACCGGGACGAGGATGCCGTCCTCGCCGTCCTTGAGTATCTCGCGCGGGCCGTAGTCGCAGTCGGTGGAGACGACCGGCAGGCCGCAGCGCATCGCCTCGACGAGCGTCATGCCGAACGACTCGTGGCGTGAGGTCGACACGGCGATGGCGCCCTTGGCCCACTCGGGCTCGATCGGGGAGTGCGGGCCCATGAGCCGGACGCTGTTGTGCAGGCCGAGCGTGTCGATGCGGGCGCGGAGCTTCTCCTTCTCCGGGCCCCAGCCGTAGATGCGCAGGTCCCACTCGGGGCGGGCCGCGACGACCCGGGCGAAGGCGTCGATCAGTACGTGGTACTGCTTCTCGGCGGCCAGCCGCCCGGCGGCGACGATCGTGGTCCCGCTCACGTCGGAGGGGGCGACCGGCGGCTCGGGCACGCTGTTGGGGATGGCGAGCACGCGGGTGGCGGGCAGCGGCATCTTCTCCCGGTACGCCGCGGCGTCGCCCTCGGAGACGGTGACGTAGGCGTCGAGCGCGTCGAGGTGCTCGTACATCTCCTTGCGGAGGGCGGCCTTGTGGTGGTTGTGCGTCATGTGCTCCTGGCCGATGAGCACGGCGCCGGGGGGCGCGAACCGGGCGACGTACGCGGTGAGTCCGGGCCGGGTGCCGATGACGACATCGGCGTCGGAGGCCGCGTAGTGGGCGCCCACCCGCTCGTCGGTGAGCTTGCTGTACTCCTTGTGGCGCGCCTCGTGCCGGGGGAAGAACTCGGCGGGCTGGAGCTGGAGCGGGTGCTCCTTCTCGTTGGTGGGCGAGGCGGGGCGGGTGTCGACGAGCGGTACGACGGTGATGCGCGGGTCGATGTCGAAGAGCGGGATGTCCCGGTGCCGGAAGACCGACACGATCTCCACCTCGTGCCGGTCGGCGAGCTCCTCCGCGAGGTTGAGCGTGGTGCGGATGGTGCCGCCGATGCCGTAGATGGTGTGGATGAGGAAGGAGATCTTCATCAACGCTCCGTTCAGGTCTCCGGGGGCGGTTCTGCCATGGCCCCGGTAACAAGACGGCCGTTCGGAGGATTTGGTTGTGTGCGAATGGGGTAGAGCTTCACGCTTGTCAACCCCCGGGGCGGGACGGGGACCCTTCCCGGGGGTCCAGGCCCGGCTCGCCGCGCCGGGAGCCGTGGAACGCCTGCCCGACGCCACGCGGCCGGGCGCCCGAAGGCACCCGGCCACGTGGTGTGAGAGGGAGCGTGGCCGCGGGGAAGGGGCTGGCCGGGGAAGGACTTCCGGGACCGGAAGGAGCGGGGTCCCCGGACCGGAAGACCCCCGGGCTCGGAAGGGGTCCCGGACTCGGAAGGTGCCGTGCTTGGAGAGGGTCCTCGGAGGAAGGGGTCCCGGCCCAGAGGGACCCCCGGACCGGAAGGGCTCCCGGGACGGGGCGGGCCTCCCGGACTAGAAGGGCTCGAAGCCCTCGAACTCGCGCTGCGCCTCGTCACGCTCCGCGTCGCGGTCCTTGCGGCGCTGGGCGGCGGGACGCGGGGCCTCGAGCCGGTGGTCCTCGCCGCGGCGGCCGAGCATCTCGGCGCCCGCCATCATCGTGGGCTCCCAGTCGAAGACGACCGCGTCGTCCTCGGAGCCGATCGCGACGCCGTCGCCCGCGCGGGCGCCCGCCTTCATCAACTCGTCCTCGACACCGAGGCGGTTGAGGCGGTCGGCGAGGTAGCCGACGGCCTCGTCGTTGTTGAAGTCGGTCTGGCGCACCCAGCGCTCCGGCTTGTCGCCGCGCACCCGGTACAGCCCGTCCTCCTCGCGCGTGACGGTGAAGCCCGCGTCGTCGACCGCCTTCGGGCGGATGACGATCCGGGTCGCCTCCTCCTTCGGCTTGGCCGCGCGTGCCTTGGACACGATCTCGGCCAGCGCGAAGGACAGCTCCTTCAGGCCCAGGTGGGCGACGGCCGACACCTCGAAGACGCGGTAGCCGCGCGCCTCCAGGTCCGGGCGGATCATCTCCGCGAGGTCCTTGCCGTCCGGGATGTCGATCTTGTTGAGGACGACGAGGCGCGGGCGGTCGTCGAGGCCGCCGTACTGCCGCAGCTCCTCCTCGATGACGTCCAGGTCGGAGACCGGGTCGCGGTCGGACTCCAGCGTCGCCGTGTCCAGGACGTGCACCAGCACCGAGCAGCGCTCGACGTGGCGGAGGAACTCCAGGCCGAGGCCGCGGCCCTGGCTGGCGCCCGGGATCAGGCCGGGGACGTCCGCGATCGTGTAGACGGTGGAGCCGGCGGTGACGACGCCCAGGTTCGGGACGAGGGTCGTGAAGGGGTAGTCCGCGATCTTGGGCTTGGCCGCGGACAGCACGGAGATCAGGGACGACTTGCCGGCGCTCGGGTAGCCGACCAGGGCCACGTCGGCGACGGTCTTGAGCTCCAGGACGATGTCGCCCGACCGGCCCGGCTCGCCCAGCAGCGCGAAGCCCGGCGCCTTGCGGCGGGCCGAGGCCAGCGCCGCGTTGCCGAGCCCGCCCCGGCCGCCCTCGGCGGCGACGTACGACGTGCCGTGTCCGACCAGGTCGGCGAGGACCTCGCCGTTCCTGTCGAGGACGACCGTGCCGTTCGGCACGGGCAGGACCAGGTCCTGGCCGTCCTTGCCGGACCGGTTGCCGCCCTCGCCGGGCTTGCCGTTCGTCGCCTTGCGGTGCGGCGAGTGGTGGTAGTCCAGCAGCGTGGTGACCGACTGGTCGACGACCAGGATCACATCGCCACCGCGGCCGCCGTTGCCCCCGTCGGGGCCGCCGAGCGGCTTGAACTTCTCGCGGTGGACGGAGGCACAGCCGTGGCCTCCGTTACCCGCGGCGACATGCAGCTCGACGCGGTCCACGAAGGTGGTCATGTCCTGTGCCTCCAGTTACGTAGGAAATGTCTTCGGTGTAACACGCGAAAGGCGGACCCGCTTCCCGTACGGGAAGTGAGGTCCGCCTCCGCGAAAATGGCTTAGGCAGCCGGAACGATGTTCACGACCTTGCGGCCACGGTGCGTACCGAACTCGACCGCACCGGCCTGCAGCGCGAACAGCGTGTCGTCGCCGCCACGGCCCACGCCCGTACCGGGGTGGAAGTGGGTGCCACGCTGGCGGACCAGGATCTCACCGGCGTTGACGACCTGACCGCCGAAGCGCTTCACGCCGAGCCGCTGAGCGTTGGAGTCGCGACCGTTCCGGGTGGACGATGCGCCCTTCTTGTGTGCCATGTCTCCTCAGTCCCTTACTTCGCAGCCGCGGGGATGTCCGTCACCTTGATCGCCGTGTACTGCTGACGGTGACCCTGGCGGCGGCGGTAGCCGGTCTTGTTCTTGTAGCGCAGGATGTCGATCTTGGCGCCCTTGTGGTGGTCCACGACCTCGGCCTGGACCTTGATGCCGGCCAGCACCCACGGGTCGCTGGTCACGGAGTCGCCGTCGACAACGAGCAGGGTCGAGAGCTCGACCGTGTCGCCAACCTTGGCAGTGGAAATCTTGTCAACCTCAACGATGTCGCCGACAGCAACCTTGTGCTGGCGACCACCGCTGCGCACGATGGCGTACACGGTTCTCTCCTCGCTCGTGAACGGAAACTCCTGATGCCAGCCGCTCGCACGGACCGGCGAGGTCCGTGACTGTTCCGGGTGGATGAGCGGCCTCTCCGACCCGGGCCGGGGCCCACCGGAGGAAGGTGCTCAGGAGTTGGCGCGCATGGAAACACGCCGACGGTCAAGGTTACGGGGCCGGGGGTGGAGGGTCAAACCGGGCGGCCACGCCGCCGGCCGTGTGCGACGTCTCACCACCCCGCCGCCGCCCGTGGTCAAGGCCGTATGCTCCCTCCAGCAGTCCGGCCGCCCCACGCGCTGGTGCGAGCAAGAGGTGAAGCAGCAGTGAACGGCGACGGCCAGAGGACGCCTCCGGAGAACCCGGGCCCGGTCCTCGTGATCATTCCCACCTACAACGAGGCCGACAACGTCGCGCCGATCGTGACGCGCGTGCGGTCCTCGGTGCCCGACGCGCACATCCTGGTCGCCGACGACAACAGCCCCGACGGCACCGGCAAGATCGCGGACGAGCTCGCCGCCGCGGACGACCACGTCCACGTGCTGCACCGCAAGGGCAAGGAAGGGCTCGGCGCCGCCTACCTGGCCGGGTTCCGCTGGGGCATGGACCGCGGCTACGACGTGCTGGTCGAGATGGACGCCGACGGCTCCCACCGCCCCGAGGAGCTCCCCCGGCTGCTCGACGCGCTGCCCGGTGCCGACCTGGTCCTCGGTTCCCGCTGGGTGCCCGGCGGCAGCGTGGTGAACTGGCCGAAGTCGCGCGAAATCCTCTCGCGGGGCGGCAGCCTGTACTCGCGCCTCCTGCTCGGCGTGCCGATCCGTGACGTCACCGGCGGCTACCGCGCCTTCCGGCGCACCACCCTGGAGGGGCTGGGCATGGAGCAGGTCGCGTCCCAGGGCTACTGCTTCCAGGTCGATCTCGCCTGGCGCACGGTGAAGTCCGGCTTCCGCGTGGTGGAGGTCCCGATCACCTTCGTCGAGCGGGAGCGCGGCGACAGCAAGATGAGCCGCGCCATCGTGATCGAGGCCCTGTGGCGGGTCACCGCCTGGGGTGTGGCCGGCCGGCTCGGGCGCCTGTTTCCACGGCGCGGCTGATCCGGCACGCTCGTACCGGGTCCGGCCGGTCCGGCACGCCCCGTGCCCGTACCCGTACCCATGGCGGGCGCAGGGTGACGACCGCGTACGTACTCCCACCTCCCACCTCCCAGCAGCACAGCAGCACGCAGCAGAGAGAGCGCCAGATGTCGGGACTGCAGACGTCGACGACCCCGGCCGCCCGGCCGCGAGCCGGTCATGGGCGCCGACGGGCACATTCCCCCGGAACGCCCGCCGGGAGGTTCGTCGGCCGCGTCGGCCGCGCCCTGTCCCGCGCGTGGCCCGCGCTGGCGGTCTACGCGCTCGTCCGGTTCCTGGGCGTGGCCGCCGTGGCTGCGCGGGCGGACGACGCCGGGACAGGCCTCGGCACGCTGCTGGCGTCGCGGTTCGACACCGTCTATTACGTGCACATCGCCCAGTACGGTTACGCGGCCCCCATGGCCGAGGGCTGCTCCGTCCAGGGCCCGCTGTGCAAGTACGCGTTCTTCCCCCTGTACCCGGCGCTCATACGCGGCGCCTCCGAGGTGCTGCCCCTCCCCGTCACCACGGTGGCCTGGGGCATTTCCATAGCCGGTTCGCTGCTCGCCGCGTGGGGCATCTTCGCCGTCGTCGAGCGGCTCGCCGGCCGTCGCGCCGGAGTCGTGGCCACCGCCCTGTGGGGCATCGCCCCGCACGCCATGGTCGAGTCCATGGCGTACACCGAGCCGGTGTTCACCGCCCTGTGCGCGTGGGCGCTGTTCGCGGCGGTCACCCGCCGGTGGGTGTACGCCGGGGTGCTCGCCTCACTCGCCGGCCTCACCCGTCCCTCCGGGTCGGCCGTCGTGGCCGCGGTCGTGCTCACCGCCCTGTGGACGCTCCTGGTCGCCCGCCGCCGTCGGGAACCCGACGCCGCCCCGCCGGATCGCACCGCGTCACTGCTGGCCGCCGTCGTGGTCGCGCCCCTGGGCTGGTTCGCCTGGTTCGGCTGGGTCGGATACCGGGCGGGCGACTGGCGCGGCTACTTCCAGTTGCAGGAGCGGTGGGGCAGCACCTTCGACGGGGGCGGCTTCACCTTCCACCGGATCGCCGAGATCTTCCTCAAGATGCCGCTCAACCTGAACACCGCCGTGGGCGCGGCGACCGTCATCGCCGCCGTGGTGATGTTCGTCGTCTGCGTCCAGCAGCGCACGCACCCCGCCCTGCTCATCTACGCCGGGATCCTGCTGCTCATCGCGGTGGGCGGCGCGGGCTACTTCCACTCCAAGGCGCGCTTCCTGCTCCCCGCCTTCCCGCTGCTCATCCCGGCGGCGCGCGCCCTCGCGGCGGCCCGGCCCGCGGTCATGTGCACGCTGCTCGGGGCGGGCACGCTCCTTTCCACCGCCTACGGGACCTATCTGATGCTGGTCTGGCGGTTCTCCCCGTGACCCGCGGCCCGGTCCGGGCCTCCACGTATGCTCACCCTCGCGAAGAGGCACGGCGAAAGGCATTCAGAGTGAACTACAGGGTCCAGCCCACCGCGCAGGTCGACGAGACCGCCGAGATCGGAGCCGGCAGCAGCGTCTGGGAGCTCGCCCAGATCCGCGAGAAGGCGCGCCTCGGCGAGGGCTGCGTGGTCGGGCGCGGCGCGTACATCGGTACGGGCGTCCGGATCGGCGACAACGTCAAGATCCAGAACTACGCCCTCGTGTACGAGCCCGCCGAGCTCGCCGACGGGGTGTTCGTGGGCCCGGCCGTCGTCCTCACCAACGACCACAACCCCCGCTCGGTCGACCCCGAGGGCAACCAGAAGCGCGGCGGTGACTGGGAGGCGGTCGGCGTCACGGTGGCCGAGGGCGCCTCGCTCGGCGCGCGCTCGGTGTGTGTCGCGCCGGTGCGGATCGGCCGCTGGGCGATGGTCGCGGCCGGCGCCGTCGTCACCAAGGACGTGCCGGACTTCGCGCTGGTCGTCGGCGTACCCGCGCGGCGCGTCGGCTGGGTCGGCCGGACCGGTGTGAAGTTGGTGGAGCGCGCCGGTGAGGACGGGGTCTGGGAGTGCCCGCGCACCGGTGAGCTGTACCGCGAGACCGCCGACGGCACGCTCGTCGAGGCCACCGAGGCCGGCTGACGCCACCCGGTGGACGATTCACACGATCCGAGGGGGCCGGGCCACCGGCCCCCTTCCCCCTTTCGGACGCATACGATGACCGGGTTCACCGGCGCCCGACGCAAGCGAGGCGACATGTCCCAGACCGACGTCCAGGCTCCCGGCCGGGCGGAGACCACCGTCGCGGCCGCGCCGCCGCCGCAGGCCCGCGCCGCCGGCCCGCCGCCGCGGCTCTACGCGCTGGACGCCCTGCGGGTGGTGGCCGCCCTGTCCGTCCTGGCGTTCCACTTCACCGGTGTCGACGCGGCCACGAAGGCCAACTGGGGTGTGAACCCCAAGGAGTTGTTCCCTGGCCTCTTCCCGGTGACGTCGTACGGCTCGTACGGTGTGCAGCTCTTCTTCATCATCAGCGGTTTCGTCATCTGCCTCTCCGCCTGGGGCCGCACGCCGGGGCAGTTCGTCCGGGCGCGGTTCCTGCGGCTCTTCCCGGCGTACTGGTTCTCGGTGGTCCTCGCCTTCCTGGTGTGGCGGGCCATCCCGGACGGCCAGCGGAAGATACCGAGCGTCAGTGACTCCCTCACCAACCTGACGATGTTCCAGGTGCCGCTGTCGGCGCAGCACCTGGTCGGCGCCTACTGGACGCTGTGGGTCGAGCTCACCTTCTACCTGGTCTTCCTGGTCGTGGTCTGGAAGGGCCTGGACTACCAGCGCGTCTCCGTCTTCTGCTGGGTGTGGCTGCTGGCCTGCGTGCTGGCGCAGCAGGACCAGGACGTGCCGCTGCTGGGCATCTTCGCCCAGCCCCTCAACACGGCCCTGTTCGTGGCGGGCATCGCGATGTACCTGATGTACCGGTTCGGCCCGGACCTCAAGCTGTGGGGCCTGCTGGGGGCGAGCTGGCTGGTGATGCAGAGCGACCTGGTCGAGCACGCCGACCACCTGCGGCACGACAAGGGCATGGACCGCGACCCGTACATCGCGCTGGCCCTGGTGACCCTCTTCTACCTGCTGGTGCTCGCCGTGGCGCTGCACAAGCTGGACCGGGTGAACTGGAAGTGGCTCTCCACCGCGGGCGCCCTGGTCTACCCGCTGTACCTCCTCCACGAAGAGCTGGGCTGGGCCATGATCCGCCGGCTCTACGGGCACCTGGGCGCCTGGCCCACGCTGCTCCTCACCACCGGCGCGCTCATCGTCGCCTCCTGGCTGGTGCAGCGCTTCGTGGAGCGGCCGTCCCAGCGGTGGCTGCGCAACGCCCTGGACAAGGAGTCGCGCGCCCGGGCGGCGAAGACCGCCCACTGACCGGATCGGCGCGTACGACAAGGGCCTCCCCCCGCATCGCGGGGAGAGGCCCTTCGTGTGTGCCGGGAGCGGCCGGTCAGCCGCCGATGACGACGCGGCGGACGCCCTGCCAGCGGGCCGGGTCGGTGGTGCGGCGGCCGTCGACCAGGACGGTGACGTCCGGCAGGTCGGAGGCGGCCAGCTCGCGGTACTCGGCGTGGTCGGCCTGGAGGATCGCGGCGGTGACCTTCTCGCCCCGGTGCGGGGCCAGGCCGTGCGCGGCCAGCTCCTCGGCCGTGTACATCGGGTCGGAGACGAACGGCACCGCGCCGCGCGCCTTGAGCGCCTCGACGACGCCGAAGACGCCGGAGAACGCGGTCTCCTTGACGCCACCGCGGTAGGCGGCGCCCAGCACGAGCACGTGGACGTCCTTCAGGTCGCCGTAGGCGGCGGCCAGCAGGTCGACGGCGTACTCCGGCATCGCGGCGTTGGCCTCACGCGCCGAGCGCACGACGGTCGCCTCCGGGTCGTTCCACAGGTACATCCGCGGGTAGATCGGGATGCAGTGGCCGCCGACGGCGATGCCCGGCTGGTGGATGTGGCTGTACGGCTGGGAGTTGCAGGCCTCGATGACCTTCTTGACGTCGATGCCGTTCTTGTCGGCGAAGCGGGCGAACTGGTTCGCCAGGCCGATGTTGACGTCGCGGTACGTGGTCTCGGCCAGCTTGGCCAGCTCGGAGGCCTCCGCGGTGCCCAGGTCCCACACGCCGTTGGGGCGCGGCAGGTCCTCGCGCTCGTCGAAGTCGAGCACCTGCTCGTAGAACTCCACACCGCGGGCGGCGGACGCCTCGTCGATGCCGCCGACCAGCTTGGGGTAGCGGCGCAGGTCGGCGAAGACACGGCCGGTGAGGACGCGCTCCGGGGAGAACACCAGGTGGAAGTCCTCGCCGGCGGTCAGGCCGGAGCCCTCCTCCAGCATCGGCGCCCAGCGGGTGCGGGTCGTGCCGACCGGCAGGGTCGTCTCGTACGAGACGAGGGTGCCGGGCTTGAGGCCCTTGGCGATCGCCCTGGTCGCGGCGTCCATCCAGCCGAAGTCCGGGGTGCCCTCGGCGTCCACGAAGAGCGGGACGACGACGACGACGGCGTCGGACTGGGCGACGGCGGCGGTGGTGTCGGTGGTCGCGGACAGCAGCCCGGCGCCGACGGTCTGCTTGAGCAGCCGGTCCAGGTCGTGCTCACCCGGGAAGGGCTCGGTGCCGGCGTTGACCAGCTCGACGACCTTCTCGTTGACGTCGGCGCCGATGACCTTGTGGCCCTTGACGGCGAACTGCACGGCGAGCGGGAGGCCGATCTTGCCGAGCGCGACTACACAGATATTCATCGGGTCAGTTTCCTCTTCACACGGGACATCGTTTGGCGCAGTCGCTTGCCCACGCCGAGCGCAGGCTCCCAGAGCGGAGCCGTGGTGATCACCAGCCGTCCCTTGGGGTTGGCGTTGGCGGAGGCCCGGTACGGGACCATCTCCCGCCAGCGCCGGGCCAGGGGCAGCGGCAGGCCACCGACCGGTACCGGGATCTCATACATAGAGCCTGCCACGTCCACGTAGACGCGGACGCCGCGCGTGGCCCGCTGCGGCTCGACCGGGACACGGGCCCGCAGCACCGTACCGGTGCCGTCCGCCGTCTCCTCCCGGGTCAGCTCACCGACGGGCTCCGCCAGGGCGGTGTCCGCCGGCAGCCGGCGGGCACCGGGCTTGTCGGCGCTCTTGGGCATCGCCTTGGCCGCCAGCCGGATCACGGCCGAGCCGGTCTCGCCGGTGACCGGGATCCGTACCGCGAGGCGGACGGCCAGGTGCTCGCCGTCCTGGTCCCAGTCGGCCGAGACGAGCTCCGTACCGGCGGCCAGCTGCCTGGGGACTGCTTCGGCGATGACCTCGAAGAGCCGGTCGGGCAGGCCCAGGCGGTCATCCCGGAAGCCGGGGTAGCGGGCGAAGGCGCGGCCGTTCTCCAGCAGGAACGGCGGAGGGCCGTGCTCCGTCTCGTCGGCGATGGCGCGCACCAGCTCGTCGACGGCACCGCGCTGGGCGAGCCCGATGCGTACGCGCCGCTTCACATCCAGTTTGTCGCGGATCGCGTCGGTGAAGTACGCGTCGGCCAGCCGGGCTATCCCGGCGCACACCTCGCGCCGCGTCTCGCGGTCCAGGGACGGGAAGTCCTCCTGGATCAGCTTGGCGAGCTCCCAGGTGAAGTGGCGCTGGAAGACGGCGTCACGCTTCGGCCCGGCCTCGATCAGCTCGGCCGCGCGGCGCATGATCTCGCTCACGCAGTGGAGGCGGGCCAGGTGGTTGGCGCGGTACGTGATGTTCGACGCGTCGCCGCGCTTGACCGCGTAGTAGCAGGTGTAGTCGGCGACGACCGAGATCCTTCGGGCCCGGACGCACGCCTCGATCGTGAACGGCTGGTCCGAGCCGACCGGCATGTCCTCGGGGAAGCGCAGCTTGTGCTGCTCCACCAGCTCGCGCCGGAACAGCTTGGTGTTGGCCAGCGTGAAGGGCAGCGCCGAGTCGTACAGGCTGACGTCCGGGTCGCTCTTCTTGTAGAGCGCCTGGTGGACGTAGCGCCCGTTGGTGCCGACCATCTTGCCGACCACGACGTCCGAGCCGTGC
Organism: Streptomyces sp. NPDC006368; assembly: GCF_040612535.1. Classification (NCBI taxonomy): domain Bacteria; kingdom Bacillati; phylum Actinomycetota; class Actinomycetes; order Kitasatosporales; family Streptomycetaceae; genus Streptomyces; species Streptomyces sp. NPDC006368. Next base: position 30,179 of record NZ_JBEXQK010000052.1, read on the forward strand.
TCGTCGGCGGCGGCCACCATCCGCTCCAGCGCTTCCTCACCGAGGTAGTCGTCGGAGCCGATGAAGTACACGAAGCGGCCGGTGGCCACGTCGAGCGCCCGGTTGCTCGGTGCCGCCGGGCCGCCGGAGTTCTCCTGGTGGATCACCTTGACGGTGCCCGGGTAGAGCTCGGCGAACCGGTCGAGCTCCTGGCCGCTGTCGTCCGTGGAGCCGTCGTCGACCGCGACGATCTCCAGCCGCTCCCGCCCGATGCTCTGGTTGACGAGTGAGTTCAGGCACTCGGTCAGGTAGGGCATCGTGTTGTAGACGGCGACGACGACACTGACGTCAGGGGTGGTCGTCACGCTCCGGCCCCTGGGGTGTCGGAGGAGACCAGCCGGGTGTAGAGCGCGTCGAGCACCTCGGCCTGCGCCTCCCACGTCCACGTGTCGAGGAGACCCGGCTTGTCGTAGGCGGCCTTGTACTTCTCCGGGTCGGCCAGCACGGCCTTCACCGCGCGGACGAAGTCGTCGGTGTCCTCGGCGGTGAAGACCTCGCCCTGCCCGGTGGCGCGGGTGACCTCGGACATGGTCTTCACGTCGCTGACGACCAGCGGCAGCCGGGCGTGCGAGTACTCGAAGAACTTCGTGATCAGCGCGATCTCGTGGTTCGGCCAGTGGTGGATCGGGATGCAGCCCACGTCGGCGGAGGCCAGGAAGCGGACGACCTGCCAGTGCGGCACGTACGGGACGGCGTGCACCCGGTCGCCCGCGCCCAGCTCCTCGGCACGCCTGAGCAGACCCTGGATGTACCCGGCGGCCGGGCTGGGGACCACGAACGCGATGTGCACGCCCTCCAGCTTCGGCAGCGCCTCCACCATGTCACCGAGGCCGCGCTGGGGGCCGGGGGAACCGCTGTAGACGATCAGCGGTACGTCCGGGCCGATGCCGCACAGCTCCCGCAGGTCCGGCGCCGGCTCGCCGTCGCCCACGAGGGCGTCCGACTCGACCGGCTTGTCGGGGGCGTTGAGCACCACCGTGGGCTGCTCGCGCAGTCCGTGGCGCTCACGCAGCAGATCGGCCAGCCCCTCGGAGACCGTGACGACGGCGTCGGCGTACGGGGCGTACTCGCTCTCGTGGGCGGTGTTGCCGGGGATCCAGCGGGCGTTGTCCTCCCAGGGGCGCACCCCCGGCAGGAACTCGTGGGCGTCCCACACCAGTTTGACGTCACGTCCGGCCGCCCTCGCCCGGACCGCGGCGCGGGCGCCGACGCCCAGCATGCGGAAGTCGTTGGCGTGGATGAGATCGGGCTTGAGGGCGTCGATCTCCTTGCCGTAGGTCAACTCGTAGTCCCACAGGCCCGGTTCCAGCCTGCGCCAGGCGCGGTTGCCCTTCGCGGCCCTCCAGACGGCCGTGAACGCCCGGTCCAGCGGACCGTTCAGCCGGCGGCCCGCCTTCTGGGCGGCGCTGGTCTGGCGGGACCGGAACGACACCCAGCGGAGCATGAACCTGGAGGCCGGACCGGCGACGAGCAGCCGGGCCGCCTCCGTCCTGCGGAACAGCGGAGAGCCGACGGCCTGCGGTGCGACCCGCAGCGCCGCCCGCCGGGTGGCGACATCGGCGCGCCACGCCTTCACCCACTGGCGCCGGTAGGCGGCGAGCGGACCGGGCGGGTAGGCGAGCGGACGGCGCAGCGGTGAGCGGTGCCGCTCGGCGTGCCGCTTGGCCAGCGGGGTCTTCAGCGGCAGCAGGCGCACCTCGGCCTCGCCCAGCTTCCAGCTGCGGCCCTTGCCGGCACGCACCAGCCCGAGCAGGACCACGTCCCAGCCGGCCGCGGCGGCGGACTGGGCCGCCTTCTGCACGCGGGAGTCGCCCTCGACCTTGTTGTCGACGAGCATGACGACGCGTCCCTTGGTGGGCCGGGGAGCGTCGGCGCTCTGCGTTTCCATCGTCAGCCTTTCCGGACCGATCACTTGAGGAAGCCGCTCAGGACCTGCGCGGTCCAGGCTCCATCGTGGTACATGTGCGCGAAGTCCACGGAGTCCCGGCCGATCCTGGCCGTCTTCTCCCGCTCCCCGACCAGCGACTCCAGCACCTCGCGCAGGGTGTGCGGGGTGGCGCTCACGATCGGCAGGGCGCCGTCCGTGGCGGCCTTCACCTGCTCGCTGATGTAGCCGACGACGGGCTTGCCCGCGGCCATGGCCTCGACCGCGAAGGTGCCGTAACTACCGGTGGTGAACTGGTCCAGTACGAGGTCGCACTCCTTGACCAGGTCGCGCATCTCGGCCCAGGGGATGCCTTCGGCCAGCCGGAAGTCGATGAGGCCCTTGTCGTGGAGCTCGGTGAGGACCGGCATGACGCGGTCCGTCCCCTTGGTCCAGCGCTTGGACGGCGCGTGCATGACGATGGGCCGCTTGCGCTCCATCACCGGGGCGTCGGTGGCCCAGGCGGCGACGTCCACGACGAGCGGCGTCCAGGTGGCGGTCGGCAGGTCGTCGAGCAGATCGGGGGTCGTCACGAACAGCGGCAGCCCGCTGTCCTCCGCGATCCGCCGGTTGCGCCGCGCCTTGGCCTGCAGCTTGGGCGCGATGCCCTTGGGGGCGTCCCGGAACAGCGAGAACTCGTGCCGCTCCAGGTGCTTCTCCGGGTCGCGGATGTCGCTGCCGTGCGCCAGCAGACCCACCTTGATCCCGGCCTTCTTCAGCGCCGGCAGGTCGCCGGCGACGGAGTCGCCGTTGAGCAGGCCGAAGACCGGCATGAACGCGTCGACCAGCAGGTGGGTGTAGCGGCCCACGACGCGCTGCACCTGCTCGAGCTGTACGTCCAGTTCGGTCAGCCGGGTCGCGTCGACGTACACGTCCGCCGGGTAGTCGAACGACTCCGGGCGCTTGTTCATCACGACTTCCACGGACACGTCCGGGTTGAGCCGCGTGATGGCCTGGGCGTACGCGGCTCCCTGGCCGGCGTAGTTGGCCGGGCCGAGGCCCAGCTTGACGCGGGTGCTGCCGAGCCGTCGCCAGCTCATCGTCCCGCCCTCACCGGAGGCGGTGGGCACGCGGACGTCACCGGGGGTCTCCTGGACCGTCCACGACAGCTCGGGGCGCGGCCCGGGCGGGGTCTTCCCGGACAGCTCGCGGTACAGCTCCAGCAGCCGGGCGCTCTGCCGCTCCCAGGAGAGGTCGGTGCGGACCTCCTCCGTGATGTTCGCCGCCAGCTGGACGCGGTCCTCCATGGCGCGGGACGCCGCACCGGCGAAGGTCCGCGGGTCGTCCCAGGTGAAGACCTCACCGAGGCGGTGCTCCTCCACGTACGCCTTGATGACCTTCACGTCGCTGGTCACCAGCGGCAGACCCGCCTGGAGGTACTCGGAGACCTTCGTCGGCAGCGAGACCTCGCAGTTGGGCACGCGCCGGAAGGGCGTCAGGCCCAGGTCCGCGGACGACAGGTAGTCGGCGACCTCGTGCTGCGCCACGTACGGCACCAGGTGGATCCGGTCGCGTACGCCGAGGGCGACCGCCCTGGCGAGCAGCTCCTCCAGCAGCGGGGTCGTCCGGCCGACCACCAGGGCGAGGTGGAAGCCGGGCAGCTCGGGCAGCCCGTCGATGACCGCGTCGACGCCGCGCTCGGGGCCGATCCAGCCGGAGTACACCATCAGCGGCACGTCGGGACCGAGGTTGCACGCCTCACGGACCGACGCCCGGGACTTGCCGGACCCGATCACCTCGCGGACCGGCGAATTCCCCACCACCAGCGGCAGCTTGCCCAGCCTGTGGTCGGCCTTGAGCAGCTCGGCCATCTGCGTGGAGACCGTGACCACGGCGTCGGCGCGGCGGATGAAGTCGGCCTCCAGGGCCGGCAGCGCGGCGGCCTGGCGCGGGTTGGGCCACTCCACGCCCTTGATGTACTCGTGTGCGTCGTAGAGCCAGACACAGCGGTGGCCGCGCGCCCGCAGCCGCGCGGCGCTGCGCGCGGCGGTCACCATCATGGTGGCGTCGTTGGCGTGGATGACGTCCGGCCGGAGCTCCTCGATGACCGGGCCGAAGGCCAGGTCGAGGTCGACCACCTGGGGCCAGTCCCGGTGCCAGGCACCGACCGGCTGCGGGGTCTTGGGGCGGCGGCGCTGCTCCCACTGGAACGCGCGCACGCGGAGCCGGTGCACGGCACGGCGGGCCCGCAGCAGCACCTTCAGGGAGGTACGGCGGGGCGTGCCGGACCAGGCGGTCTCCGCGGACTTCGCGCGGTCCCAGGCCCGGTAGGCGGCCCGGTAGCGCTTCAGCGCGGCCTGGTCGTGGAGACGGAACTGGGTGACGGCGGCCCGCAGCGGATGGGGCTTGTGCGCGTTCACCGACCGGAGGTAGTCCGCATCCACCGGGACTCTCACCACGTCGATCGGGCCCATCTTGGAGCGCTGCACCCGCTTGGTGTCGCTCCGGCCGATCAGGGTGACGTCCCAGCCGTCGCGGGCCGCTGCGACAGCCGTCTTCTGGACCCGCGAGTCACCAGTGATGCCATTGGCGACGATTACCGCGAGCCGCGGTCGACGGGCAGGGGATTCCATTGCGTACTTCCTCCGGATGGAAGTGGGAGTTCGGCGTCCCCGGCCTCGTCGCGGGACGAGACCGGGGACCAGGGGCTGGCGGCTCACCCACCGCCGCGGAGGGGTCAGGCGGTCGGCGTGCCGACGCCGTCGAACCGCACCGTGGTGCCGCTGTTGGCCGACTCGAGGACGGCGGCGGCCACCTCCACCGTACGCAGCCCCTGACGCAGGGTGCAGATGTCCCGCGACTCGCCGAGGACCGCGTCGCGGAAGAGCTCGTGCTCGACGAGGAGCGGCTCCCGCTTCGGGATCGCGTAGCGGATCATGTCGCCCTCGGAGACACCGCGGAAGGCGCGCAGCGCCTCCCACTCGGTCGCCACGGCCGCGTTGGAGTAGAAGGTGAGGTCGGCGGTGAGGGTGTCGGCGATGAAGCAGCCCTTCTCACCGGTGACGGAGGTGAATCGCTCCTTCAGGGGGCTGAGCCAGTTCACCAGGTGGTTGACCATCGTGCCGTCGGACAGCTGGCCCACGGCGGAGACCATGTCCTCGTGGGGGCGGCCCGACTTGGACACCGTGTGGGCGGCGATCGACGTGTACTCCTGGCCGGTCACCCAGCCCGTCAGGTCGATGTCGTGGGTGGCGAGGTCCTTGACCACGCCGACGTCCGCGATGCGGTGCGGGAAGGGGCCCTGGCGGCGGGTGACGACCTGGTAGACGTCGCCCAGCTCGCCGGCCTCCAGCCGCGAACGCAGCGAGCGCAGCGCGGGGTTGCAGCGCTCGATGTGGCCGACACCGGCCACCAGGTCGCGCGCCTCGAACGCCTCGACGAGGCGGCGGGCGCCCTCGACGGTGTCCGCGACCGGCTTCTCGATGAGCGCGTGGACGCCCGCCTCCGCCAGCTTCAGGCCGACTTCCTCGTGCAGCGCGGTCGGGCAGGCGACGACGGCGTAGTCGACGCCGAGGGAGATCAGCTCCTCGACGGTCGACAGGACGGGCGCGCCCTGCGCCCAGCCGTTCTTGTCACCCATGGGGTCGACGACACCGACGAGCTGTACGCCGTCCAGCCCGGCCAGTACGCGGGCGTGGTGGCGTCCCATCGAGCCGAGGCCGATCAGACCGGCCCGCAGTCCAGCAGCAGTCACAGGTTCTCTCCCAGCGCGTTCACGGCGGTGACGATGCGCTCAAGGTCGTTCTGGGTCAGCGAGGGGTGCACGGGCAGCGAGACGACCTCGGCGGCGGCCTTCTCCGTCTCGGGAAGGTCCCAGGTGCGGCCGGCCTTCTGGTCCGGCTCCCAGTAGGGCTTCAGACGGTGGATCGGGGTCGGGTAGTACACGGCGTTGCCGATGCCCGCCTCGGTCAGCTTCGCCATCACGGCGTCGCGGTCACCGGCCTGCACACGGACCGTGTACTGGTGGTAGATGTGCCGCGCGCCCTCGGCGACGGGCGGGGTCACGACGCCCGGCGCGGAGATGTGCTCGGAGAGGTACGCGGCGTTGGCGATGCGCTGCTCGGTCCAGCCCTGGAGCTTGGACAGCTGGACGCGGCCCACGGCGGCGGAGACGTCCGTCATGCGCATGTTGGCGCCGACGATCTCGTTGGCGTACCGCTGCTCCATGCCCTGGTTGCGCAGCAGGCGCAGGGTGCGGGCGATCTCGGCGTCCCCGGTGGAGACCATGCCGCCCTCGAGGGAGTGCATGTTCTTCGTCGGGTAGAAGCTGAACGTGCCGCCGGTGCCGAAGGCGCCGACCGGGGTGCCGTTCAGGGCCGCGGCGTGCGCCTGGCAGGCGTCCTCGACGACCGCCAGCTTGTGCTTCTCGGCGATCGCCATGATCTTGTCCATCGCGGCGGGGTGGCCGTACAGGTGGACCGGCATGATCGCGGCGGTGCGCGGGGTGATCGCGGCCTCGACGGCGGCCGGGTCCAGGTTGAAGCTGCCGGGCTCGATGTCGGCGAAGACGACGTCGGCGCCGACCAGGCGGACCGCGTTCGCCGAGGCGGCGAAGGAGAAGGACGGGACGATCACCTCGTCGCCGGGGCCGATGTTCATGGCCATCAGAAGAAGGTGCAGCGCGGAGGTGCCGGAGTTGACGGCAACACAGTGGCGGCCGTCGACCAGCGCGGAGAATTCCTCCTCGAAGGCGGCCACCTCGGGTCCCTGCACGACGCGGCCGGTGCGCAGTACGCGTACGGCGGCCTCGATCTCTTCTTCACCGATGACCGGGCGGGCAGCGGGGATGGGCTGCTCGTTGATGCTCGGCATGGAGTCCTCCTTGAACACCGCAAGAGCTCTTTGTGGCAGAGGTCTGGGGTGTGCGGACGTCTCTCGAGGCCGCGCGTACCCCTCCGGCGCGATGCCGACGCCCTACCGAGGATTGCTGGGACCGGTTGTCCCGGAACCGGGTCGGTCACCGGCCGTAGTCTCCGGGCGGGGCCCGCCCACGGCAGCAACCGGCGTCACATTATCAGGAATTTCCTAGTCAATTTCGGGCCCGTTAACGGTGGGAGGCATCGATTCCGAAACAAAATCCCGGCTCCGCCCCGGGTAATCCCGGGGCGGAACACGGAACGTTCCGGCGATGCTCACCAGCTGTTCAGCCGTCACCGATGGCCGATTCACGACCATCGGCTCACCGTGACGGTGGTCACGGCCGGCCGCCGCCCCTACTGCTCGGACGCGGCGGTCTTCTTGGCCGCACCCGCCTTCTTGGTGGCGGCCTTCTTGGCCGTCGTCTTCTTCGCCGCGGTCTTCTTGGCAGCCGCCGTCTTCTTGGTGGCGGCCTTCTTGGCCGTGGCCTTCTTGGCGGTCTTGCGAGCCGCCTTCTTGGCCGGAGCGGCGTCGTCCTCGGCGGGGGCCTCGGACTCCGCGGGCGTCCCGGGCACCTCCGGAGCCGGGGCCTCGGACTCCGCCGGGGCCTCGGACCGGGCGGGGGCCTCGGGCTCGGCCGGGGCGGCCTTCACCACGACGACCGCGGCTTCCTCGGCGCCCGACGGGGAGCCCGCGGGAGCGGTGACCTTGCGGACCACCCGGCGACGGGCGCGCGGCGGGGCGGCCACGGGGGCCTCCTCGGCGGCGGCCGGCCGCACAGGCTCGGGGGCGGCGGGCGCCGGGGCCTCGGGCTCGGCGACCGGTACCGGGGCCTCGGCCGCGGGCGCGGCGGGGGCCTCGGACACGGGCGTCTCGACCGGCTTCGGCGGGCCCGCCGGGGCGGTCGCCTTCCGGGTGGCGCGACGGCGGGTACGACCCTTGGGGGCCGCCTCCTCCTCCGCGAGGGCGAGGGCGGGAACCGCCTCCACCTCGATGGCCTCCGGGGCCACCTCGGCCACGGCCGGCTGCGGCGCGGGCTCCTCGGCGGCGCGCGGCGCGCCCACCGGGGCGGTCGCCTTACGGGTCGCCCGGCGACGGCCACGCCCACGGGACGCGGCGGCCTCGGCCTCCGCGACGCTGGAGTACAGCTCCTCGTCCGGACGGAACGCGGGCTCCTCCACCGCCACCGGAGCGGCGATCTCCGCCGCCACCTCGGCCTCGGTCTCCACCTCGGTCTCCAGCTCGGCCTCGGTCTCCGCATCGACGGACGCCGCCTCGAAGTGCTCGGCGTGCTCGGCCTCGGCCGCGCGGGCGCGCTTCTTGGCCCGCTTGCCGCCGTTGCCGCCGCCACCCGCGGTCGCCGGCTGCTCCATGTGGACGATGACGCCCCGGCCGTTGCAGTGGACGCAGGTCTCGGAGAAGGACTCCAGCAGACCCTGGCCCACCCGCTTGCGGGTCATCTGGACCAGGCCCAGCGAGGTGACCTCGGCCACCTGGTGCTTCGTACGGTCCCGGCCCAGGCACTCCAGCAGGCGCCGCAGCACCAGGTCCCGGTTGGACTCCAGCACCATGTCGATGAAGTCGATGACGACGATGCCGCCCAGGTCGCGCAGGCGCAGCTGGCGCACGATCTCCTCGGCCGCCTCCAGGTTGTTCCTGGTGACGGTCTCCTCGAGGTTGCCGCCCTGACCGGTGAACTTGCCGGTGTTGACGTCGACCACGATCATGGCCTCGGTCTTGTCGATCACCAGCGAACCGCCGCTCGGCAGCCAGACCTTGCGGTCCAGCGCCTTCATCAGCTGCTCGTCGATCCGGTACGACGCGAAGACGTCCACCTCGGACGTCCAGCGCTGCAGCCGGTCCGTCAGGTCCGGCGCGACGTGCGACACGTACCCGTGGATGGTCTGCCACGCCTCGTCACCGCTGACGATGACCTTGGAGAAGTCCTCGTTGAAGATGTCGCGGACGACCCGGACGGTCATGTCCGGCTCACCGTAGAGAAGGGTCGGGGCGTTGCCGCTCTTCGCCTTCCGCTGGATCTCCTCCCACTGCTCCTGGAGCCGCTCGACGTCACGGCGCAGCTCGTCCTCGCTCGCGCCCTCGGCGGCGGTGCGCACGATGACGCCCGCGTCCTCGGGGACGATCTTCTTGAGGATGGTCTTCAGCCGGGCGCGCTCGGTGTCGGGCAGCTTGCGGCTGATGCCGGTCATCGAGCCCTCGGGCACGTACACCAGGTAGCGGCCGGGCAGCGACACCTGGCTGGTGAGGCGGGCGCCCTTGTGGCCGATCGGGTCCTTCGTCACCTGGACGAGGACGGACTGGCCGGACTTGAGCGCGGTCTCGATACGGCGCGGCCCGTTGCCCATGCCGAGCGCCTCGAAGTTCACCTCACCGGCGTACAGGACGGCGTTGCGGCCCTTGCCGATGTCGACGAAGGCGGCCTCCATGGACGGCAGGACGTTCTGGACCTTGCCCAGGTAGACGTTGCCGACATAGCTGGTGGCCTGCTCCTTGTTGACGTAGTGCTCGACGAGCACGTTGTCCTCGAGCACGCCGATCTGGGTGCGCTCGCCGCTCTGGCGGACGACCATCACCCGCTCGACGGCCTCGCGACGGGCCAGGAACTCGGCCTCGGTGATGATCGGCACGCGGCGGCGACCCTGCTCGCGGCCCTCGCGGCGGCGCTGCTTCTTCGCCTCCAGGCGGGTCGAGCCCTTGATGGACTGCACCTCGTCGGACGGCTCGGCCTTCTCGCGCGCGGGACGCGGCTCGCGGACCTTGACGACCGTACGGACGCCGTCCTCCTCGGCAGCCGCCGCCGGCTCGGTCTCGGCGGACGCGTCACCACTGCGGCGGCGACGGCGGCGACGGCGGCGCGAGCTGCTGGTGCCGGCGGCGGACGGGGTGGCGGTGTCGTGCTCGTCGCCCTCGTCGCCGTCGTCGTCCTGCTCGTCGTCCGTCTCGTGCTCGTCGGGCTCTTCCTCGTCGTGGGCGGCGGTGTCCTCGGCGCCGTCGCTCTCGGCGGTCTCGCCACGACGGCGACGACGGCCACCGCGGCGGCGGCGACGGGACGGCCGGTCCTCGAACTCCTCGCCCTCCTCGACGCCCTCGGCCTCGGCCTCAATGACCTCGTCCGCCTCCTCGGGCTCCGCCGCCTCAACGGTGACGGGAGCCTCGACGCGCTCGACACGCTCGGGGCGCTCGACGCGCTCGGCGGTCTCGCCGCGGCGGCGACGGCGGCGACGGCCACCGCCGGTCTCGGCCGGCTCGGCGGCCTCGACCGGCGCGACGGCCTCGGTGACCTCGTCCTCCTCCTGCGCGGCCTCGGCGGCTGCGGCAGCGGCGGCGGTCTCCGGCGTCTGGAACATCGGCTCGTGGAAGACCGGGGCCTGGAACACGGCCACGGCGGGCCGCGCGGCGCGGCGGCGCTCCGGCTTCGGCTTCTGCTCCGGCTGGGTGGTGAACTCCGGGGCGGCGGCCCGGCTGCGCGTACGGCCACGGGACGCGGCCTTCTCGGCGGCGGCGACCTGCTCCTCGTCGGCGGCGATCTGCGCGACGGCGGCGGCGGGCAGGCTCTCGCCCTCCTCCGCGGCGGCGGCTTCCCCGTCCTGGACCTGCGGGGCTCCGGCGGGCGCGGTGGCCTGACGGGTGGCACGGCGGCGGGTGCGCCCACGCGGCGCGGCCTCCGTGGCCGGCTCCTCGACGGCGACGGCCGGCTCGGGGGCGGCGGCGGGCGCGTCGGCGGCGGCCTCGACCCGGGCCTCCTCGGCGGGCGCCTCGACGGGCTTCGGGGGTCCGGCGGGCGCGGTGGCCTTACGGGTGGCGCGACGGCGCGTACGGGCGGGAGGGGCGGTCTCCTCGGCGGGGGCCTCGGCGACCGGGCTGTCGGCGACCGCGGCCTCGGCGACCGGCGCCTCGTCCTGGCTCGCCTCGTCCTGGGGCTCCACCGGCGCCTCCACGGCCTTCGGCGGCCCGGCGGGTGCGGTGGCCTTGCGGGTGGCACGACGGCGCGGACGCGCGGGCTCGACCGGCTCCTCGGCGGTTTCCGGCGTCGCCGGGGCCTCCGCCGTCACCGGGGTCTCCTCGGCGGCGCTCTGCGGCGCACCGGTGGGCGCGGTCGCCTTGCGCGTGGCACGACGGCGCGGGCGCGCGGGCTCGGCCGCTTCCGC
>NZ_JBEXQK010000053.1:0-39554 GCF_040612535.1 Streptomyces sp. NPDC006368
AGACCAAGCAGTGCACGTTGATGACGGCATACGAGTTTGTGAAGGTAGTGAGTGGAGTTCTTAAGTGTGCTCTTCCGTTCTGCGCGGGCGCCGGAAGGGGGTTCCGGGGGCGGCGGGCGGCCCGACGGTGCGACGCGGCGGGGTGACACCCCTGGGCGCGGGGCCTTCGGCGTCGCCCCCGGCGGTGCGGGCGCGCCCGGTGCGGGGCCGACGGGTCCGGCCGGCGGGGCGGCGGGGGCCGGGCCGGAGGGCGAGAGTCCGGGGCTCACGCCCGGGGAGCGGTGGCGGCTGGTGCTCGGGCGGGGGCGGGAGTTGACGGGGGCGGCCGGGCGGGTCGCCACGGCGCTCGACGAGTTGTACGGGCGTGGACGCGGTGAGGGCGCGCGGGGTGAGGACGCCGGTGGCTCCGGGGGCGGGAGCGAGGCGCCGTTCCCGGACGTGCGGGCCTGGTCGGCGGAGCTGGCGGCGCTGTTCGGGCCCGGCGTACGCGAGGAGGTGCTCGCCGCTGCCGCCGACGCCGGCCGGCTCGACGCCGCGCTGGAGCTCGACCCCGCGTCGGCCCGCCCCTCGGTGGAGCTGCTGCGCACGGTGCTGTCGTACGCGGGCGGCCTGCCCGAGCACCGGCTCGCCCGGCTGCGGCCCCTGGTCGCCCGGCTCGTACGGGAGTTGGCGGAGGCCCTCGCCAACCGGCTGCGCCCCGCGCTGACGGGGCTCGCCCACCCACGCCCCACCCGGCGCCCCGGTGGCCCCCTGGACCTCCGGCGCACCCTGGCCGCCAACCTGGCGTCGGCCCGACGGGACCCGGTGAGCGGCGCGGTGACCGTCCTGCCCGAGCGGCCCGTCTTCCGTACCCGTGCGCGCCGGCGGGCGGACTGGCGGCTGGTGCTCGTGGTGGACGTGTCGGGATCGATGGAGGCGTCCACCATCTGGTCGGCGCTGACCGCGTCCGTACTGGCCGGGGTGCCCGCCCTCAGTACGCACTTCGTGGCCTTCTCCACCGAGGTGCTGGATCTGACCGGGCAGGTCGGCGACCCGCTGAGCCTGCTGCTGGAGGTCAGGGTCGGCGGCGGCACCAGCATCGCGCGCGGGCTGCGGTACGCCCGGGACCTGGTGACGGTGCCCTCGCGCACGCTGGTCGTACTGGTCAGCGACTTCGAGGAGGGCGGCCTGGTCGGGCCCCTGCTGTCGGAGGTGCGGGCGCTCGTCGACGCGGGCTGCCACGTCCTGGGGTGCGCCTCGCTCGACGACCGGGGCCGGCCACGGTACTCGGCGGGTGTGGCGGGGCAGTTGGTGGCGGCGGGCATGCCGGTCGCCGCGCTCAGCCCTCTGGAGTTGGCCCGCTGGGTCGGCGAACGCGTAGGAGGTACGCAGCGGTGACGGTTCTTCCCCCGGGGGCCCTTCCCCCGGTGACCGCGGAGGTCGCGGCGGCGGCGCTCGACCTGCTGCCCGCCCGGTTGCGCAAGCGCGTGGACGGCGCGGTGGCGAAGGCGGCCGGCTGGCCGGTCGAGCGGGTGGCGGACGGGGTCCTCGTGCGCGCCGGTGACGACACGGTGGTGACGCTCACGACGGCGCCGGACGGCAGGGTGGCGTCGGCGGACGCGGCGGTGTGCGGCTGCCTGCTCGCCCCGGCGTGCCTGCACCGCGCGGTGGTCCTGTCGATGGCCCCGGTCGCGGAGGAGGGGTTCGACTCCCCGGGCACCGAAGGTCCGGACGATGCCGGGGACGCCGAGGTCCCCGAGGCCCCCGAGGTCGCCAAGGCCCCCGGGACCGCCGAGGACGCCACGGACCGCACTGTCCGGACGGACGACTCGTCCGACCCCGACCCCGACTCCGACAACACGGACGACACGCGCGACACGGCTCAGGCGTCCCCGGCGGCCGAGCTCACCGACGCCCAGGCCGGGGCCCTGCGGGCGCTCGGGGACGCCGGTGTCGGGGTGCTCGTGGCGGGCGTGGCCGGGGCGGGCGCCGTGGTGCGGGCCGAGGTGTTGCACGCCGCGCACTCCGCGCGGCTCGCGGGGCTGCACCGGCCCGCCGCCGTCGCCGTACGCGTCGCGCGGCGGCTCGGCGAGGCGCGGTCCGAGGACCCGGCGTTCCGGTTGTCCGAGCTGTCCGCCGACCTGGCGGAGCTGCTCGACGCCGTACAGCGGCCGGACACGGCACAGGGCCCGGCGCGACGCGAGTACCGGCCCGCCCAGCCGTTGCGGTTGTACGGGCTGTTCACCGAACCGGTCGTCACGGCCTCCGGCTACGCGGGCGCCACCGTGTACGCCATGGCCCCGGACGGTTCGCTGCGGACCGTCTCCGATGTGGCGCCCGGTGGTCCGGAACGGGCGCTCCAGGCTGCCGTCACGGCCCTCGTGCCGGGCGGTTCGGCGCTGCCGCTGCGGGAGTTGGGCGACGGCGGCGGGGTCATCCTCACCTCGCCGACCGTCTCGGCGGACGGCCGGATCGGCGGGGGCGGCCGGGTCCGTTCGGTGCGGGCGGCGGGCGGCGGCTGGCACGAGCCACCGCTCGACGCGCTCTGGCGGCGCCCGCCGTCCGCCCAGCTGGACGCGGCACTGGACTGGTGGGCGCGGCCCGCCGGCGAGCGCACGGCCGGCGGCGACCTGCTGTTCCTCACCGGGACGGTCACGGCCACCGGGTTCGCGGTCGAGGGCGGGCCCGTCGTGTCGCTGTACGCGCCGGACGAGCGCCCCGAGTTGCCGTACGCCGAGAACCTGCGGCTGCTGGCCGCCCGGCCCGGGCTCCGGCTGCGGCTGATCGCCCGGGTCGCGCCGGACCGGCCGGGCGGGGTGCGGGCCCTCGCCGCGGCCTGGGAGGGTCACGAGGGGGAGCCGCTCCGCGCGGACCTGGGGCTGCGCCGGCTGAACCGTACGCACGTACCCGCTGCGCCATCCGCCGCGCCCCCGCGCACGTCCGTTTCCGCGCCAGCGCCCGTGCCCGCCCTGCCGCTGGAGCTGGACCTGCTCGGCCGCGCCGTGGACCGTACGGTGGCGGGGGGCCGCTCCCTCGCCGCCGCCGCGGCCGACGGCGAACTCCCGCGGCGGCTGCGGGCGGTCGGCCTGACGACCGGCGCCCGCTGCGCGCGGGAGCTCCAGGACGCGGCGGCGGCGCGGAGCCGGGACGCGCTGGGGCGCCTGCTGCCCGCCGACCCGGGCGCGTTCGCGCGGGCGTGGCTGGCCGCGGCGGTCTACGCGTCGGCGGCGACCCGGTCGCTGCTGTCGGCGGCCTGGTCACCACCGGAGCCGGAGCCCGACCCGGCGTCGGCCCGGGCGTCGGACGGTGCGCCGGACCGGGCGTCGGCCCCGGCGTCCAATCCCCCGCCCGAGCCCACCCCCGAGGTCCCGCCCGAGCCCACCCCCGAGGTCCCGTCCGAGCCCACGCCCAAGCCCCCGCCCGAGCCGGCCTCCGGCCCCTCGTCCCAGGCCGGCCGGGCGCGGAGGGGGCCGACGGACGTGAGGCCGTGACGCAGGGCGGCCGTCAGGTCGTCGCCGTACTCGTACCGGACGACCGGCGTCCCGGTCCGGCGGTCGGCGGTCGGCGGTCGGCGGTCGGCGATCGCGGCGAGGCAGCCGGGCCAGGCGTCGGCGCCGAACAGGTTGGGAGACGCCCGCCACGTCCGCGTTGTGGCTGTCCACACGGCGGGCGCCGGTGAGGATCCGCCCGTCCGGCGCGTGCGGGCGGCCACGAGAGCCCGGGCCTGGTCGGATGTGCCGGGGTTCATGCCGCGCGTCCTGGCGGACCGCACGATCCTGCCCCTGCCCTCTGTCAATGTTTCCGAAACGCGGAATATATTTTCCACTACATCGGGACTTGGGGGTACTCATGGCTACGGACAGGGCACTGCCCCGCCGCGCGGTCGCCGAACTGGTCGGCAGTGGGGCGCTGGTCGCCGTCATCATCGGCTCCGGCATCCAGGCGACCGGCCTCAGTGAGGACGTCGGAGTGCGGCTGCTGGCCAATTCGCTGGCGTCGGCGATCGGGCTCGGCCTGCTCATCGCGCTGTTCGGACCGGTGTCCGGGGCGCACCTCAACCCCGTCGTCACCCTCAGCGCCTGGTGGACCGGGCGCCGGGCGGGAGGCGGGCTGACCGGCGGCGAGGTGGCGGTGTACATCACCGCCCAGCTGACCGGCTCGGTCGCGGGGGCGCTGTTGGCGGAGGCGATGTTCGGCCGGGCGCCCGGCAACTGGTCCACCCAGGTCCGGTCGGACGGGCATCTGCTGCTCGGCGAGGCGGTCGCCACCGCCGGGCTGGTCCTGTTGATCCAGGGCCTGGACCGGATCGGTCGCCCCGCGCTCGCGCCGGTGGCGGTCGCCGCGTACATCGCCGCCGCGATCTGGTTCACGTCGTCGGGGTCGTTCGCCAACCCGGCGGCGACCGTGGGCCGTTCACTGACCGACTCCTTCACGGGCATCGCCCCTGCGTCCCTCCCCGGCTTCATCGCGGCGCAGCTCGTCGGCGCGCTGATCGGCGGGGGGCTCGCGACCCTGCTGTACGGGCGCGGATGCCCGCCGGCCGCCGCCGAACCGGCCACGGGAGCAGCGGGAGCCACCGGAGTGACAGGAGCCACCGGAGCCACGAGCTGAACCACCCACGGCCGTTCGGCGTCGGAGAGGACGGAGGGGAACACCAACGGGAGGTTCGTACATGCGACGCAGGCCGCTGCCACGGCTGCCACAATTGTCACGGCCATCACGGCCATCACGGCTGTCACGGCTGTCACGGCCGTCATGGCCGTCATGGGTGCGAGAGACTCCACGGCCGCCGAGGAGCCGACGGACCCGGCGGCGGCTGGTGCGGGGCGCCATGCTCGGGTGCGTGCTGGCGCTCGCACCCGCGACGTGGATACACGCCGTCGCCGACAGCCGGTTGCGCACGACCGCCGACGTCCCCGCGCGGGACGTCGCCGTCGTCTTCGGCGCGGGCCTCCACAAGGGCCGCCCTACCCCGTACCTGGCCCACCGCCTCGACACGGCCGCCGAGCTGTACCGGACGGGCAAGGTCAAGGTGGTGCTGGTCACCGGGGACAACAGCCGGGCCGAGTACGACGAGCCCGACGCCATGCGCGCGTACCTGACGGAGCGGGGCGTACCGGACGGGCGGATCGTCAGCGATTACGCCGGCTTCGACACATGGGACTCCTGCGTGCGCGCGAAGAAGATCTTCGGTGTCGACCGGGCGGTCCTGGTCACGCAGGGCTTCCACATCCGGCGGGCGGTGACGCTGTGCCGGGCGGCGGGCGTCGACTCGTACGGGGTCGGTGTCGCCGAGCCGCACGACTCGGTCTGGTACTACGGCGGCGTGCGGGAGCTCGTGGCGGCCGGGAAGGGGGCGGCGGACGCGGCGTTCAAGCCGCACCCGACGTTCCTGGGCCGGGAGGAGACGGGCGTCACGGATGCGCTGGCGTCCGCAGGCGATCACTGAGCCCCGGGGTGGGACGGCCGGCCCCGGGGGTGGGACCGCGCGGGTCCCGGGGGTGGGACGGCGGCACGCCCGGACCTGCGGCGCGGGCCGCTCGGCTCACCGTGGGGCGGGGAACGGGCGGAGAGGTACGTACCGGGTCCGTAATGCGGCGGGTGCGTGGGTGTAACACGGGCGCCGCATGCTCGGGGGCATGCTCCCAGTCACCACCCCCACGCACTGTCCGTACTGCTCCCTGCAGTGCGGGATGAACCTGCGGCCCGCCGAACAGGGCGCCGAGGTGGTCGAGGTGGTGGAGCGCGCGGACTTCCCCGTGAACCGGGGCGCCCTGTGCGGCAAGGGGCGTACCGCACCCGCAGTACTCTCCTCCCGGGCCAGGCTGGCCGGGCCGCTGATTCGACGCCCCGCCACAGGCAGGCTCGAACCGGCCACCTGGGAGGAGGCCCTGCGCACCGTCGCCGAGGGGCTGCGGCGCGGCAGGGAGCGGCACGGCGCGGACAGCGTCGGGGTCTTCGGCGGCGGCGGGCTCACCAACGAGAAGGCGTACGCGCTCGGGAAGTTCGCCCGGCTGGTCCTCGGCACGTCGCAGATCGACTACAACGGCCGCTTCTGCATGTCGTCGGCCGCCGCCGCGCACCAGCGGGCCTTCGGGCTCGACCGGGGCCTGCCCTTCCCCCTGGAGGACATCCCGCGCACCGGGTGCGTCATCCTCGTCGGGTCGAACCTGGCGGAGACGATGCCTCCCGCGCTGCGGTACCTCACCGAGCTGAAGGAGAACGGCGGCAGGCTCATCGTCGTCGACCCCCGCCGTACCCGCACCGCCGAGCAGGCGGACCTGCACCTCGCGCCCCGCCCCGGCACCGATCTCGCGCTCGCCCTCGGCCTGCTGCACCTGGTCGTGGCGGAGGGCCGGACGGACGAGGACTTCATCACGGACCGCACGACCGGCTGGGCCGACGCCCGCGCCGCCGCCATGTCCCACTGGCCGGCGCTCGTCGAGCGCATCACGGGAGTGCCCGTGCCGCAGTTGCGCGAGGCGGTGGAGATGTTCTGCGCGCCGGAGCACGCGATGGTGCTCACCGCGCGCGGGCCCGAGCAGCAGTCCAAGGGGACCGACACCGTCGGCGCCTGGATCAACCTGTGCCTGGCGACCGGCCGCGCCGGCCGGCCCCTGTCCGGGTACGGCTGCCTGACCGGGCAGGGCAACGGGCAGGGCGGGCGCGAGCACGGCCAGAAGGCCGACCAGCTCCCCGGTTACCGCAAGCTGGACGATCCGGCCGCCCGCGCCCACGTCGCCGGCGTGTGGGATGTCGACCCCGACACGCTGCCGGGGCCGGGGCGCAGCGCGTACGAGCTGCTCGACGCGCTGGGCACCGACATCAAGGCGCTGCTGCTCATGGGGTCCAACCCGGTGGTGTCGGCCCCGCGCGCCGGGCACATCCAGGAGCGGCTGGAGAGCCTGGACTTCCTGGCCGTGGCGGACGTCGTCCTGTCCGAGACGGCCGCGCTCGCCGATGTCGTCCTGCCGGTCACCCAGTGGGCCGAGGAGACGGGCACCATGACCAACCTCGAGGGGCGTGTACTCCTCCGCCGCCAGGCCGTACAGCCGCCGGAGGGCGTCCGCAGCGACCTGGAGGTCCTGAACGCCCTCGCCGAACTGCTCGGCTGGGAGAAGGGGTTCCCCACGGACCCCGAGGAGGTCTTCGACGAGCTGCGCCGCGCCTCGGCCGGCGGCCCCGCCGACTACGCGGGCATCAGCTACCGCCGCATCGTGGAGGAGGACGGGGTCTTCTGGCCCTGTCCGGAACCGGGGCATCCGGGCACGCCCCGGCTGTTCCTGGAGCGGTTCGCCACGCCGGACGGGCGGGCCCGGTTCGTTCCCGTCACGCACCGGGCGGCGGGCGAGGAGACGGACGACGAGTATCCGGTGGTGCTGACGACCGGGCGAGTGGTGTCCCAGTACCAGTCGGGCGCCCAGACCCGGCGGGTCGCCGAGCTGAACGCCGCCGCGCCCGGGCCCTTCGTGGAGCTGCATCCGCGCCTCGCGCAGCGGGTGGGCGTGGCCGAGGGCGAGCCGGTCGCGGTGGTGTCGCGGCGCGGGCGGGCCGTCGCGCCCGCGCGGATCACCAACGGCATCCGGCCGGACACCGTCTTCATGCCGTTCCACTGGGCGGGCGAGGGACGGGCGAACACCCTGACCAATCCCGCCCTCGATCCGACGTCCCGGATGCCGGAGTTCAAGGTGTGCGCGGTACGGCTCGAACGCGGCTGAGCCAGTCGCCGCCCGCGACCGGCGGGCCGAACCCGGACCGCACGGCCGGCGCGGCCACGTACACCCACGCCCGGACCCGTGCCCCGTCCCTCAGACGCCGGACCTCGCAGGCCTCCCGCTCGTAGAGGTTGAGCGGGTGGCCGGGTCCGGCGTACCCCTCCAGCCGGTCCAGTACGGAGAGGAGGGCGTCGTACGAGCCGGGCGCCGCCGTCACCAGCTCGCCCAGCACGTCACCCGCGCCGCGGGCCAGGTAGGGGTAGCCGGGGCCCTCGTACAACAGGGCGCCCGACAGCCGGGCGGGCTCCTCCGTCGCCGTACGGCCGCGCAGGTGGAGGGCGCGGTTGTCCTGACCGGGGCGCAGCGTCCCGTACACGAAGAACGGCAGCTCGCCCGTCCCCGTCACGCCGAGGTCTCCCCCGCCAGCCAGGACAGATAGGCCGCGCTGCCGCGCACCACGGGCATCGCGATGATCTCCGGGGTGTCGTAGTCGTGCGCGGCGGTGAGGTGCGCCTCCAGCGTGGCGTAACAGGCCTCGGTCGTCTTGAAGAAGACCTGCCACTCCTGTGTGGTCTCGATGGCGTTCTGCCAGTGGTAGACGGAGGTGACCGGGCCGGAGATCTGGGCGCAGGCGGCGAGCCGGGCCTCCACCGCGCCCCGGGCCAGCTCCTCGGCCTTCTCGGCGCTGTCGGTGGTGGTGAGCACGGTCAGGGCCGCCATCACGCTCTGCTCCGTGTTCACGCTCTCCTCGGCGGTCACGCTCTGCTCCGAGTTCGCGCTCTCCTCGGCGGTCACGCTCTGCTCCGTGTTCACGCTCTCCTCCGTAAGGATCTCCTCGGTGAAGTATCTCCGTCGGTGACAGGGACGTCCGGGGGAAGCCTACGCCGGGGCGCGGCGCCTCAGCCCGCGTAGGGGCGGACCGCCCTGGCGTCCCGCAGGGCGTGGGCCCACCAGGTGAGCTGGTCGAGCATCGTCTTGGCGGCGGCGTCGGGTGCGGTCGGGTCCTTGTGGGTGCCGTCCTCGTCGAAGTGGCCGTGGGCGTGGTGGAAGGAGACGGTGTCGCGGATGGTGACGGCGTGGAGTTCGGCGAAGACCTGGCGCAGGTGCTCGACGGCGCGCAGGCCGCCGGAGACTCCTCCGTAGGAGACGAAGCCGACGGGCTTGGCCTGCCACTCGGTGAAGTGCCAGTCGATGAGGCTCTTGAGGGAGGCGGGGTAGGAGTGGTTGTACTCGGGGGTGAGGACGACGAAGGCGTCGGCGTCGCGCAGGGTCGGGCTCACCTTGCCGAGCTCGGCGCGCACGGCGGGGTCGGGGTCGTGGGACAGGGCGGTGGGCAGGTCGGCGTCGGCGAGGTCGACGACGTCGACGGTGAAGGCGGCGTGCTGGGCGACGCGTGCGAGGAACCAGTCGGCGATCACGGGTCCGAAGCGGCCCTGGCGGTTGCTCCCGAGGATGACGGCGAGCCGGAGGGGCGAGGAGTTCGTTTCGGTGTCCATGGCGAGCAGCCTGGTCCCTCAAGCGGACTTGAGGTCAAGCGCCTTCCGGAGGCCTGCGTCCGGCCTCGGTCGGCGGCGCGCGTCACCCGTTCGGCACGGCGCGCGGCCCGGGCTTGCCACGCCCGCCCTGACCTGCGGCGATGTTCTCCGGCAAGGCGGCGCGACCGGGGGAACTGATGAGGCATCAGCAAGCGGGCGAGGGGGCGTGGCCTTACCCATGGGACCAAGGACAACCGCCCGTCGCGGACACCGCCTCCTCGCGGACGCCCTCGGCGGACCCGCCCCTCGCGCGCTCGGAGGACCCATGCGCACCATCCCCCGCCTGCTGACCGGTACCGCGCTGACGGCCGTCGCGCTCGGCGCCTTCGCAGCGCCGGCCGCGTACGCCGGAGACATCGCGGTGCTGGAGGTCTACCCGGCGACGGCCACCCCGGGTGAGACCGTCACGGTCAACACCACCGCCTGCGGCAAGAACGGCAGCGGCCTCGGGGACACCGGAACCCTGGGCGCGGGTGAGTTCAAGGTGGCGCCGGGCACCCACAAGGAGGTCGTCATCGGCCAGTTCAAGGTGCCGGCCCACGCCAAGCCCGGCGCCTACGACATCACCGTCACCTGCGTCAACGGCAAGACGGCCGCCGGTGCCCTGACCGTCACGCACGGCGGCGGCGGCAAGGTCCCTGGCGGCCACCAGAAGGGCGAGGGGCACGAGGAGGGCGTCGGCAGCCACGTCCCGGTCCCGAATCCCAGCGGCCACGTCCCGAACCCGAGCGGCCACGTCAAGACCGGTGTCGGGGGCAGCGTCGGCCCCGACACCGCCCAGATCGCGGCGGGCGCGGCGGTGCTTGCCGCGGCCGCCGTCGGCGGGGTATGGCTCCTGCGCCGCCGGGCGAGCGGCGCGCAGGGCCGCTGACCGGGGCACCGTCCCCGGGCAACACCCCCGCCACCTCGTCCCCCGCCCCCGCCGCGCGTGTCCCCGAGGCCGCAGCGCGGGCGGGGGACACCACGCCGCACCGCCCGAACAGGCCCACACCGCGGGAACGGGCCCGCACCGCCCGACGGGCCCGCACCACAGGCATACGGGAGCGACACCCATGACGAGAAGCAAGGGGTGGGGCATAGCGGTCGCCGCCTTCGTCGGCGTGTGGCTCGTCCAGAACGGCTCCACCGACGTCACCCCGCCCGTCCCCTCCGCCGCCGAGGCGTTCGCCGCCGGCCCCGACCAGCACACCGAGGCCGCCGCCGACCCGCTGCCGCCGTCCGCCCCGGTCCGCGTCCGGATTCCCGGGATCGAGGTCGACGCGCCCGTCATGCGCCTGGGTCTGGCCCGCGACGGCAGCCTGGAGGTCCCGCCCACCGGGAACCGCAACATCGCCGGCTGGTTCAAGGACGGCACCCCGCCCGGCGCCAAGGGCACCGCCATCATCGCGGGCCACGTCGACAACGCCGACGGCCCCGCCGTCTTCTACGCCCTCGGCGCGCTCAAGAAGGGCCACCGCATCGAGGTCTCCCGCCTGGACGGCCGCACCGCCGTCTTCACGATCGACGCCATCGAGGTGTACGAGAACGACGCCTTCCCCGACCACAAGGTGTACGGCGCCACCGACCGCGCCGAGCTCCGCGTGATCACCTGCGGCGGCGGGTTCGACGAGGAGACGGGCTACCAGGGCAATGTCGTCGCGTACGCGCACCTCATCGGCGTCCGCTGACCCGACCGGTCAGGCCCACTGGTCGAAGGCCAGCTTCGCGACCAGGGAGAAGACCACCACGAGCAGCACCCCGCGCACGAACTCCGCGCCCTTGCTCAGCGCCATCCGCGCGCCGAGCATCCCGCCCGCCAGGTTGAACACCGCCATGACCATCGCCAGCTGCCACAGCACGGTCCCCTGGTACGCGAACATCGTGAGCGCCCCGGCGTTGGTGCACACATTGACGATCTTGGCGGTGGCGGACGCGGTCACCAGGTCGAGGTGGAGCACGGCGGTGAGCGCCAGCACCAGGAACGTCCCGGTCCCCGGCCCGAACAGCCCGTCGTAGAACCCGATCCCGCCCCCCACGAGCACGACGGCCACGACGACCCGGGCCCTGGTCACCGGGCGCGTGTGCGCGCCCGCACCGCCCGCACGGCCCGTGCCGAAGGAGGGCCGCAGCACCACGAACGCCGCCACGCCCAGCAGCACCACCATGATCACCGGCCGCAGCACCTCGCTGCTGACGCCCGCCGCGAAGAACGCGCCGCCCATGGACCCGGCGAGCGCGGCCAGCCCGATCCGTACCGCAGTCCTCACCGGGACGCGCACCGGGGCTCTGCGTACGTAGGTCGCGGCGGCGCCGGACGTGCCGACGATGGCCACCGCCTTGTTCGTGCCGAGGATGTGAGCGGCCGGTCCGTGCGGCAGGCCGAGGAGCAGCGCGGGCAGGAGCAGCAGCCCGCCGCCGCCCACCACGGCGTCGATCCAGCCGGCCACGAGCGCGGCGGCGCAGAGGAAGAGCAGGGTGGTCAGCGCTATGTCGGGCATGCCCATGACCCTAGGGACGGGGTCGATGTGCCGTCCACGAATCCGGGGAGACTTGAGGTACGTCTGAGGTCCGCGCGTCCCCCTCCTGTGTACGGAGCTTCCCCGCCCCACCGCCCGATCCCCTCACTACCCGGACTCCTCACTACCCGGACTCCTCACCGCCCGGACTCCTCACCGCTCGGCCCCCTCACCGCCCGGCCCGTCCGGTGTTGAGGTCAGCTTTCCGTAGCGGAAACAAACGGGATGCTGCCGGGAAACACCGCCGACGCACTCTGCTGGACATGAGTTCACGGATCGTGGTGGTCGGCGGTGGTACGGCGGGGGCACGCCTCGCCGAACGGCTGCCCGTCACCCTGCTCGGCGAGGAGCCGCACGCCCCGTACAACCGGGTGCTGCTCGCGGACGTCCTGGCCGGGCGGTACGGGCCCGAGGTCATCGCCCTGCCGGCCGGGCGGGAACAGCCGGTGCGCCGCGGAGTGCGGGTGACCGGCGTCGACCGGGCGGCCCGGGTGGTGCACTGCGCGGGCGGTGAGTCGTTCGCGTACGACCGGCTGGTGCTGGCCACCGGTTCGAACCCGGTGCTGCCGCCCCTGCGCGGTCTGGGTGGGGTGGGCGGCGGCCGGCTGCCCGCCGGGGTGCACGCGTTCCGGACGCTCGACGACTGCCTGGCGCTGGACGCGCTGGTCGGCCCGGGTGTGCGGGCGGTGGTGATCGGCGGCGGCCTGCTGGGCGTGTCGGCGACCCGCGCGCTGGCGACCCGGGGCGCGGAGGTGGTGCTGGCCCAGCAGGGCGAGCACCTGATGGAGCGCCAGCTCGACGCGAACGCGTCCGCGCTGCTCCGCCGCCACCTGGAGGACCTCGGCGTGGAGGTCCACACCGAGTGCCGCGTCCGTGGCCTGCGCTGCGTCGACGATGTCGTCGAAGCGGTGGAACTCGCCGACGGTTTCGTCCTCGACGCGGACGTCGTCGTGCTGGCCTGCGGGGTCCGGCCGCGCGTCGGCCTGGCCCTGGAGGCGGGGCTGGACGTGCGGCGCGGGATCGTCGTCGACGACCAGCTGCGCACCTCCGACCCGTACATCCACGCCATCGGCGACTGTGCCGAGCACGACGGCCGGCTCTACGGGCTGGCCGGTGCCGCCCTGGAGCAGGCCGACGTCCTGGCCGAGGTGCTCACCCACGGCACCGGCACCTACCGCGGCACCCGCGCCCTGACGCGGCTCAGCATGGACGCCCTCGAACTGGCGGCGTTCGGCGAGGCGACGCCGCGGCCCGGTGACGACACCGTGCAGCTGGCCGACGCCACGAGCGGCGCGTACCGCAAGGTCGTCGTCCGCGGGGACCGGCTCGTCGGCGGCGTCCTGCTCGGCGACCTCGGCGCGGTCGGGGCGCTCGCCCGGGCCTGGGAGGGCGACGAGGCCCTCCCTGAAGCGCCCCTGCTCCACCTGCTCACCCATGACGGAGGCTCCTGACATGCCGAACACGCCGAACACGCCCACCATCGTCCTCGTCGGCCACGGCATGGTCGGCCAGCGCTTCCTGGAGTCCCTCGCCGACCGGGGCGTCACGGAGCGGGCGCGGATCGTCGTCTTCTGCGAGGAGCCCCGCCCGGCGTACGACCGGGTCCGGCTCACCTCGTACTTCGACGGCAGGACGCCCGACGACCTGTCCATGGTCGAGGGCGACTTCATGGCGCGGCACGGCATCGAGCTGCACCTGGACGACCCGGCCGAGGCGATCGACCGCGAGGCGCGGACGGTCACCTCGCGCGCCGGCCGGGTGATCGCGTACGACACGCTGGTGCTGGCAACCGGTTCGTACCCCTTCGTCCCGCCGGTGCCGGGCAAGGACGCCACCGGCTGCTTCGTCTACCGGACCATCGAGGACCTGCTCGCCATCGAGGAGTACGCGAAGACGGCGACGACCGGCGCGGTGGTCGGCGGCGGGCTGCTCGGCCTGGAGGCGGCGGGCGCGCTCAAGGGCCTGGGCCTGGAGACGCACATCGTGGAGTTCGCGCCGCGCCTGATGCCGGTGCAGGTGGACGAGGGCGGTGGCGCGGCGCTGCTGCGCACCATCGAGAACATGGGCCTCATCGTCCACACGGGCACGGGCACGCAGGAAGTGATCACCGAGAACGGCGCCGTGACGGGCATGGCCCTGTCGGACGGTTCGACGGTCGCCACCGACCTGGTGGTCTTCTCGGCGGGCGTACGGCCCCGGGACCAGCTGGCGCGCGACTGCGGCCTGGCGGTCGGTGAGCGCGGCGGCATCGCGGTGGACGAGCGGTGCCGTACCTCGGACCCGGCGGTGTACGCGATCGGCGAGTGCGCCCTGGCGGCGGACGGCCGGGTGTACGGGCTGGTGGCGCCCGGTTACGACATGGCGCTGACGGCCGCCGCGGCCATCGCGGACGAGGAGGCGGACGGCTTCACGGGCGCCGACACCTCCACCAAGCTGAAGCTGCTCGGCGTGGACGTGGCCTCCTTCGGTGACGCGCACGGGACGACGGAGAACTGCCTCGACGTCGTCTACTCGGACTCGCGCTCCGGCATCTACAAGAAGCTGGTCGTGGACCCGGACGGCGTGCTGCTGGGTGGCGTGCTGGTCGGTGACGCCGAGACGTACGGCATGCTGCGGCCGATGACCGGGACGAAGCCGCCGGTGTCGCCCGAGCAGCTGGTGCTGCCGGCCGGTGCCGGTGCCCCGGTCTCCCTCGGCCCCTCGTCGCTCCCCGACGACGCGATCATCTGCTCCTGCCACAACGTCACCAAGGGCGCCATCTGCGCCTGTTCCTCGCTGCCCGAGGTGAAGAAGTGCACCAAGGCGGGCACGGGCTGCGGCAGCTGCGTGAAGGTGATCGAGCAGCTGCTGCCGAAGGCGGCCGACAGCGGGATGTGCGACTGCTTCTCCTACAGCCGCAGCGAGCTGTACGAGATCGTCCGCACGATGCGCTTCACCTCGTACGGGCAGCTGCTCGACTCGCACGGCCGTGAGGAGGCGCGGGGCGGCGAGGGCTGCGAGGTCTGCAAGCCGGCCGTGGCGTCGATCCTGGCGAGCCTCACCAACGAGTACATCCTCGACGGCGAGCGGGCCGCCCTGCAGGACACCAACGACCACTTCCTCGCGAACATGCAGCGCAACGGCTCGTACTCGATCGTGCCGCGCATCCCGGGCGGTGAGATCACCCCGGACAAGCTGATCGTGATCGGCGAGGTGGCCCGCGACTTCGGCCTCTACACCAAGATCACGGGTGGTCAGCGGATCGACCTGTTCGGTGCGCGGGTCGACCAGCTGCCGGTGATCTGGGCGCGGTTGGTGGACGCCGGCTTCGAGTCGGGGCACGCGTACGGCAAGTCGCTGCGCACGGTGAAGTCGTGTGTGGGCCGGACCTGGTGCCGGTACGGCGTGCAGGACTCGGTGAAGATGGCGATCGACCTCGAACTGCGCTACCGGGGCCTGCGCGCCCCGCACAAGCTCAAGTCGGCCGTCTCCGGCTGCGCCCGGGAGTGCGCCGAGGCCCAGTCCAAGGACTTCGGCGTGATCGCCACGGCGAACGGCTGGAACCTGTACGTCGGCGGGAACGGCGGCGCGACACCGCGCCACGCGGACCTGCTCGCCCAGGACCTGTCGGACGCGGAGCTGATCCGGCTGATCGACCGGTTTCTGATGTTCTACATCCGCACGGCCGACCGGCTGGAGCGCACGGCCACCTGGCTGGAGCGGCTCGAAGGCGGCCTGGACCACCTGCGCGACGTGATCGTGCACGACAGGCTCGGACTGTGCGACGAGCTGGAGGCCCTGATGGCCGCGCACGTGGCCGGCTACCGGGACGAGTGGGCCGAGACCCTGGAGGACCCGGAGCGGCTGCGCCGGTTCGTCTCCTTCGTCAACGCCCCGGACGCACCCGACCCCTCGGTGAAGTTCGTGCCGGAGCGCGGCCAGATCAAGCCGGACCTGACCGTCCTGACCCTCGAAGGGACTTCCGCCCGATGATGCTCGAACTCTCCCACCGTGACCAGTGGCTGCCGATCTGCGACGACTCGGTGCTGACGCCGGGGCGCGGCATGGCGGCCCTGCTGCCGGACGGGCGCCAGGTGGCGCTGTTCCGGGACCGTACGGGCCGGCTGTACGCGATCGACAACCGCGATCCGTTCACGGGCGCCCAGGTGCTGGCGCGGGGCCTGCTCGGCTCGACCGGCGGTCGGCCCTTCGTGGCGTCGCCTCTCCTGAAGCAGCGCTTCGACCTGGAGACGGGCCGGTGCCTGGACGACGACGAGGTGTCGGTGGCGGTCTTCCCGGTCCGTAGGGCCGCCCTGGTCTCCGCCGCCTGACATCACTTGACCGAGCGTCCCGGCTGCGGAGATCGCCCCTATGCGGGCCCACGGCGGTGGCGCCGTCGTCAACATCCCGTCCAACCCCGGCGCCCATCCCCGCATCCGGGGGGCGCCGGCCACCTCACGTCCGAGGCCGCCGTCTCGGCGCTCACCCGCGCCGCCGCGCTCGACCACATCCGGGACGGGGTACGGATCAACGCGGTCAGCCCGGGCGCGTCGGACACCTCGATGTCGCTGCGCCGCGGCGCGACGGAGGCCGAGCGCGCGGTGCGGATGAAGGACCAGTCACCGCCCGGCCGGGTGTCGTCAGCCGCCGAGGTCGCCGCCGCGGTCCTGTACCCGGCGTCCGAGGACGCCGGCTCGGTGGTGGGCGCGGATCTCGTCGTGGACGGGGCGCCTCGGCGTGACGGCCGGGTGTCCCCCGGCCGCCGCACGCCGACGCGCCGCGTCTCAGCCCTGGACGGCCGCCGGGTCCATCCACATGACCTCCCACAGGTGGTGGTCGGGGTCCTGGAAGGAGCGGCTGTACATCATGCCGTAGTCCTGGGGGTCGTTGGCCGGGGAGCCACCGGCCGCCAGGGCGGCGTCGGCCAGCGCGTCGACCTTCTCGCGGCTGTCCGCGCTCAGCGCGATGATCGCCTCGGTCGACGTCCGGGCGTCGGCGATCTCCTTCTTGGTGAAGTCCTTGAAGCGCTGCTCGGTGAGCAGCATCGCGAAGATGGTGTCGCTGAAGACGAGGCAGGCGGCGTGCTCGTCGGTGAACTGCTCGTTGAAGGGGTAACCGAGCTTGCCCCAGAAGGCCTTGGACGCCTCCAGGTCCTTGACGGGCAGGTTCACGAAGATCATCTGAGGCATGTCGTCCATCCGTTCCGTGTGGGTGCCATGGCGCCGTCGTGGTCGCCGTGGCGCTTTCGAAGGGGTAGACCCGGCCCCCCGCGAAAACTCATCGCCCCTCGAAAACCTCTTGGAAGAAATCTCCCTCACGTCGCGGGCCTCCGCACCCCGGCCCGGCGTCGGCCCCATGAGCACCGGAGTCCCATGAGCGCCGCGAGCTCCCCGGGTCGGAGGGTCACGTGGAGGCTGCCGGGTGACGCGCGGCCTCCGGCGGCCGGCAAGACGGTGGACGTCCCGCCGGAGCGGGCCCCGGAGGCGTTCGGCGCCCCGTCCCGGCGGTGACGGGGGAAGGCCGACCGCCGCGCCGCTTCCGCTTCACCGGTTGTTGATGCACCGTCAATGCGGGACCCATGTGGAACTCCTAGGTTCCGGAAGCGCGAGCGAACCCCGCCGCCGACCGGCGAGCGGGGCGGCCACCAGCCTCTTCCTGGAGTGACAAGTGGAACGTCGCAGTTTCCTGCGCGGAGCGGTCATCGGCGGCACGGCCGCCGCCTTCGGCTTCACCCTCATGCCGGGCGCCGCCCACGCGGCACCGGCGCAGCCGGGCGCGGGCCCGTACGGGGCGCTCGGCGCGGCGGACGCCAACGGCATCCGGCTGCCGAGCGGCTTCACCAGCCGGGTGATCGCCCGGTCCGGGCAGCGGGTCGGCCCCACCTCGTACACCTGGCACAACGCCCCCGACGGCGGTGCCTGCTACGCGGACGGCACGGGCTGGATCTACGTCTCCAACTCGGAGATCAACCCGGGCGGCGGCGCGAGCGCCGTGAAGTTCTCCTCGACCGGCGCGATCACCGGCGCGTACCGCGTCCTGTCCGACACGCGCACCAACTGCGCGGGCGGCAAGACGCCGTGGAACACCTGGCTGTCGTGCGAGGAGGTCAGCCTCGGGTACGTCTACGAGACCGACCCGTACGGTGTGAAGGCCGCCGTGCGCCGGGACGCGATGGGCAGGTTCAAGCACGAGGCGGCGGCGGCCGACCCGGTCCGCAAGGTGATCTACCTGACCGAGGACGAGTCCAACGGCTGCCTGTACCGCTTCGTGCCCACCACGTGGGGCGACCTCTCCTCCGGCACGCTCCAGGTGCTCAAGGCCGGTACGGCCACCTCCGGCAGCTTCACCTGGGTGACCGTGCCCGACCCGGACGGCTCCCCCACCTACACCCGAGACCAGGTCTCGGGCGCCAAGCGCTTCAACGGCGGCGAGGGCTGCCACTACGCCAACGACACGGTCTGGTTCACCACCAAGGGCGACAACCGCCTGTGGCAGCTGAACCTCACCACCAACACCTACGAGCTGGCCTACGACGACTCCCTGGTCACCGGCGGCACCGCCCCGCTGACCGGCGTGGACAACGTCACCGGCTCATCCTCCGGCGACCTGTACATCGCGGAGGACGGCGGCAACATGGAGATCTGCGTCATCACGCCGGACGACGTCGTCGCGCCGTTCCTGCGGATCGAGGGCCACTCCGGCTCGGAGATCACCGGGCCGGCCTTCTCCCCCGACGGCAAGCGGCTGTACTTCTCCAGCCAGCGCGGCACGACCAACAGCTCGTCGGGCGGCATCACCTACGAGGTGACGGGTCCGTTCCGCGCGTAGCGCCGCCGCGGCTGGCGGAACTGCTCCTGGTGCTGCTGCCGCTGCTGCTTGGGCCTGGGCTGGGCGCCGCCGTGCAGGAGGGCGGCGCCCAGCGGCGTCAGCGTGTGCAGGACGGAGCTGCCCTGGCGCAGGGTGACCACCAGGCCCGCGTCCCGCAGCACGCCCGCGTGCTGGCTGGCCGAGGCCAGCGACACCCCGGCCCTGCGGGCGAGTTCACTGGTCGTACCGCCGTGGCCGATGGCCCTGAGGACCTCGGAGCGGGTGTGCCCCACGAGCCGGCCCAGTGACGACGCCCCGCCGGGGCCGCACGGCTCCCCGGCCGCCTGGGCGTCGGTGTGCGTGACCGGGTACACCAGCACCGGCGGCAGGCCGGGGTCGCGGTAGACGACCGGGGTGCCCCGGCAGAAGAACGACGGCTGCAGCAGCAGGCCCCGCCCGTCCAGGTGGAGGTCCCGGTCGACCGGGTAGTCCGCCTCCAGCACGGGCGAGCGCCAGCGCAGCGTCGGCGGCAGCGAGGCGAGCAGTTCGTCGGCCCCGCCGTCGAGCAGCGCCCGGCCGCGTACGGCGCGGTCGGCCTCCACCTGGGACTGGATGTACGCCCAGTACGGCTCGACGGCGGCCCGGTGGTAGCCGCGCAGGGCGCCCAGGAGGCGGCTGAAGGTCTCGGGGCGGCCTTCCGCGAGACCGGCGGCCCAGCCGGGCAGCGGCGCCGAGCCGGGCCGGGAGGCGCCCAGCAGGGCGAGTTCGGTGTGGATCCGGGCGGGCGGGGTGGCCCGCACCGCCTCCAGGGCCGTGTCGAGACCGTGCAGGCCCTCGGGTGGCGTCAGGAAGTCGGGGAAATAGCCCCGCTGCGGGACGAGCGCGCCGAGGAGTCGTGTTTCACCGTTCAACCGCGTCCGGGTTTCGGATCGCCATTCCCCGTACACCGGCGCGCCGCGCCGGTCCCGCAATCGGTGAAAGCTGAGGACCGTTTCCCACAGCGCGTCCGGCCGGGCCGCCATCCGAACCCCGGCAAGGTCTGCCCCGGTGAAATGTATACGTAGCACTGAACCCCCACCTGTTGCATCCGCAATCACCCCCTCCATTGAGTATGCATGCCATCACAGCACGTCACCACGGCATTTCAGCCACAGTTGAAACGCATCGCGGAGGCAGGGGGTGAACCGAAAAGCTGTACGGCGTCGGACGGGAAACCTTCAGGACCGAGGTGACGTGCAGAAGACCGTGGGGGGCTTCGCGCGTCCGGCGGCGGTCCTGACAGGTTGCGGCTCTCCTGTCCGGCAGGGGTAATGGGGCGCGGTCGGCGGGTGGGGATCCGGTGGCCGCGCTCCGCCCTTTGTTTGCGGGGCGAATGGCGCAATTCGAGCGGACTCCCGAAGTCCGCCATTCAACAGCCCAGAATTCAACCGGACGTAACGCAACCGGTATCCACAATTCCACACAGACGAAATGCGACGGGGCGGACACCTCCGCACAAGGTGTCCGCCCCGTCTCTCTTGCGACCCGGAGCCACCGCCGTGTCGGTGAGGGTCGAAGTGACCGACGACGGCTCCGGTGGTCAGGCCCGGAATACCGACCGATCGGTATTCCGGAATATCCGCATCAGGCTGCTCGCCCGATCGTTCAGCGGCTGTCGCTCCCGGACGACTGCGCCGCCGCCCGGCCCGCCTCCAGGCGCGCCACCGGGATCCGGAACGGCGAGCAGGAGACGTAGTCCAGGCCCACCTCGTGGAAGAAGTGCACCGACTCCGGGTCACCGCCGTGCTCACCGCAGACGCCGAGCTTGATGTCCGGGCGGGTGGCCCGGCCGGCCTGGACCGCGCTGCGCACGAGCGCGCCGACGCCGTCCTTGTCGATCGTCTCGAACGGGCTGACGCCGAAGATGCCCTTCTCCAGGTACGCGGTGAAGAAGCTGGCCTCCACGTCGTCCCGGGAGAAGCCCCACACCGTCTGGGTGAGGTCGTTGGTGCCGAAGGAGAAGAACTCGGCGCACTCGGCGATCTGACCGGCGGTCACGGCGGCGCGGGGCAGCTCGATCATCGTGCCGAGCGCCAGCTTCAGCTCGACGCCGGTCTGCGCCTGCACCTCGGCGATGACCTGCTCGGCCTCGTCGCGGACCAGCTCCAGCTCCTGGACGGTGCCGACGAGCGGGATCATGATCTCGGCGCGCGGGTCGCCCTTGGCCTCGACCCGCTGGGCGGCGGCCTCGGCGATCGCCCGCACCTGCATGGTGAACAGGCCGGGGATGACCAGGCCGAGGCGCACGCCGCGCAGACCCAGCATCGGGTTCTGCTCGTGCAGCCGGTGCACGGCCTGGAGGAGGCGCAGCTCGTTCTCGTGCGGCTCCTTACGGGCCTCGGCGAGGGCGACGCGCACCGACAGCTCGGTGATGTCGGGCAGGAACTCGTGCAGCGGCGGGTCCAGGAGGCGCACCGTCACGGGCAGGCCGTCCATCGCCTCGAACAGCTCGACGAAGTCCTGCTTCTGGAGCGGCAGCAGGGCCTTGAGGGCCTCGTCGCGCTCCGCGTCCGTGTCGGCGAGGATGAGCCGCTCGACGTACTGGCGGCGGTCGCCCAGGAACATGTGCTCGGTACGGCACAGGCCGATGCCCTGCGCACCGAAGCGACGGGCGCGCAGCGCGTCCTCGGCGTTGTCGGCGTTGGCCCGTACGCGCAGCCGGCGTACCCGGTCCGCGTACGCCATGATCCGGTGCACGGCCTGGACGAGTTCGTCGGCGTCGTCGGCGCCCGCGTGCATGCGGCCCTCGAAGTACTCGACGACCGGCGACGGCACGACCGGGACCTCGCCGAGGTACACCTTCCCGGTGGAGCCGTCGATGGAGACGACGTCGCCCTCCTCGACGACGTGCCCGCCGGGTACGGTCATGCGGCGGCGCTTGGTGTCGACCTCCAGCTCCTCGGCGCCGCAGACACAGGTCTTGCCCATGCCGCGCGCGACGACGGCCGCGTGGGAGGTCTTGCCGCCGCGCGAGGTCAGGATGCCCTCGGCGGCGATCATGCCGTCCAGGTCGTCCGGGTTGGTCTCGCGGCGGATCAGGATGACCTTCTCGCCCGAGCGGGACCACTTGACGGCGGTGTACGAGTCGAAGACGGCCTTGCCGACGGCCGCGCCCGGCGAGGCGGCGATACCGCGCCCGACCTGCTGGATCTTGGCGTTCTCGTCGAAGCGCGGGAACATCAGCTGGGCGAGCTGGGCGCCGTTGACGCGCTGGAGCGCCTCGGCCTCGTCGATGAGGCCCTGGTCGACGAGCTGGGTGGCGATCCGGAAGGCGGCACCGGCGGTCCGCTTGCCGACGCGGGTCTGGAGCATCCAGAGCTGCCCGCGCTCGATGGTGAACTCGATGTCGCAGAGATCCTTGTAGTGGTTCTCCAGCGTCCCCATGATCTGCATCAGCTGGTCGTACGACTTCTTGTCGATCGACTCCAGGTCGGCCAGCGGCACCGTGTTGCGGATACCGGCGACGACGTCCTCACCCTGCGCGTTCTGCAGGTAGTCGCCGTAGACGCCCTGGTGGCCGGAGGCGGGGTCGCGGGTGAAGGCGACGCCCGTGCCGGAGTCGGGACCG
The DNA here is from genome assembly GCF_040612535.1 of Streptomyces sp. NPDC006368. Taxonomy (NCBI): domain Bacteria; kingdom Bacillati; phylum Actinomycetota; class Actinomycetes; order Kitasatosporales; family Streptomycetaceae; genus Streptomyces; species Streptomyces sp. NPDC006368. Next base: position 22,118 of record NZ_JBEXQK010000053.1, read on the forward strand.
AGGTTGCCGAAGACCATGGAACAGACGTTGACGGCCGTGCCGAGGTCGTGCGGGATGCGCTCCTGGCGGCGGTAGAGCTTGGCGCGCTCGCCGTTCCAGGAGTCGAAGACGGCCTTGATGGCCAGGTCCATCTGCTCGCGCGGGTCCTGGGGGAAGTCGCGGCCGGCCTCGGTCTTGACGATCTTCTTGAACTGCTTGACGAGCTTCTTCAGGTCGCCCGCGTCGAGGTCGGTGTCGACCGTGACCTTCTTGGCGGCCTTGGCCTCCTCCAGCGCCTCCTCGAAGAGCTCGCCGTCGACGCCGAGGACGGTCTTGCCGAACATCTGGATCAGGCGCCGGTACGAGTCCCAGGCGAACCGCTCGTCCCCGGCCTGCTTGGCCAGGCCCTCGACGGACTTGTCGGAGAGTCCGATGTTGAGGACGGTGTCCATCATGCCGGGCATCGAGAACTTGGCGCCGGAACGGACCGAGACGAGGAGCGGGTTGTCGGCCTGGCCGAGCTTCTTGCCCATCTTCTGCTCAAGGGCGTCGAGGTGCGCGGTGACCTCGTCGCGAAGCTCGACGGGCTCGTCGCCGCTGTCGAGGTAGACCTTGCAGGCCTCGGTGGTGATGGTGAAACCGGGCGGGACGGGGAGGCCCAGGTTCGTCATCTCGGCGAGGTTGGCGCCTTTGCCACCGAGCAGGTCCTTGAGGTCCTTGTTTCCCTCGGTGAAGTCGTACACGAACTTCTGATCTTTGTTTTCCGACACGCGTCTCGACTCCTCGAGGACTCGGTGGCTGCCCTGACGGCGAGGAACATACCCAGATCGAAGGCGTCTGGGTATGTACGCCTACCCGTCATACGGCCTTAACCACCCGTCCGCCAGCAGATCGCAGGTAACTCACGAGTAGCTGCAGGGAGCTGGATTCCTTCACCCTCCGAATGCCGCTTGACCGAAAACCCAGGATAGCCGCTCAGATGAGCTGACAATCAGGCAAGTGAGTTCAAGCCTTGAACGCAAAAAGGGTGGCACTCAGTGCCACCCTTTGAGAAGTACAATCGGGGGTTTGTTGCTCATCTGAGCGCAACCCCTATCAGGGGTGGCGAGAATCACGCCCCGTCCCCACCCCCGTATCCCACCATCCGGACGCCTTTGACGCCCTGGTGACGCGCCTGCGCGCGGTGGGCGGGGCACCCCGGCAGAGCCCCGGTCCAGGCACCCGCGGCGTCAGCCGCCCGACGTGTCCAGCTCCGCCTCGGCGCCGACCATCGCCGCGCAGTCGTACGGGTCCTTGAGCCACCCGTCCGGCAGGACGACCCGGTTGTTGCCCGACGTCCGCCCGCGCGGCCCGTCCGCGCCCACCGGCCACGCCTGGTCCAGGTCCAGCTCGCTCAACTGAGCGCGCAGCTCGTCCAGCGAGGACGTCACCGCCAGCCGCTTGCGCATCTCGGACCCGACGGCGAACCCCTTGAGGTACCAGGCCACGTGCTTACGGAAGTCGATGACGCCCCGCGTCTCGTCCCCGATCCACTCGCCCAGCAGCCGCGCGTGCCGCACCATCACGTCCGCGACCTCGCGCAGCGTGGGCGCCGCCGCCGCCCCCGTGCCCTCGAAGGCCGCGACCAGGTCGCCGAAGAGCCACGGCCGCCCCAGGCAGCCGCGCCCCACGACCACTCCGTCGCAGCCCGTTTCGCGCATCATCCGCAGCGCGTCGTGAGCGGACCAGATGTCGCCGTTCCCGAGCACGGGGATCTCCGGCACGTGCTCCTTCAGCCGGGCGATGGCGTCCCAGTCCGCCGTGCCGCCGTAGTGCTGTGCCGCCGTACGCCCGTGCAGGGCGATGGCGGTCACGCCCTCCTCGACGGCGATGCGGCCCGCGTCCAGGTAGGTGATGTGGTCGTCGTCGATGCCCTTGCGCATCTTCATGGTGACCGGCAGGTCCCCCGCGTTGCCCACGGCCTCGTTGAGGATGGCCCGCAGCAGGGGCCGCTTGTAGGGCAGGGCGGACCCGCCGCCCTTCCGGGTCACCTTGGGCACCGGGCAGCCGAAGTTCAGGTCGATGTGGTCGGCGAGGTCCTCGTCGACGATCATCCGGACCGCCTTGCCGACGGTCACCGGATCGACCCCGTACAGCTGGATCGACCGGGGCGTCTCGGTCTCGTCGAAGTGGATCAGCTGCATGGTCTTCTCGTTGCGCTCGACCAGCGCCCTCGTCGTGATCATCTCGCTCACGAACAGCCCCTTTCCGCCGCTGAACTCGCGGCACAGGGTGCGGAAGGGAGCGTTGGTGATGCCGGCCATCGGCGCGAGCACCACCGGCGGCTGCACGGTGTGCGGCCCGATGGCAAGGGGACTGAACGCGGTCATGCCCCCTATTGTCACCCACCGCGCTTCCCACTCGTTAGTTAGGCGTACTTTGCGTACAGGGCCGGGCTCACCCCCCGCCGCCGCTGCCGGGCCGCACGCCTCCCGGGAACAGCCGGCGCCGTTCAGGCGCGTCAAGGACGGCGGCGCGGCTCCGGGCGGTAGGGCTTGACGGGCGGCGCGTCGATGGAGCCGTCGGGCTGTACTCGGGGCAGCGTCTTCTGCGGCTGCGGCAGCAGGGCGCGCTTGAGGTCCTGGTTCCCCTGCTTGTCCAGGCCGTACAGCGCGTCGTAGATGTTGCGCACCGCCGGGCCGGAGGCGCCCGAGCCCGTACCGCCCTGGGAGATCGTCATGACGATCGCGTATTCCTTGGTGTACGTGGCGAACCAGGACGTCGTCTGCTTGCCGTAGACCTCGGCCGTGCCCGTCTTGGCGTGCATGGGGATCCTGTCCTGCGGCCAGCCGACGAAGCGCCAGGCCGCAGTGCCGCGGGTGGCCACTCCGGCGAGGGCGTCGCCCATCTGCTCCAGCAGCTTCCTGCCGACGGGGAGCTTGCCGTGCGCCTTGGGCGTGATCTCCCGGACGTGCTTGCCGTCGGGGCTGATGATCGCCTTCCCGACGCTCGGCCTGTAGAGGGTCCCGCCGTTGGAGAGGGCGGCGTAGACGGTGGCCATCTGGATCGGGGTCACGAGGGTGTCGCCCTGGCCGATGGAGTAGTTGACGGAGTCACCGGGGCGCAGGTCCTTGAAGGAGACGCAGTTCTCGTACGCGATCTGCTCCGCGTACGACCCGTCCTTCTTGCCCTGCTCGCACCAGGGACCCTTGTTGGCCTCCCAGTAGTCCCGCTTCCACCGGCGGTCGGGGACGCGGCCCCTGACCTCGTTGGGCAGGTCGATGCCGGTCTCCTTGCCGAGGCCGAACTGCCGGGCCGTGGTGTAGAAGACGTCCTTGGCGTCCTTCTTGGGCTTCATCCCGCCGTCCTTGCGCCATTCCTCGTGCGCCAGGCGGTAGTAGACGGTGTCGCAGGAGACTTCGAGGGCGCGGCCGAGGTCGATCATGCCGTACCCCTTGGACTCGAAGTTCGAGAACGACCGGTTGCCGATGGAGTACGAACTGGAGCAGTCGTAGCGGCCGTTGAAGGGGTATCCGGCCTTCACCGCCGCGGTGGTGGGGATGACCTTGAAGATGGAGCCGGGGGCGGACTGGCCCTGGATGGCCCGGTTGAGCAGCGGGTTGTTGGACTTCTCGCCGGTGAGCCTCGCGTAGTCCCTGGCGGAGATGCCGCCCACCCAGGTGTTGGGGTCGTAGTCGGGCAGGGACGCCATGGCGACGACCCGGCCGGTCTTCGCCTCCATGACGACGACGGCACCGGAGTCGGCCTTGTAGTTCCGGCCGGTGTTGCGGTCGAACTCCTTGCGGGCCTCCTTCATCGCCTGGTCGAGCTCGTACTCGGCGACGGCCTGCACGCGCGCGTCGATGGAGGTGACGACGTTGGCGCCGGGGCGGGCGGGGTCGCTCTCGGCCCGGCCGAGGACGCGGCCGAGGTGGTCCACCTCGTAGCGGGTGATGCCCGCCTTGCCGCGCAGCGCCTTGTCGTAGGTGCGCTCCAGGCCGGAGCGGCCGACCTGGTCGGAGCGGAGGAACGGCGAGTCGGAGTCCTTGGCCTGCTGGATCTCGTCGTCGGTGACGGGCGAGAGGTAGCCGAGGACCTGCGCGGTGCGGGCGCCGCCGGGGGCGGTGTAGCGGCGGACGGCGGTCGGCTCGGCGGTGATGCCGGGGAAGTCCTCGGCCCGCTCACGGATCTGCAGGGCCTGCCGGGGCGTTGCCTCGTCGGTGATCGGGATGGGCTGGTAGGGCGAGCCGTTCCAGCACGGCTGCGGGGTCTGTGCGTCGCAGAGACGGACCTTGTTGCGTATCTCCTCCTCCGGCACGCCCAGGACGCGCGCGAGGCGGGCCAGAGCGGCCTTGCCTCCGTCCTCGGCCTTCATGAGCTCGGTGCGGGAGGCGGAGACGACGAGCCGGGTCTCGTTGTCGGCGAGCGGCACGCCCCGCGCGTCGAGTATCGAGCCGCGCACCGCCGGCTGGACGACCTTCTGCACGCGGTTGCGGCTGGCTTCCTCGGCGTACTCCTGGCCGTTGCGGATCTGCATGTACCAGAGGCGTCCGCCCAGGGTCAGCAGCAGCGAGAAGACGAGTATCTGAAGGATGACGAGGCGTATCCGGACGCGTGGTGTGCGCCCGGTCTCCGGAATGTTGGTCACGTACCGATACCCCCTGCCCCTGGCTGTGTCGAGAGCTTAGACAACGGGGATCGCGGCGCGCGGACCACCCCCGGGCAGACGGGACGGGCGCCCGCTCCCGGAAAGGAGCGGGCGCCCGTGCGGCCCTGCGGGCGAGGTGCGTCAGCAGCCGAGCAGGCGGCTGGCGAGGTAGCCCTGGATCTGGTCCAGGGAGACGCGCTCCTGCTTCATGGTGTCGCGCTCGCGCACGGTCACCGCGTTGTCGTCGAGGGTGTCGAAGTCGACGGTGACGCAGTACGGCGTGCCGATCTCGTCCTGGCGGCGGTAGCGGCGGCCGATGGCGCCCGCGTCGTCGAAGTCGATGTTCCAGTTCTTGCGCAGGTCGGCGGCGAGGCCCTTGGCCTTCGGCGACAGCTGCGGGTTGCGGGAGAGCGGGAGCACCGCGACCTTGACCGGCGCGAGGCGCGGGTCGAGGCGCATCACGGCGCGCTTCTCCATGACGCCCTTGGCGTTCGGGGCCTCGTCCTCGTTGTACGCGTCGAGGAGGAAGGCCAGCATGGCGCGGCCGACACCGGCGGCGGGCTCGATGACATACGGCGTCCAGCGCTCGCCGGCCTCCTGGTCGAAGAACGACAGGTCGGTGCCGGACGCCTTGGAGTGCGCGGAGAGGTCGTAGTCGGTGCGGTTGGCGACGCCCTCGAGCTCGCCCCACTCGCTGCCGCCGAACTGGAAGCGGTACTCGATGTCGGCGGTGCGCTTGGAGTAGTGGGAGAGCTTCTCCTTGGGGTGCTCGTACCAGCGCATGTTCTCCTCACGGAGACCCAGGTCGCGGTACCAGTTCCAGCGCTGCTCCATCCAGTATTCCTGCCACTGCTCGTCCTCGCCCGGCTTGACGAAGAACTCCATCTCCATCTGCTCGAACTCGCGGGTGCGGAAGATGAAGTTGCCCGGAGTGATCTCGTTCCGGAAGGACTTGCCCATCTGCGCGATGCCGAACGGCGGCTTCTTGCGCGAAGTCTGCTGCACCTGGCCGAAGTTGGTGAAGATGCCCTGGGCGGTCTCGGGGCGCAGGTAGGCGACGGAGCCGGAGTCCTGGGTGGGGCCGAGGTGGGTGGAGAGCAGACCGGAGAACTGCTTGGGCTCGGTGAAGGTGCCCTTGTTGCCGCAGTTGGGGCAGTTGAGGTCGGTCAGGCCGTTCTCGGGGGGGCGGCCGTGCTTCTCCTCGTACGCCTCCTCCAGGTGGTCGGCGCGGTAACGCTTGTGGCAGGAGGTGCACTCGGTGAGCGGGTCGGTGAAGGTGGCGACGTGGCCGGAGGCCTCCCAGACCTCGGGGGCCAGGATCACCGACGAGTCGATACCGACCACGTCCTCGCGCGAAGTGACCATGTAGCGCCACCACTGGCGCTTGAGGTTCTCCTTGAGCTCGACGCCGAGCGGGCCGTAGTCCCAGGCTGCGCGCTGACCACCGTAGATCTCACTACAGGGGTAGACGAAGCCACGGCGCTTGCTCAGGCTGACGATGGTGTCGATCTTGTCGGCGGCCACGGTGCTCTCTTCATTACGGTGACGACGAACGGCGAATGCTTCAGATTAGCGGCGCGCAGGGCCCTGGGATCAAATCGGTGGGTGGCCGGGGCCACATACCACGTTTGTTGACAATCGTTTCCAGTTTTGTTGAAAATGAATCCCATGAACGTACGTCGTCGCCTCATACCCACCACCGCCGTCACCGGAGCCGTGGTCCTCGGCCTGATCACGCTCTCCGCCTGCTCCGGCGGCTCCGGCACGGCGGGCAAGGAGGACGGCAAGCTGGACGTGGTGGCGTCCTTCTACCCCATGCAGTTCCTCGCCGAGCGGATCGGCGGGGACCACGTCACCGTCAACACGCTCACCAAGCCGGGCGTCGAACCGCACGACCTGGAGCTCAAGGCGAGCCAGATCCGCGAGCTCGGCCGGGCCGACTACGTCCTGTACCTCAAGGGCCTCCAGCCCGCCGTCGACGACGCGATCCAGCAGGCGGGCGTGGAGCACACGGTCGACGCGGCGACCCTCACGAAGCTGGAGGAGCACGGCACGGCCACCGGCGGCCACGACCACGGGCACGAGGAAGAGCCCCACGGCGAAGAGGAAGCCGGCGCCGACCCGCACATCTGGCTGGACCCGGTGAAGTACGCCGAGGTCGCCAAGGGCGTCGGGGCCTCCCTGAAGAAGGCCGACCCGGACCACGCCGCCGACTACGAGAAGAACACCGCCGAGCTGGTGAAGAAGCTCGACGCCCTCCACGAGACGTTCGACCAGGGCCTGAAGAACACCACCACGCGGACCTTCATCACCACCCACTCCGCCTTCGGCTACCTCGCCGAGCGGTACGCCCTGGACCAGGAGGGCATCTCCGGCGTGGACCCCGAGTCCGAGCCGAGCCCCGCCCGCATCAAGGAGCTCCAGGCCATCGCGAAGAAGGAGAAGGTCACCACCGTCTTCTTCGAGACGCTCGCCAGTGACAAGACGGCGAAGACCCTCGCCAAGGACGCCGGCCTCACCACGGACGTCCTGGACCCGCTGGAGGGAATCACGGACAAGTCCAAGGGCGCTGACTACATCGAGGTCATGGAGTCCAACCTGGCCGCGCTGCGGAAGGCCCTCGGCGCCAAGTGACAACGCTTTGGAGGCACTGACGTGAGCCGCGAGTCCGCCATATCCGACCCCGTCATATCCGTCCGGGCGGCCACCGCCACGCTCGGCTCACGCCCCGTGCTGCGCGGCGTCGACCTCACCGTGCGCCGCGGTGAGGTCGTCGCCCTGCTCGGCGCGAACGGCTCCGGCAAGTCGACCGCCGTCCGCTCGGTCATCGGCCAGGTCCCCCTCACCGGCGGGTCCATCTCCCTCTTCGGCACGGAGCTGCGGCGCTTCCGCGACTGGGCGAGGGTCGGCTACGTACCACAGCGCACGACCGCCGCCAGCGGCGTCCCCGCCACCATCCGCGAGGTCGTCGCCTCCGGCCGGCTGTCGCGTACGAGGCTGAGGTGGCCGTCCAAGGCCGACAAGGCGGCCGTGGAGCGGGCCATCGAGCTCGTCGGGCTGGCCCACCGCGCCAGGGACTCCGTCGACGCCCTGTCCGGCGGCCAGCACCAGCGGGTGCTGATCGCCCGGGCGCTCGCCTCCGAACCCGAGCTGCTGATCATGGACGAGCCGATGGCGGGCGTGGACCTGGCCAGCCAGGAGATCCTCGCCTCGACCCTGCGCGAACAGGTCGCGGCCGGGGCGACCGTCCTGCTCGTCCTGCACGAGCTGGGCCCGCTGGAGCCGCTGATCGACCGCGCGGTCGTGCTGCGCGACGGCTGCGTCGTCCACGACGGGCCGCCGCCGCGCGCCGTCGGCCAGCACGCGCTGCCGGGCCACGACCACGTACATCCGCACGCGGCCCACGAGCCGCTCCGCACGGGACTGCTGACCTGATCATGGGATTCCTGAACGACCCCTTCATGCAGCGGGCGCTCCTCGCGGCCGTCCTGGTCGGCATCACCGCGCCCGCCGTCGGCATCCACCTGGTGCAGCGGCGGCAGGCCCTGATGGGCGACGGGATCGGCCACGTCGCCATGACCGGCGTCGGCCTCGGCTTCCTGCTGTCCACCAACCCGGTGTGGATGGCCACCGCCGTCTCGGTCGCCGGCGCCATCACGATGGAACTGATCCGCACGTACGGGCGAACCCGCGGCGACATCGCGCTCGCGCTGCTCTTCTACGGCGGCATGGCGGGCGGCGTCATGCTGATCAACCTCTCGCCGACCGGGTCGAACGCCAACCTCGTCTCGTACCTCTTCGGCTCCCTGTCGACCGTCTCGGACGAGGACGTCGTCGCGATCTGCGTCCTGGCGGCGTTCGTGCTGCTGGTGTCGCTGGGGCTGCGGCGCCAGCTGTTCGCCGTCAGCCAGGACGAGGAGTTCGCGCGGGTCACCGGCCTGCCGGTGCGCGCGCTGAACCTGCTGATCGCGGTGATCGCCGCCGTGACCGTGACGGTCGCCATGCGCGTGGTCGGGCTGCTGCTGGTCAGCGCGCTGATGGTGGTCCCGGTCGCCGCCGCGCAGCAGCTGTCGCGGTCCTTCCGCACGACGTTCGCCGTCGCGGTGCTGATCGGTACGGGTGTGACGCTGGCCGGCACGATCACCACCTACTACAACGACGTACCGCCCGGAGCGACGATCGTGCTGCTGGCGATCGCGGTGTTCATCGCGCTGACCGCCCTGGCCACCCCGCTGGCCAGGCGCCGCGCACGGGCGGCCGAGCGGGCCCCGGACGCGTGCGACGTGGACGTACCGGCCGCCCACGGCCGGGCGGACGACGTCACGGTCTGACGGGGCCGGCTCGGCGGCCTGGCAGAATGGCCCGACGGACTTTTCGAGCGGGCCGAGGCTAAGGAGGCACCTGTGGCGACGGCTGGACCTACCGGCGTACGCGGCCGGTCGACCCGGCAGCGCGCTGCCGTGTCGGCTGCGCTGAACGAGGTGGACGAGTTCCGCAGCGCGCAGGAGCTGCACGACATGCTCAAGCACCGCGGTGACTCGGTGGGCCTGACCACGGTCTACCGCACCCTTCAGTCGCTCGCCGACGCGGGCGAGGTGGACGTGCTGCGCACCAGCGACGGCGAGGCGGTCTACCGCCGCTGCTCGTCGGGCGAGCACCACCACCACCTGGTGTGCCGGGTCTGCGGCAAGGCGGTCGAGGTCGAGGGCCCGGCGGTCGAGCAGTGGGCGGAGACCATCGCGGCCGAGCACGGCTTCGTGAACGTGGCGCACACCGTGGAGATCTTCGGCACCTGCACGGACTGCGCGGCGTCGCTGAAGGACGACGCCTGAGCGTTTCGGCACGGCTGTGGCCCGCACCCCGACCGGCGGTTTCCGGGGGGCGCGGGCCACACGCATGTCGCGTCAGCGGGTGAGGCAGTCGTACGTGCCGTCGTCGTCGCGCCCGACGCCGTCGTACTCCCAGCAGCGCGGCGTCGGCCGCGGCTCGTGGACCCGCCGCACCGGCGGCACGAGCGCGCATGCCGTGGCGGCCCGGGCGACGCGGGAGCGGCGCCCCGCGGCGGGCAGTCCCCCGACGGCCACCCCGACCGCCGGGACACCCCGTGCCGCCCTCACGTCCGGGGAGCCGCCTCGTCCTGGCGGCCCCGCATCGCGAGCAGTTCCTCGTTCGGGATCGCCCCACCGAAGCGGCGGTCGCGCTGGGCGTACTCCAGGCACGCCCGCCACAGGTCGCGGCGGTCGAAGTCGGGCCACAGCACGTCCTGGAAGACCATCTCGGCGTACGCGCTCTGCCAGATCAGGTAGTTGGACGTGCGCTGCTCACCGCTGGGCCGCAGGAAGAGGTCCACATCCGGCATGTCCGGGTAGTACAGGTACTTCTGGATGGTCTTCTCGCCGACCTTCGACGGGTCGAGCCGGCCCGCCTTCACGTCCTCGGCGATCCGCTGCGCCGCGTCCGCGAGCTCGGCCCGGCCGCCGTAGTTCATGCAGAAGTACAGCGTGAGCCGGTCGTTGCCCTTGGTCTGCTCCTGGGCGATCTGGAGCTCCGTGGCCACCGATTTCCACAGCTTGGGCATGCGGCCCACCCAGCGCACCCGGATGCCCAGCTCGTCGAGCTGGTCACGGGTCTTGCGGATGAAGTCCCGGTTGAAGTTCATCAGGAAGCGCACCTCGTCCGGTGAGCGCTTCCAGTTCTCGGTGGAGAAGGCGTACAGCGAGATGGACCCGACGCCCATCTCGATGGCGCCCTGGAGGACGTCGAGCACCCGCTCGGCGCCGACCTTGTGCCCCTCGGTGCGCGGCAGACCGCGGTCCTTCGCCCAGCGGCCGTTGCCGTCCATGACGATCGCCACGTGCCTGGGCACCAGTTCGGCGGGGATCTTCGGCGGGCGCGCACCCGACGGATGCTGCTCGGGGTCCTTGTAGTCGCGGCGGGACCGGCCCAGGAATCCGCGTCGTGCCATGCGCTCCACTCCTCGTTCTCTTCTTCACTTCTCCACGTACCGGAGGGAGCGCAGCCCCCGCTCCAGATGCCAGTGCAGATACGCGGACACCAGTCCGCTCCCCTCCCTGACGTGGCGCGGCTCGCACGCGTCCGCCGTCTCCCAGTCGCCGGTGAGCAGCGCGCTGAGCAGGCCCACTGCCTCAGCAGAGGGTACGACGCTGCCGGGCACCCGGCAGTCCCCGCAGACGACCCCGCCGGCCGCGACCGAGAAGAACCGGTTCGGCCCGGGCAGCCCGCACCGCGCGCAGTCGTCGAACGACGGCGCGTAGCCGTTGACGGCGAGCGAGCGCAGCAGGAACGCGTCCAGGATGAGGTGCGGCGCGTGCTCCCCGCGCGAGAGGGTCCGCAGCGCGCCGATGAGCAGCAGGTACTGCTGCACGGCCGGCTCGCCCTCGTGGTCGGTGAACCGTTCGGCGGTCTCCAGCATCGCCGTACCGGCGGTGTACCGCGCGTAGTCGGTGACGATCCCGCCGCCGTACGGGGCGATCGTCTCGCTCTGCGTGCACAGCGGCAGCCCGCGCCCGACGAGCTCCGAGCCCCGCGCGAAGAACTGCACGTCGACGTGCGAGAACGGCTCCAGTCGCGCCCCGAACTTCGACTTCGTACGCCGCACCCCCCGCGCGACGGCCCGCACGCGCCCGTGCCCCCGCGTGAGGAGCGTGATGATGCGGTCCGCCTCACCCAGCTTCTGGGTGCGCAGCACGATGCCGTCGTCGCGGAACAGGGTCATGGGGCCATTGTCCCGTACGGGGAGCCACGGACGGCACCCTGCTCCGAATATACATTCGATCGTGAGCGATGATATATTTGCATGGATTTCCCGAGGAGGATCCATGAGCAGAACCGTTGTCGACCTCGACGACGAAGCACTCGCGGAAGCCGCGAAGGAACTCGGCACCACCACCAAGCGGGACACCATCAACACCGCGCTGCGCGAGGTGACGGCACGGTACCGGCGACTGCGCTCCCTCGAAGACGCGCGCCAGTTGGTCCGCGAGGGTGGCGTGGACATCGACATCCTGCTGGACAAGCGCAAGTACCGGGGTGGCCTGCGGGACGAGGAGCCCGGCGAGCCGATCGAGACGCCCAGGAGCGCGTAGGTGTCCGTCGCCGACTTCCTCATCGACACGTCTGCCCTGGCGCGCGTCCTGACCGGCCGGGCCACCGAGGAGTGGGACGCCAAGATCGGCGCCGGCCTCGTCGCGATCTGCGACTTCACCGAGTTGGAGATACTGTTCTCCGCCCGGTCCAGTGCCCACCGAGAGCGGCTGAAGCACGACATCAATACGCACTATGCCTGGTGCCCCATCCCGGATGGGATCTACCGGCGGGCTCGTGTCGTACAGGAAGAACTCACTTCCAAGGGCGAACACCGCAGTGCGGGCGCCGTCGACCTCCTGGTGGCCGCCGTGGCGGAGGAAGCCGGGCTCACGCTCCTGCACTACGACCGGGACTACGAGACGATCGCCCGTACCACCGGGCAGCCGGTACGGATGATCGACCTGCGGAGCTGACCTCCGGGCGGGGCGTCACGGCACCTCACCCCGGCTGCGCGCGTTCGCGTACGCCGTCGCCGCGCTGAGCCGCTCCGCGTCGGTCGCCGGCCGCGCCCCGTCCGGCGGACACTCCCACTCGCGCCCGCCGCCGAACGGTCTCAGCTGGAGGCAGGGGCCGACGTGTCCCATCACGCGCCCCACGCGTCCGCTCCGGATGTCGACCACGTACGACCCCACGGTCAGGCTCATCCCCGGCCACCTTCCCCCGGCAGAACGGCGGCCAGCCGGCGCGCCGTCTCCACCGTGCAACGTCCCAACTCGACCAACGGCCGCGGCGGCTCGGCGGCACAGGTGACGGGGTCCAGCCCCAGGGACGGGAGCTTGACACCCGCCCTTTCGAGAGCCGCACGCAATTCGGTCACCGCTTCCTGTGCCGCCTCGATGACCCCCATCGACGGCCGGTTGCTTTCTTCCTTCACCGAGGTCGTCCTTCCCAAATCCATTTCCCGGTTACTGCCCCCATGGTGGGCCCGCATCCGTAACATCGGCAGGTGCGCGCCCGCTACAAGTGCAGGGCAGCACAAGGGAGTTAATTCATGGCCAAAGCTGGGTCGTCGAGGCAGGCCGCCTGGGAGTTCTACGGCACGGAGCTCAAGAACCGGCGTGAGGCCGCGGGAATAACGCAACAGGAGCTGGGACGCCGGGTGTTCGTGTCGGGCGGATACATCGGCCAATTCGAACAGGCGATTCGCAAGCCGCAGATCGACGTGGCGCAGCGGATCGACGAGGTACTGCAAACCGACGGTTTTTTCGAGCGGATGTGCCGAAAGCTCATCAATACATCGCCGTACGCCGAGTATTTCCGTGCCGTCGCGGAGCTGGAGGCACTCGCGACGAAGATCTGCGAGTTCGCCCCCACGGTCGTGCCCGGCCTGCTCCAGACAGCTGCGTACGCACGGACGGTCACCGTCGCGGCCAACCCGTTCGTCCCCGAGGAGTACGTGGACGAGAAGGTCACCGCCCGGCTCGCGCGGGCGCGCATCCTCGCGGACGCTACAAGGCCCGAGTATTGGGTGACCTTGCACGAGAACGTGCTGCGTGTCCCGGTCGGCGGCCCGGCCGCGATGGCGGCGCAACTGGAGCACGTCGCGGCGCTGGCGCGCGAGCGAGCGGTACTGGTGACGATGATCCCCTGCACAGCAGGGGCACACGCCGCCATGGACGGGTCGCTGCGGCTCATGGAGTTCGAGGACGCGCCGCCAACCGCCTATACGGAGACATCGTTTTCGGGTTCCCTGCTGGACGATCCGGCGGTGGTGAAGCGGGCACAGCGCGCCTACGATCTGGTCAGGGTCGCCGCGCTGTCGCCGGAGGCGTCCCTGGCCCTGATCGAGTCGGCGGCTGAGGACTACAGACGATGCGCGACTACGACCTGAGCACCGCCCGCTGGCGCAAGAGCTCCTTCAGCAACGGTGAGGGCGGAAGCTGCGTCGAAGTGGCGTACGACTTCCCCGGTGCCGCACCCTGGCGGAAGAGCACCTACAGCAATGGTGAGGGCGGCAACTGCGTCGAAGTCCGCGACGACCTCCCCGGGGTCGTCCCCGTCCGGGACAGCAAGAACCCCACCGGCCCGGTCGTTGTCGTCACCGGCCCGGCCTGGCAGGCGTTCATCGGCGGTGTGAGCCAGTGAGCCCGGTACAGCGGCCTTAGGCGGCCGAGGGGCTACGGCAGGGTCAGAACGCGTGGACCGTCCTTCGTGATGGCGACCGTGTGCTCGATGTGGGCCGCCCGGCTGCCGTCGGCGGTGTGCAGGGTCCAGCCGTCGGGGCCGGTGCGGTAGTCGTCGCGGCCACCGGAGATGAGCATCGGTTCGATCGCGAGGACCAGGCCGTGGCGGAGGGGGAAGCCGCGGCCGGGCCGGCCCCGGTTGGGGAGGTGCGGGTCCTCGTGCATGCGGCGGCCGATGCCGTGGCCGCCGAAGTCCGCGGGCATACCGCAGCGCGCCGACCGGGCGACCGCGCCGATCGCGTGGCCGATGTCACCGGTGCGGTTGCCCGGGACGGCCGCGGCGATGCCGGCTTCGAGGGCCCGCCGGGTGGCGTCGATCAGCTCCACGTCGGCGGGGCGCGGCGTGCCCACGGTGAAGCTGATCGCGGAGTCGCCGGTCCAGCCGTCGAGTTCGGCGCCGCAGTCGACGCTGACGAGGTCGCCGTCGCGCAGGCGGTAGTCGGTGGGGACGCCGTGCACGACGGCGTCGTTGACCGAGGTGCAGATCACGGCGGGGAAGGGGGTGGGCGCGAAGGACGGCTGGTAGCCGAGGAACGGTGAGCGGGCCCCGGCCTCGGCCAGGACCGTGCGGGCCGCCTCGTCCAGTTCCCGCAGGGACGTTCCGACGGCCGCCGCGTCCCGTACGGCGGCGAGGGCGTGCGCGACGACGCGCCCGGCTTCCCGCATCGCGTCCAGCGCCGCGTCGCTCTTGATCTCCACCATGCCCCGTGTCTCCCCACCTGTCGCACCGGACCCGGTGCGCGCAACGGCCCGCGAACCGGCCGGAACCAATTCTTATACCGGTATTAGTATCACGGGCATGGTGAGAACTCCTTTGACCCCGTGGGAACGGCAGCGCGGCGAGCGGTTCGGGGCGCTCCTGCGCGCGGCGCGGGGTGAGCGCAGCATGGTGGAGATCGCCGCGGCGGCAGGGGTGTCCGCGGAGACACTGCGGAAGATCGAGACCGGCCGGGCGCCCACCCCGGCGTTCTTCACGGTGGCGGCCCTGGCCGGCGCGCTGGGGATGTCGCTGGACGACCTGGCCGCGGCCTGCGCGGAGTCGGAGACGGAGGAGCGGGCGCTCTCCGCCTGACCCCGGCGCGCCGCCGACGCCCGACGCCCCGTCGGTCACTTCAGGTCCCGCCCGCTCTCCTGCTCCTCGATCGCCACTTCCTTCCTGAGGGCCCGCGCGAGCACCACCCCCACCACCATCAGCGCGACCGCGAACCACCTGGGCGCCCCGCCGAGGAGCAGGACGAGGACGCCCATGGGGATGAGCAGCCCGACGAACGGCATCAGCAGGCTCCGTACCGGCGGCACCGGTCCCCCCGCCGGGTCGAGGCGGGCGCGGACCACGGCCGGGTACCACTCGGTGAAGCGCGCCGCGGTGACGAAGGCGACGACCTGGATGATCCAGCCGGTCCACAGGTTGTCCGGGTTGTGCAGCACCACGCCACCGACCCCGCCCGCCACGGCCGCCACGAGGAAGGCGACGGCCCACGCCGCCGTGAGCACGCGGTTGGTGCGCGGGAAGTCCGGCGTGTGCCAGAACGCGCGGGGGACCTGCTTGCGCGCGTACGGCACCGTCAGCGGCGCCCGCACCGCGAGGGAACCGCAGGCGAGGGCGGCCAGGGTGACGTTGGAGGTCTCGTCCGCGTACGTCTCCAGCCACCGCAGGGTGTCCGGCAGGACGATCATGCCGATCACGGTCAGGGCGCCGAAGAAGACCAGGCCCGCCAGCTCCAGGAAGATCGGGCGGCGGCGCAGCAGGACGAGCACGACCGCCACCGCGAGGGCGAGCGCGGCGGCCGGTTCGTAGCGGCCGGGGCCGACCAGCAGCGAGAACAGGATCCACGGGAACATGCCGGCGATCGAGCTGTTCATCAGCCTGGCGCCCCAGCCGACGGCGCCGTTCATGGGTCCAGCGTGACGCGATTCATGCACGGAGGCGAGAGAGGCCATAAGCCCGACTTATGGGGTCATAGGCGGGGGCCGGGTACCGAGGTGAGGACAGCCTTACTTAGAGTGCGGTGTGCAGTGGCATCACCCGTCACAGCCATGCCTCACCCATCGCTCGAAGGGAATCCTCATGCCCCGCCCCCTGCGGGTCGCGATCGTCGGTGCCGGCCCCGCCGGAATCTACGCCGCCGACGCGCTGCTGAAGTCCGAGGCCGCCACCGACCCCGGGGTCTCCATCGACCTCTTCGAGCGGATGCCGGCGCCGTTCGGCCTCATCCGGTACGGCGTGGCCCCGGACCACCCGCGGATCAAGGGCATCATCACCGCCCTCCACCAGGTGCTCGACAAGCCGCAGATACGTCTCTTCGGCAACGTCGACTACCCGTCCGACATCGCCCTGGACGACCTGCGCGCCTTCTACGACGCCGTGATCTTCTCGACCGGCGCGACGGCGGACCGGTCCCTGGACATCCCGGGCATCGAGCTCGACGGCTCGTACGGCGCCGCCGACTTCGTCTCCTGGTACGACGGCCACCCCGACGTGCCGCGCACCTGGCCGCTGGAGGCCGAGAAGGTCGCGGTGCTCGGCGTCGGCAACGTGGCGCTGGACGTGGCCCGCATCCTCGCGAAGACGGCCGACGAGCTGCTGCCGACCGAGATCCCGCCGAACGTGTACGCCGGCCTGAAGGCCAACAAGGCGCTGGAGATCCATGTCTTCGGGCGGCGCGGCCCGGCCCAGGCGAAGTTCAGCCCCATGGAGCTGCGCGAGCTGGACCACTCCCCCACCATCGAGGTCATCGTCAACCCCGAGGACATCGACTACGACGACGGCTCGATCGAGGCGCGGCGCTCCAACAAGCAGGTGGACATGGTCGCCAAGACCCTGGAGAACTGGGCGATCCGCGACGTCGGCGACCGGCCGCACAAGCTGTTCCTGCACTTCTTCGAGTCGCCGTCCGAGATCGTCGGCGAGGACGGCAAGGTCGTCGGGCTGCGCACCGAGCGCACCGAGCTGGACGGCACGGGCAATGTGAAGGGCACCGGCGAGTTCACCACCTGGGACGTCCAGGCGGTCTACCGCGCGGTCGGCTACCTCTCCGACGAGCTGCCCAAGCTGCCGTGGGACGCCGCCAGCGGCACCGTCCCGGACCAGGGCGGCCGGGTCGTCGAGAACGGCGCGCACCTGCCCTCGACGTACGTGACCGGCTGGATCCGGCGCGGCCCGGTCGGCCTCATCGGCCACACCAAGGGCGACGCCAACGAGACGGTGGCCAACCTGCTGGAGGACCACCGTGAGGGCCGGCTGCGCACGCCGGAGGCGCCGGGCGAGGACGCCGTCGTGGACTTCCTGCGCGACAAGGGCGTCGAGTACACGACGTGGGAGGGCTGGTACCGGCTGGACGCCGCCGAGCGCGCCCTGGGCGAGGCCGAGGGCCGCGAGCGCGTGAAGATCGTCGAGCGCGAGGGCATGCTGCGGGCGAGCGCCGAGCAGTGATACGGCGGTGGGGGGGGGCCCGCCGGCCCGGGGGGGGGGGCCCCCGGGGGGCGCGGCGGCGGCGCGCCCGGCCCCCGCCGCGGGGGGGGGCGCCGGGGACGAGAGAAG
>NZ_JBEXQK010000054.1:0-39188 GCF_040612535.1 Streptomyces sp. NPDC006368
GCGAGCTGGAGGCCGAAGGCCGCGAGGGTGCGGATGGTGCGGTCGAGGCGGCCGTCGGCGAAGAGGCCGCCGCGGTGCGCCCGCAGCGAGGTCTGGATGAGGGTGAGGTCGTCGATGAGCTCGGCGGTGCCGAGGTAGTCGCGGCCTTCCTCGTGGGCGGTGCCCTTGGCGAGACGTTCGCGGGTGTTGATGAGCTTCTGGCGGACGCAGGTGGCCTTGAGCCGGTAGGGCTCCTCGGCGTTGAGGCGCTTGTAGCGGGGGCTGATCTCGGGGAGCCGCTCCAGGTCCTGCTGGAGCGAGTCGAGGAGCTCCTGGGTGGCGCCGGCGTAGCGGATGGAGTTGGACAGCTGTCCGCGCAGGTGGTCGATGGCCTCGATGGCGTCGGTGATGCCGTGCTCGTGCTGGAGGATCAGGACGTCCCGGGTCACGGCGGGGGTGACGTTGGGGTTGCCGTCGCGGTCGCCGCCGATCCAGGTGCCGAAGGTGAGCGGGCGGGTGCCGGGGGGCAGCTCGACGCCGACGCGCTCCAGCTCGGCGGCGAGGTCCTCCAGGACGTCGCCGACGGCGTTGGCGTGCAGCTCGTCCAGGTAGTAGATCGCGTTGCGGGCCTCGTCGGCCGGCTCGGGGCGGACGACGCGGAGCTCGTCGGTCTGCCAGATGAGGTCGATCGACTCCGCGAGCCGCAGGTCGTGGCGGCGCCGGTCGGAGGCGATGACGGGAGTTTCGAGGAGCTCGGCGATGCGGCGGAGCTTGTTGAGCACGGAGCGCCGTGCCGCCTCGGTGGGGTGGGCGGTGAAGACGGGCCGGACGTTGAGGTTCTTGACCGTCTGGCGGACGTGCTCGGGGTCGCCGTCCTTGAGCATGTCGGCGGTGCGGGCGAGGAGGCCGCCCTCGGCGGCGCGCTTCTCGCGCAGCTCGCGACCGCGGTGGACCTGCTCGCTGACGTTGGCGAGGTGGAAGTAGGTGGAGAAGGCGCGCACCAGCTTGGCGGCGGTCTCCAGGTCGGTGTCGCCGAGCAGCGCGGCGGCGGCCTCGCCGTCCTCGCGGGTGAGGCGGCGGACCTTCTCGACGAGCTCCAGGAGCTCGGGGCCTTCCTGCCGTACGAGGGTCTCGCCCAGCAGGTCGCCCAGTCGGCGGATGTCGGAACGCAGCTCGGCGCTGGCGGTGGGGGTCTGGTCGGCACTGCTCACAGGTGCGGCTCCTTGCAGTGTTTGAGCACGTCTGGAGGGGTACTGGAAGCTGGCGGACCGCGCTGTCCGACGACACCAAGGATAGGTGTCGGTGGGCGTGGCACTGTCAGCAGCCCTCTTGCCCCGTGCCTGAGCGCTGCCATACTTACGTTTCCGTAGGTTACGGAAGCGTAGCCACGCTCATCCGTTGTATCCCTCAACCCCCTGGGGACTCCATGACCACAACCCCCGATGTGCTCCACTCCGCGGACCCGGCCACGTCCCCCTCCTCCGACCTGCCTCCCGGCACCCTCGGCGGGGACAGCAAGCGGTCGGTCGAGCAGCTCGCGCTGCTGCTGTTCATCACGGTGCCGTTCCTGGCCCTGGTCGCGGCGGTGCCGCTGGCGTGGGGCTGGGGGGTGAGCTGGCTGGATGTGGGCCTGCTGGTGGCGATGTACTTCATCGGCTGTCACGGCATCACGATCGGCTTCCACCGGTACTTCACGCACGGTGCGTTCAAGGCGAAGCGTCCGCTGCGGATCGCGCTGGCGGTCATGGGGTCGCTGGCGGTCGAGGGGCCGCTGGTGCGCTGGGTGGCGGACCACCGCAAGCACCACAAGTTCTCGGACGCCGAGGGTGACCCGCACTCGCCGTGGCGGTTCGGCGAGACCGTGCCGGCGCTGATGAAGGGCCTGTGGTGGGCGCACATCGGCTGGATGTTCGACGAGGAGCGCACCCCGCAGGCCAAGTACGCACCGGATCTGATCAAGGACCCGGCGATCCGGGCGATCTCGCGGGGTTTCATCGGCTGGACGGTGCTCTCGCTGGCGATCCCGCCGCTGGTCGGCGGTCTGGTCACGATGTCGTGGTGGGGCGCCTTCACGGCGTTCTTCTGGGGCTCGCTGGTGCGGGTGGCGCTGCTGCACCACGTGACGTGGTCGATCAACTCGATCTGCCACGCGGTGGGCAAGCGGCCGTTCAAGTCGCGGGACCGTTCCGGCAATGTGTGGTGGCTGGCGGTGCTGTCGTGCGGTGAGTCGTGGCACAACCTGCACCACGCGGACCCGACATGCGCACGTCACGGCGTGATGAGGGGGCAGATCGACTCCAGCGCGCGGCTGATCCGCTGGTTCGAGAAGCTGGGCTGGGCGTACGACGTGCGCTGGCCCACCGCGTCCCGCATCGAAGCCCGGCGCCAGGACAGGTCCGCAAACGCGGCATGATGGACGGTGTGGCGATCGAGGGCAGTGGCACCAGCAGCGATAAACCCAGGCGCGGACGCCGAGTCCGGATGACCGGCGCCGAGCGCCGGCAGCAACTGCTCGACATCGGCCGCACGCTCTTCGCCGAGCGGGGCTTCGAGGGCACCTCCGTGGAGGAGATCGCGGCGAAGGCCGGGGTGTCCAAACCGGTGGTGTACGAACACTTCGGCGGCAAGGAGGGTCTGTACGCGGTCGTCGTGGACCGCGAGATGCGCCGGCTGCTCGACATGGTGACCGGCGCCCTGACCGCCGGGCATCCGCGCGAGCTGCTGGAGCAGGCCGCGTTCGCCCTGCTCGACTACATCGAGACGTACACGGACGGCTTCCGGATCCTGGTGCGGGACTCGCCGGTCGCGCAGTCGACGGGCACGTTCGCGTCGCTGATCTCGGACATCGCCACGCAGGTGGAGGACATCCTGGGCCTGGAGTTCAAGGCCCGGGGCTTCGACCCGAAGCTGGCGCCGCTGTACGCGCAGGCGCTGGTGGGCATGGTGGCGCTGACGGGCCAGTGGTGGCTGGACGTCCGCAAGCCGAAGAAGGCGGAGGTCGCGGCGCACCTGGTGAACCTGGCGTGGCACGGCCTGGACGGCCTGGAGGCGAAGCCGCGGCTGATAGGCCACCGCAAGAGCTGACGGCCCTTCGGGCGCGCTCGGGGCCCGGCCCCGGTGATCTCCTCGCCGATGACGAAGCCCCCGGCGGGGCCGCCCGGGACCGCCGCGCCACCGCCGGAGGAGCGCGGCGCTCGCGTACCCGGTCCCGTCCCCGAGAGCGGGTGCGCCGTACGAGCGACACCGGGGCGCCACGGGTCCGCGGCGCCCCGGTGCGGCACGCCGGTCGATCACCCCGCGGGTGTGGTCACCCCGGCTTGCGGGCCACCGCGAAGATCCGCCGGAACGGGAAGAGCGTGCCGTGGGGGCCGGGCGGGTAGGCCTTGCGGAGCAGGTCGCGGTACTGCGCCAGGAACTCGGCGATGGCCTCCTCATCACCGTCGAGGGCCGTGAGGACGGGCCGCAGGGCGGTGCCCTTGACCCAGTCCAGGACCGGGTCCTCCCCCGGGAGGAGCTGGGAGTAGACCGTCTCCCAGACGTCCGTCACGCACCCCAGGTCGGTCAGGCGGTCCAGGTAGTCGGCCGCGGTCAGGATGTGGACGAACCGGTGGCCGTGGCCGCCGACGCGGTCGCGCCACTGCGGGCTCTCGCAGAGCTCCCCCAGGATCGCGTGGCTGGGTGAGGTGAAGTTGCCGGGGACCTGGAAGGCCAGCGTGCCGCCCGGGACGAGGCCCTCGATCCACAACGGCAGCGACTCGGGATGGCTGGGCACCCACTGGAGCGCCGCGTTGGAGACGATCAGGTCGTACGGTTCGTCGGGCATCCAGTGGGCGGCGTCGGCGAGGCGGAAATCGAGCCAGCCGCCCCCGGGGGTGGTGCCGGCGTGGTGCTTCTCGGCCTGTTCCAGCATTTCGGGCGAGAGGTCGAAGCCGGTGATGTGCGCGTCGGGCCAGCGGTCGGCGAGCAGGGCGGTGACATTGCCGGGGCCGCACCCGATGTCGGCGATTCGGGCGGGCCGGCCCTGTGTGGCCGCGGGCGGTTCGGCTATCCGGTGGAGGAGGTCGACGAACGGGCGGGTGCGGTGATCGGAGTGGCGCAGGTACTGCTGTGGATCCCAGGTTGGTGCGGAATGCATGGTGGAGCCCCCTAACTGGCACGGCGTACCGAAGCGGAACCATGTCCCGGCCCCGTCATGCCCAATGGTCCAGCGGACTATTTCTTGACGTCAAGAGACTTCACGTCGACAGATCGCCTACACTGATCGCCATGGAGGACGAGGTCGACCGACTGGTCGCTGCATGGCGCCGCGAGCGCCCCGACCTCGACGTGGAACCGCTCGAGGTGCTCAGCCGCGTGTCCAGGCTGGCCCGCCACCTCGACCGCGCCCGCCGCCTCGCGTTCTCCGAGCACAACCTGGAGCCGTGGGAGTTCGACGTCCTGACGTCACTGCGCCGCGCCGGCGCCCCCTATCAGCTCTCGCCCGGACAGCTGCTCACCCAGACCCTGGTCACCTCGGGCACCATGACCAACCGCATCGACCGGCTCGCGAAGAAGGGCCTGGTCGAGCGGTTGCCCGACCCCAGTGACCGCCGCGGCGTCCTCGTCCGCCTCACCCCCGAGGGCCGGGACCGGGCCGACCAGGCACTCGCCGGACTGCTCGCCCAGGAGCGGACCATCCTCGCCGAGCTGTCCCGCGCCCAGCGCGCCGAACTGGCCGCTCTGCTACGCCAGCTGACCGCCCCGTTCGACAACATCCCCGGCTGACTCGGCGGGTCCCACGCCCGCCCGGCGGGCCAGCGCGACCGCCGCCAGTGTGGAGTGCACGCCCAGCTTCCCGAGCACGTTCTGCATATGCGTACGGACGGTGTGCGGCGACAGGAAGAGACGCTCGGCGACCGCCTTGCGGCCCAGGCCCGCCACCATGCAGCGCAGGACCTCCCGCTCGCGCGGGGTCAGCGACTCCACGAGCCGCTCGCTCTCCGTGCGGTGCTTGCGCGTGGCCGTCAGCTCCCGCAGCACCCCGGTGAGCAGCGCGGGCGGCAGGTGGGTCTCGTCGCGCAGGACGCCGCGTATCACCGCGAGCAGCCGCTGCAGCGAGCACTCCTTGGCCACCCAGCCCGACGCACCGGCCTGCAGGGCCAGCGCGGCCCGGCGCGGGTCGTCCTTCTCGGCCAGCACGACCGTCCGCACCCCGGCGTGGACGGACCGGACCCCGGCGACCAGCGAGATGCCGTCGACGATTTCCCCGCCGTGGTCCGGGACCGCGCGGGGCGGGGCGGCCGTCGGCGTGGCGCCCGCGCCCAGGTCGGCGTCGACCAGCAGCACGTCGAACCCGCGGCCCTCGGCGGTCGCCCGCTCCAGGCACCGCAGCGCGGCGGGTCCGCTGCCGGCCGCCGCGACGTCCACATCGGGCTCGGCCGCGAGCGCCGCGGCGAGCGATTCGGCGAAGATGCGGTGGTCGTCCACCACCAGGACCCGGATACGGACCACTGACACCCCCAAGTGTCGAGAGAGCGGACCAGCCGCGGGTACGGCGCCCGGAGTTCGAGGGACCGGCGGTCGTCGCACGGCCGCCGCCGTGCGGTGACTGTTACCCCCGCCCCGGGCGTCGTACCCGGCTGTCTCGCCCCCTGATCAGCACCGGCCCCCACCGGTGCTGTGCATCAGAGTACGACTGGGCGGCCGTGGGGAAAGGGGATTTGCGGAACTGACCGAAAGGGACGTGGACAGTGTGCCGTCTGCGCCGTGGAGAGACGGAAATCGACGTACAAGGGCACACCGGACGGTCATCCGCGCGGGGGCGCACCGAACCAGCCGGGGATGGTCAGGCGACGCGGCGCGCGCCCGCCGACGGGACCGCCGGGAAGACCCGCGGCGCCGTGTACCCGGCCGCCGCGAAGGCCGCTTCGACCGCCTTCGTCACCGTCTGAGCGGTGTCCGCCTCGGTCAGCACGATCGCCGAGCCGCCGAACCCGCCCCCGGTCATCCGCGCCCCCAGCGCCCCCGCCTCGTTCGCCGCGGCCACCACCAGGTCCAGCTCCGGGCACGACACCCGCAGATCGTCCCGCAGTGACGCGTGCCCCTCGGTGAGCACCGGGCCCACCGCGCGGATCTCGCCCGCGTCCAGCAGGGCGATGGTCCGCTCGACGCGATGGTTGTCGGACACGACGTGACGGACGTACGAGCGCACCGTCTCATCGCTCAACTGCCGCAGTGCGTCGGGCAGTCGCACGTGGTCCACGTCGCGCAGCGTGCGCACGCCGAGCGCCCGCGCGCCGGCCTCGCACCCGGCGCGCCGCTCGGCGTACGCGCCGTCGCCGAGGGCGTGCTTCACCCGGGTGTCGACGACCAGCAGCCGCAGCCCGCACGCGGCGAGGTCGAACGGCACCTGGCGGTGCGCGAGGTCCCGGGTGTCGAGGTACAGGGCGTGGCCCTCCACGCAGCACGCCGACGCCATCTGGTCCATGACACCGCAGGGCACGCCCACGAAGGCGTTCTCGGCGCGCTGGGCGAGGACGGCGAGCTCCTCGCCGGTCAGCCGGAGCCCGTACAGGTCGTTCAGCGCCAGCGCGGTGACGACCTCCAGCGCGGCCGAGGAGGACAGCCCGGCGCCGGTCGGGACGGTGGAGGCGAGGTGGACGTCGGCGCCGGTGACGGCGTGACCCGCCTCGCGCAGCGCCCACACCACACCGGCCGGGTAGGCGGCCCACCCGGTGTCGGAGAGCGGTTCCAGGGCTTCGACGTCGAGCTGGATCAGGCCCTGGTCGGTGTCGGCGGAGTGGACGCGCAACTGTCCGTCGGTGCGGCGCGACACGGCCGCGACCGCGGTGTGCGGGAGCGCCAGCGGCATCACGAAGCCGTCGTTGAAGTCGGTGTACTCGCCGATGAGGTTGACCCGGCCCGGCGCGGCCCACACGCCCTCGGGCGCGTGGCCGTACAGCTCGCGGAACCGGTCCGCGACGGTGGCCTCGACGGCCGTCCCCGGGGTCACTTGCCCGCCTCCCGCTTCCGCGCGAACTCCCACGCGTCCGACACGATGTCCGCCAGGTCGGGCCGGGACGGCCGCCAGCCGAGCCGTTCCCGAGCGGTGGCGGCGGAGGCGACCAGCACCGCCGGGTCGCCGGGCCGGCGGGCGGCGACGGTCTCGGGGATGGGGTGGCCCGTCACCCGTCGCACGGTCTCGATGACCTCGCGGACGGAGAAGCCGTTGCCGTTGCCGAGGTTGCAGATGAGGTGCTCGCCGGGTCGTACCGCGTCCATGGCGAGCAGGTGCGCCTCGGCGAGGTCGGCGACGTGGATGTAGTCGCGTACGCAGGTGCCGTCGGGGGTCGGGTAGTCGTCGCCGTACACGGAGATCGACGGACGCCGCCCGAGGGCGACCTGGAGCACCAGCGGGATGAGGTGCGACTCGGGGTCGTGGCGCTCCCCGCAGGAGCCGTAGGCGCCCGCGACGTTGAAGTACCGCAGGGACGCGGCGGCCAGGCCGTGTGCCGCGGCCTCACCGGTGATCATGTGGTCGACGGCCAGCTTGGACGCGCCGTAGGGGCTGGTGGGGGCGGTGGGATCGGTCTCGGTGATGGGGGTGGAGACCGGTTCGCCGTAGGTGGCGGCGGTGGAGGAGAAGACCAGCCGGCGCACGCCCGTGTCGCGCATGGCGGCGAGCAGCGCCATGGTGCCGCCGACGTTGTTCGCCCAGTACTTCCCGGGGTCGGTCACGGACTCGCCGACCTGGGAGAACGCGGCGAAGTGCAGCACCCCGGCGTAGGAGGCGTCGAGGTGGCGGGCGGCGTCCTGGACGCGGCCCTCGACGAAGTGCGCCCCGGCCGGGACGCCCTCGCGGAAGCCCGTCGAGAGGTCGTCGAGGACGGTCACCTCGTGCCCGGCCTCCAGCAGGTGGGCGGCGACCACACCGCCGACATAGCCGGCCCCGCCCGTCACCAGATACTTGCTCACTTGGTCGCTACCTCTCGCAGTCGGCGGGCCGCGGCCTCCGGCGGCACGTCGTTGATGAACACACTCATGCCGGACTCGGAGCCCGCGAGGAACTTCAGCTTGCCGGAAGTACGGCGGATGGTGAAAAGCTCGAGATGCAGGGCGAAGTCGTCGCGCCCGGCGTCGCGCAACGGTGCCTGGTGCCAGGCGGCGATGTACGGCGTCGGCGGCTCGCCCCCGCCTTCCCTCCCTCCACCCCGCCCATCGAAGATCCGGTCGAAGCGCCGCAGGAGTTCGAGGTAGACGGCCGGGAACTCGGCGCCGGCCGCCTCGTCCAGGGCGCGCAGATCGGGTACGCGGCGCTTGGGGTAGAGGTGCACTTCGTACGGCCAGTGCGCGGCGTACGGCACGAAGGCCACCCACTCGTCGCTCTCCAGCACCACCCGTTCGGCGTCGGCGCGTTCGCGGGCGACGAGGTCGTCGAAGAGGTTGCGGCCGGTGGCGGCGCGGTGGTCGTGGAGCGAGCGGAGCATCAGCGCCGTGCGGGGGGTGGTGAAGGGGTACGCGTAGATCTGCCCGTGCGGATGGCCGAGGGTGACGCCGATCTCGGCGCCGCGGTTCTCGAAGCAGAACACCTGCTCCACCCCTGGCAGCTCGGCCAGTTCGGCGGTGCGGTCGGTCCAGGCCTCCAGGACGAGCGCGGCCTGCTCCTCGGTGAGGTCGGCGAACGAGGCGTGGTGGTCGGAGGTGAAGCAGACGACCTCGCAGCGTCCGGCGTCCCCGGCGAGGGAGGGGAAGCGGTTCTCGAAGACGACGACGTCGTAGTCGCCGTCGGGGATCTCGCTGTGCCGGCCGTCCCGCGAGGGGCACAGGGGGCACTCGTCGGCGGGCGGGTGGTAGGTGCGTCCCTGGCGGTGGGAGGCGATGGCGACCGCGTCACCGAGGAGCGGGTCGTGGCGGATCTCGGACGTGGTGGAGATCGGGTCGAGCGGTCGCCGGTCGACGGCGTCGCGTACGACGTCGTCCCGTGAGTCGTAGTAGACCAGCTCGCGCCCGTCGGCCAGCCGGGTCGACGTCTTCTTCACTCCGGGACTCCTCAGGCATACCAACCAACAGAACCGAACACAAACAACCACACCTCAACAGCGCGCGTCAACGGGCCGCCGGTGGCGTGCGCCGAGGGAGCGCTTTCGGCGTGCGTGCGCCTTCGGCCGGTGGGGGGTGGGTGCGGGCCGGGCGTGGGTGCCGAGGGGCCGGTCCGGCCGGACGGACGGACGCCGGACGCGCCGCGGACGGGGCGGGCGCGGAAGAGCCCCGCCGGCCGTCCGGCAGGCGGGTCACCTGATCAGGGCGGGACCGACTGCGCCCCGGAGGGGCGGACGGCCGAGCGGGGGCGGGTGAAGTCGGCAGGCCCCCCGGGCGGGCCCGGGCGGGGGCGGGTGAAAGTCGGCAGGCCCCCGGGGCGGGCCCGGGCGGGGCCGAGGGGCGGCCCCGGTGAACGCGCCGAGCCGACCTGGGCGGGGCCGGGCAGACCCGCAGAGCAGAGCCGGGCGGGCGGGACCGGCGCGAGGAGTGAGCCCGGGCGGGGCCGAGGAGTGGGCCCGGGTGGGCCCGGCGGGAGGAGTGGGCCCGGGCGGAGCCGAGGGGCGGCCTCGGCGAACCCGCCGAGCCGACCTGGGCGGGCCCGGGCAGACCCGCAGAGCAGAGCCGGGCGGGCGGGACCGGCGGGAGGAGTGGGCCCGGGCGAAGCCGAGGAGCGAGCCGGGCGGGCCCAGCGGGAGGAGTGGGCCCGGGCGGAGCCGAGGAGTGGGCCCGGCGAACCCGCCGAGCCGACCTGGGCGGGCCCGGGCAGACCCGCAGAGCGGAGCCGGGCGGGCGGGACCGGCGCGAGGAGTGGGCCCGGGCGGAGCCGAGGAGCGAGCCGGGTGGGCCGGTCCGGCAAGCAGGCGGGCGGGCCGGCGCGAGGGGTGGGGCCCGGGTGGGGTCAGCCGGGGAGCGGTCCGCCGGGTGGGCGGGGGGCGCGGTCCAGCAGACCGGTGCGGGCGGCGAGCGCGGCGGCCTCCAGCCGCGAGCCCACCCCCAGCTTCATCAACACGCGCTGCACATGCGTCCGGGCGGTGCTCGGCGCGATGTTCATCCCCGCCGCGATCAGCCGGGTGTCGTCACCCTCCGCGACCCGTACGAGCACCTCGACCTCGCGCGGCGTGAGCAGCCGCAGCAGCCGCTGCCCCTCGTCGTCGGGTTGCGCGGCCGGGTTCAGCAGCTCGGTGAACGCGCCCTGGAGCAGCTGCGGCGACACCGCCGCCTCACCCGCCCTCGCCTTGAGCATCGCCCGCTCGACGCCCTCGATGCGCTCGTCATGGCGTACGTAGCCGGAGGCGCCCGCCGCGAACGCCGCCGCGATGCCGCGGGGACTCGGCACCGGCCCCAGCACCACGACCGCCACCTGGGGGCGGTCCCGCTTGATGCGGACGATCGGGTCGAAGACGCCCGGCTCGGCCGGTGCCGCCGTCCCCAGCAGACACACCTCGGGCGCCCGGTTCACCACCAGCTCGGCCGCCCCGGCGGCCGGGGCCGCCGCCGCGAGCACCCGGTGCCCGCGCAGTTTCAGCGCCGAGGCCAGCGCCTCGGCGAGCAGTCTGTGATCGTCGACCACCATGAGCCGCACGCCCATCGAGCATCCCCATCCCCCCGGGGACCGGCCCCCCGCCGCCCCCGGCACTGTTGACCCGGCAAGCTACACGCTTGTTCGACGTCGCGCGCCCCCTGGTGGTCAAAAGCCCCTCAGGATGTCGAATTCTTCGCCAATCAGGGCTACGTCCGGGGCTTCATGCTGACGGCCCGGCACATCGGGCGAGCGATGTGCCGGGCCGTACAACGGTCGTGCGGCAGGCGTCAGTGGGTGGTGTAGGCCAGCACGAAGTACTGCTTGTCGTTGGCCGACGATCTCGGCTCGGACACGTTGGTCTCCGAGATGAACAGCCGCCCGGCGCCGAAGCGGATCTCCGCGTGGTCGAGCGAGAAGCTGGACTCGGCGCGGCGCACCGACTCCTCGGCGGGGTTCTCCATCAGCACGGTCTGCTTGAAGGTGGCGCCGTCGATGCTGACGACCTGGCCGCCCTTGTCGTACGGCGGTTCCTTGTACGCGATGATGTTGCCGCCGTCCATGCGCAGCGGGAACATCGAGTACCGGTCGCCGGCGTCGGCCTTGTCGCTGGTGGGCTTGCCGGTGGTGAGGTCGAACGAGACGATCTCGTTGGTCTGGCCGTATTCGCCGGTGCCCTCGTGCTCCTCGGTGGGCAGGTAGATCCGGCCGTTGCCGATGACGACCTTGATGCAGGACTCGACCTCGGTCGAACCGCACTCGGCCGCGAACCGTTCGGCGTTCGCCGCGATCTTGACCTTCAGCTTGCCGGTCTTCTCGTCGAGGGAGAAGAAGTCCGAGATGCCGGAGCCGTCACCGGCGGTGTCGCCGACGTCGGCCGCGACGACCAGCGGCTTGGTGGAGACGACGCTCGCGTACTCGACCCCGGCGGGCATCTTGAACTGCGAGATCGGCGCGCCGGTGGTGGGGTTCAGGTTCTGGATGATGACGTACTGCTGCTCGTACGGGCCGCACTTGCGGGCCGCGACGAGGCCCTCGCCGCCGCCGTAGCCCATGTCGTAGCACTGCTCGGCGTTGACCTGGGGCTTCCAGTACTCCTTGCCCGTGATCAGGTCCCAGGCCGCGCCGCCGTCCGTGCCTCCCGCGGCGACCGTGCCGGCGCCGACGGTGACCTCGGTGAAGCGGGCCTTGTCGTCACCGGCCTGGCCGCCCGTGACGGACTTGCTCCACAGCAGCTTGCCGGTGGCCAGGTCGATGGCGCCGACCTCGGTGCACGGCTGGTAGTTCTTCGGCGGGACGCGCTTGGTGGCCTCGAAGACGATCGCCGTCTTGTTGTCCTTGACGTGCCGTGACGCCGCGCAGACCTGGCCCGGGAGCGGGAGGGTCCACAGCGGGGTGCCCTTGTCGAGGTCGTACGCGACGACCGAGTTGACACCGGTCTTCACGTACGCCTTGTCCGTGAGCCAGGAGCCGTCCATCGGGGTCAGGTCGACGACCTTGGGGTGGGGCATCTGGAAGGCGACCTTGGACGCGGGGTTGGCCGGCGCCATCTCCTTGCCGGCGCCGTCCTGGGCCGTGTCGCCGCCCTGACCGCCCTGGCCGGACGTGCCGGCGCTGCCCTTGGGGTCGTCGTTCCTGCCGCTCTCGCCGCCGCTGGTCGCGTACCAGACACCACCCGCGATGACCAGGGCCACGGCGACGGCCGCGGCGATGATGATCTGCATCTGGGTGGACAGCTTCTTGGCGGGCGCGGGCGGCGGCACGGGAGCGGCGGCCGGGTAGCCGTAGCCGTACTGTTGCTGGCCGTAGGGCTGCTGGCCGTAGGGCTGTTGGCCGTACGGGTCCTGGGCGGGCGGCTGGCCGGGGTACTGGCCCGGGGCCTGCGGGTAGCCGTAGCCCGGGGGCTGGGCGGGCGGGGGCGTTTGGGGTGCCTGGGGGTAGCCGTACGCCGGGTTCTGCGGCGGCGGTGTGGGGGCGCCGAAGCCGGGCGGGGGGTCCTGCGGGGCGCCGAAGCCACCCTGCGGCGGCTGGCCGGGAGGCTGGTTCGGCGGCTGGCCCGGGGGCTGGTTCGGCGGTGGCGGTGGGGGCTGGGTCATGGTGTGGGCACCTCTGGGGTCCGATTCGCGGAGAACGACATGATCGTCTCCCTCTTCTTCTCATCTGCGTCGTTGGCGGCGGTGACACCGCTCGTCACGATGGTGTGGCGACCGTTCTCGTACAGGGCGTCGGGCGCGTCCATCATCCGGTGCGACTTGGCGCTGGACGCCGGGAGTTGGAGCAGCACGCGCACCGAGGTCGCCCCGGCGCGACGGACGCGAGCGCCCCGCCCTTGCCCTGGAAGGACGGCTCGACCACGACGAGCAGGTCGGCGCCCGACATCCGCAGCGGATGGGTCCGCTCCGCCGGCGCCGGGACACGGCGCACGACCTTCCCGGTGTCGAGGTCGAACGTCACGATCTGGTTGGTGCCCTTCAAGCAGCGCGGCGAGGACCGCGGCGAGGAGCGCCGCGGTCCCGCGCTTGTGTCCGGGGCCGGCGCCGGACGGCGGGGACGGCTGCGGTTCGGGCAGCCGGCCTCCGCCGTACGGGTTGAGCGAACCGTACGGCCCTTGTTCCGGAGGGGTGGGGCCGGTCATCACTTGCCGAAGGCCATCATCGTCTTCGTCTGCTTCTCCTCGGCGTCGTTGCGGGCGCTGACCCGGCCTGCGGCGATGATGAAGCGGCCGTCGGCGTAGGCGTACTTCGGGGAGTAGAAGTCGCGCTCGATCTCCGCCGTGGACGCCGGGTGCTGGAGGAGGACCTTCGGGCTGCCGCCCGTCGGGGCGAGCGTGGCGACCGCGCCGCCCCTGTCGAAGGAGCCCTCCATGTAGACCAGGACGTCACCGCCCTCCATACGCAGCGGGGTCATGGTCTTCTCCGGACCGGCGGTGGCGCGCCACTTGGGCTTGCCGGTGCTGAGGTCGAACGCCACCACGTGGTTGGTGCCCCTGGTGAGGGTGGTGGGCTCGGTCGACATGTAGAAGGTGCTCGCGTCGGCGGCGACGCCGGTGCAGCCCTGCAGGTTCTTGCCGAAGATGACGAAGGTGCCGCCGCAGCGGGGCTGGAACTTGTCCTGGCCGCCGTTGAGGGTGGACCGGAGCTTGCCCGTGTCCGTCAGCGCGATGACGGACCACTTCTTCTCCTTGCGCTGGATCGTGGAGATGACCAGCGGGCTGACGGAGTAGACCTTGTCGGCCTCCCAGTTCGCGGGCAGCGCGTACGACCACTTCGGCTTGCCGGTCTTCGGGTCGACCTCGCTGACCTGGTGCTGCACCGTCTCGGCGCTGCCGGTGCGGCACGCGGCGGCGGCGATGAGCTTGGGGCCGCCCGCGAAGGCGAACGGCTTGCAGCCGTCGGCCGGTGTGGAGAACAGCTGCTTGCCGGTGGAGAGGGAGTAGCCGAAGGAGTTGTTGGTGCCCGCGGCCGTCACGGTGTCGCCGCTGATGGCGAGCGTGATGTCGGAGAACGAGTTGAAGCCCGTGCCCTTGGTGATGCCCTGCTTCCAGCCGGCCTTGCCGGTCTTGAGATCGACCTGCTGGAGCTGGGTGCAGTCGCCCTTGTCGCCGGGGCGGTCGTTGATGCCGATGACGATCGCGCCGGAGGTGCCGGGCGTGACCGGGGCGGCGCACACCTCGGTGGTGAAGGGCAGTTCCCACTTCTTCTTGCCGTCGGCCGCCCCGTACCCGGCGACGCTCTTGTACATCGCCTTGACGACGGTGTCGCCGACGACCCACGGGCCGAACACGTCGGCGCCGTTGCGCGGCAGGTCCACGTCGTTGGTCACCAGGAAGTCGACCTTGGCCTCGCCCGCCTGGCGCCCGGCGTTGAGGTCGTCGCCGGCGTCGCGACCGCCGCCGCTGCCGTCGCCCTCGTCGACGTCGACGTCGCCGGAGCCTGTCGGGTCCGGTGCGGCGCTGCTGCCCTTGGCGTCCGGCTCGGGGGTGCCGCCGTCGTCACCGCTGAGGGCGAACCAGGTGCCGCCGCCGATGACGAGGAGGGCGGCGACCGCGGCGCCGATGATGACACCGGGCTTGCCCTTGAAGGGGCCTCGACCTCCGTTGCCGGGCCCGGACACGGGCGCGCCGGGGTACTGGGGCTGCGGCTGTCCGGGGGCGGGGTAACCGCCGTAGGGCCCGGGCTGCTGCCCGTACGGTCCCGGCTGCTGCCCGTACGGTCCCGGCTGCTGGGCGTACGGTCCGGGCTGCTGGGCGTACGGTCCGGGCTGCTGCCCCGGCGCCTGCGGGTAGCCGTACCCGGGCTGGGCGCCGGGCTGCTGAGGGCCGTACCCCGGCTGGCCGGCCGGGGGCTGGGCGGGCGGCGCCGGGGGCTGGGCGGGCGGCATCTGCGGCGGCGCCGGGGGCTGGGCCGGGGGGACCGGGGGTTGACCCGGCGGCTGGGCCGGCGGTTGCGGGAAACTCTGCTGCGGGTCCTGAGGAGACCCGAAGCCGCCCCCCTGCGGCGGTTGCTGGCTGGGCGGCTGAGTCATCAGCGCTTCCCCCTTCGTGCGGTCCGGTGACCGACCGGCCTCCCCCGCGATTCCGGCACGCACGTACCGCCGGAATGGAGCGAATCGGACACGGATTCCGCAGTGTTGCGTGAGTCGAGCGGGGCTTCTTTCTATCACTCGACTACGGCACGAAAGGGGCCGGTCCGCCCCTGTTCCCAAGGGAGGACCGGCCTGTGACGCCCTCGTTATCCGCGCTCCACGCCTTCGCCGCGCACCGTCGCCTGCTATGCGTCCTCGGCCAGTTCCAGCCAGCGCATCTCCAAGTCCTCCCGCTGGGAGGCCAGTTCGCGGAGCTCCGCGTCCAGTTTCGCCACCTTCTCGAAGTCCGTGGCGTTTTCGGCGATTTGGGCGTGGAGCTTGCTCTCCTTCTCGGAGACCTTGTCGAGCTGGCGCTCGATCTTCTGCAGCTCCTTCTTCGCGGCGCGGGAGTCCCCCGCGGACCTGTCCTTGGCGGGGGCGGGCGCCGGGGCGGGGGTGGCCGCCTCGATCATCCTCTCGCGCCGCTCCAGGTACTCGTCGATACCGCGCGGCAGCATCCGCAGCGTGGCGTCGCCGAGCAGCGCGAACGTCTTGTCCGTCGTCCGCTCGATGAAGAACCGGTCGTGGGAGATGACGACCATCGAGCCGGGCCAGCCGTCGAGGAGGTCCTCCAGCTGGGTGAGGGTCTCGATGTCGAGGTCGTTGGTCGGCTCGTCCAGGAACAGGACGTTCGGCTCGTCCATCAGCAGCCGCAGCAGTTGCAGCCGGCGTCGCTCACCACCGGACAGGTCGCCGACGGGCGTCCACTGCTTCTCCTTGGTGAAGCCGAACTGCTCGCACAGCTGCCCGGCCGTCATCTCCCGGCCCTTGCCGAGGTCGACGCGGTCGCGGATCTGCTGGACGGCCTCCAGCACGCGCAGGGCGGGCGGCAGTTCGGCGACGTCCTGCGAGAGGTACGCGAGCCGCACCGTCTTCCCGACGACGATCCGCCCGCCGGCCGGCTGCTTCTCGCCGTGGGTGGTGGCGGCCTCGGCGAGGGCGCGCAGCAGGGAGGTCTTGCCGGCGCCGTTGACGCCGACCAGGCCGACGCGGTCGCCGGGGCCGAGCTGCCAGGTCAGGTGCTTGAGCAGCATCTTGGGCCCGGCGGTGACGGTCACGTCCTCCAGGTCGAAGACGGTCCTGCCGAGCCGGGCGTTGGCGAACTTCATCAGCTCGCTGGTGTCGCGGGGCGGCGGCACGTCGGCGATGAGCTCGTTGGCGGCCTCGATGCGGTAGCGCGGCTTGGACGTACGGGCGGGGGCGCCGCGCCGCAGCCAGGCCAACTCCTTGCGCATCAGGTTCTGCCGCTTGGTCTCCTCGGTGGCGGCGATCCGCTCGCGCTCGGCGCGCGCGAAGACGTAGTCGGAGTAGCCGCCCTCGTACTCGTGGACCGCGCCGCGCTGCACGTCCCACATCCGCGTGCAGACCTGGTCGAGGAACCACCGGTCGTGGGTGACGCAGACGAGGGCGGAGCGGCGTGCCCGGAGGTGCTTGGCGAGCCAGGCGATGCCCTCGACGTCCAGGTGGTTCGTCGGCTCGTCGAGAACGATCAGGTCCTGCTCGGCGATGAGCAGCTTGGCGAGCGCGATGCGCCGCCGTTCGCCGCCGGAGAGCGGCCCGATGACCGTGTCGAGGCCCTGCGGGAAGCCGGGGAGATCGAGCCCGCCGAAGAGCCCGGTGAGCACGTCGCGGATCTTGGCACTGCCGGCCCACTCGTGGTCGGCGAGGTCGCCGATGACCTCGTGCCGGACGGTGGCGGCGGGGTCGAGCGAATCGTGCTGCGTGAGCACCCCGAGCCGCAGTCCGCCGCTGTGCGTGACCCGCCCGGTGTCGCTCTCCTCCAGCTTGGCGATCATCCGGATGAGGGTGGTCTTGCCGTCCCCGTTGCGCCCGACGACACCGATCCGGTCCCCCTCGGAGACGCCGAGGGACACACCGTCGAGCAGGGCACGGGTGCCGTACACCTTGCTGACTGCCTCGACATTGACGAGGTTGACTGCCATTTCACTCCTGTACGGGGGGACGGGCCGACCTACCAGGGTAGCCGCCGCGGACGGTGCGGCAGCGCCCCGCGATCGATCACGGTTTCGAACCGGACGGGGAGGGCGCGTTCCCGGTGGGGTAACGTGCGGCGGTCGATCGAGCGGGGGGCGGGGACGTCATGGGGCGGTACGGGGTGCGGGGCGCGGTGTGCGCGATGGTCGCGGGACTGACGCTCGCGGGCTGTTCGGCGGAGCCGGACGCGGCGGGCAAGGACGCGGCGGGCAAGGACGCGGCGGGCAAGGGCGCGACGGGCGGGACGCCGGCACCCTCCGCCACGGCGTCGCCGACGGTGCCCGCCAGGGGCGAGCGGCTCGGGGCCGCCGGCACACCGTGCGTGCTGCCCGTGTCGTTCGAGACGGCGCGGCACTGGACGGCGGAGAAGGTGACGGTGGCCGAGGACCCGGAGTTCGGGGACCTGGCGAAGCAGGGCACGGTCACCCTGGTGTGCGAGGTCGACGCGAAGCCCGCGGGGCACATCGGGTTCATCCGCGTCTGGACCGGCACCGGGAAGGGCGGCACCGCCCGCACGGCGCTGGAGGCCTTCGTGGGCGCCGAGAAGGAGGCGGGCAAGGTCCGCTACCGCGAGACCACTTCGGGTGGCCTGGCGGCGACGGAGGTCACGTACGAGATCACCGGCGAGTTCCTCGACGAGCCCAAGAGCGAGCGGGCGTTCGCCGTCGTGACACCGGGCGGACCCGTGGTCCTGCACCTGGGCGGGCTGGACTCGGCCGAGCACAGGGCGATGCTGCCGGCGTACGAGCTGGCGAAGAAGACGCTGACGCTCGGCTCCTGACCCGCGACGCCCCGCGCCGGGTCCCGGGGCGCACGGCTGCTGCCGGCAGCGCGCCCGGGCCGGGCGTCACACCACGGTCGCCCCCGGCGCCGGGGACGTCGCCACGCGGGCCGTGCGGCAGGTGCCCGAGGCGAGCAGGGCGGCGGCCACCGCGTCCGCCGCGTCCGCGTCCTTCACCAGGAACGCGGTCGTCGGGCCCGAACCGGAGACCAGGCCCGCCAGGGCGCCCGCGCCCGTGCCGGCCGCCAGGGTGTCGGCGAGCGACGGGCGCAGCGACAGGGCGGCGGGCTGGAGGTCGTTGGCGAGGGCGCCGGCCAGGGCGGTCGCGTCACCGGTGCGCAGGGCGTCCAGCAGCGCGGGCGCCGCGGCCGGGGGCGGGACGTCGGTGCCGGCCGTGAGGCGGTCGAACTCGCCGTACACCGCGGGCGTCGACAGGCCGCCGTCCGCCACCGCGAACACCCAGTGGAAGGCGGAGCCGACCTCCAGCGGCGTCAGCCGCTCGCCCCGCCCGGTGCCCAGGGCGGCCCCGCCGATGAGGCTGAAGGGCACGTCGCTGCCCAGCTCGGCGCAGATGTCGAGGAGCTCGTCGCGGGAGGCGCCGGTGTTCCACAGGGCGTCGCACGCGAGCAGCGCGCCCGCGCCGTCGGCGCTGCCGCCCGCCATGCCGCCCGCCACGGGGATGTCCTTGGCGATGTGGAGGTGGACGTCCGGGGCGATGCCGTGCCGGTCGGCCAGGGCGACGGCCGCCCGCGCGGCGAGGTTGGAGGCGTCCAGCGGCACCTGCCCGGCGTCCGGGCCGGAGCAGGTGATCCGCAGCCGGTCGGCCGGGGTCGCCGTCACCTCGTCGTACAGCGATACGGCGAGGAAGACGTTGGCCAGGTCGTGGAAGCCGTCGGGGCGCGCGGCGCCGACCGCGAGCTGGACGTTGACCTTCGCCGGGACCCGTACGGTGATGCTCTCGGTCACGCTGCCTTGGCCTCCGCGATGCGGGCGAACTGTTCGACGGTGAGGGACTCGCCCCGCGCCTGCGGGGAGACGCCCGCGGCGACCAGCGCGGCCTCCGCGGCGGCCGGTGATCCGGCCCAGCCGGCCAGCGCGGCGCGCAGGGTCTTGCGGCGCTGCGCGAAGGCGGCGTCGACGACCGCGAAGACGTCCTGCCGCGACGCGGTGGTCCTGACCGGCTCGGAGCGGCGGACGAGGGAGACGAGGCCGGAGTCGACGTTCGGCGCGGGCCAGAAGACGTTGCGCCCGATGGCGCCGGCGCGCTTGACCTGCGCGTACCAGTTGGCCTTGACCGACGGCACGCCGTACACCTTGTTGCCGGGCCGGGCGGCGAGCCGGTCGGCGACCTCGGCCTGGACCATGACGAGGGTGCGCTCGATGGTCGGGAAGCGCTCCAGCATGTGCAGCAGGACGGGCACGGCGACGTTGTACGGGAGGTTCGCGACGAGCGCGGTGGGCGCCGGTCCCGGCAGCTCCTGGACGTGCATCGCGTCGGAGTGCACGAGGGAGAACCGGTCCTTCCTCGCGGGCATGCGGGCGGCGATGGTGGCCGGCAGGGCGCCCGCCAGGACGTCGTCGATCTCGACCGCGATCACCCGGTCCGCCGCCTCCAGCAGGGCCAGGGTCAGTGAGCCGAGGCCGGGCCCGACCTCGACGACGACGTCCTCGGGACGCACCTCGGCGGTCCGCACGATCCGCCGGACGGTATTGGCGTCGATGACGAAGTTCTGGCCGCGCTGCTTGGTGGGGCGTACGCCCAGCGCCGCGGCCAGTTCACGGATGTCGGCGGGGCCGAGGAGTGCGTCGGGATCAGTGGTGCTCACCGATACAGCCTACGGCCGCAGTGCGGCCACGGACTCGGCCCCCGCTGCACGAAGAGCTTCTTCGCCCGGTATGTCTGTTCGGAGGCCGGGGCGTCCTGGGGGACGCCGTGTCCGCCGAGGGCCCGCCAGGTGCCGGCGTCGAACTGGTACAGCCCGCCGTACGTGCCTGAGGCGTCGACGGCGTCGGGCCGGCCGCCGGACTCGCACCGGGCGAGGGCGTCCCAGTCGAGGTGGTCGGCGCCGGCGACGGAGGCGGGCCTGGGCATGGTGCCGACCTTCACCAGCTGGGTGACCGGTTCCCGTACGACCTCCTCGGCGATCCTGCGGGGCGTCTGGCGGACGCCGTTGACCGTGCGCACGGCGTAGGTGACGCGGAGCGCGCCGGTGCGGCCCTGGCGTTCGACGACCTCGGTGCCCCGGTACAGGGACGGGTCGTGGACCCGTTCCACCGCGTACGGGATGGGCTCCTCGGCCACCTCCTCGGAGCCGGTGATCCGCAGGACGGTGATCGTCTGGCCGTCGCGGGGGAAGCTGCCGGGCGGTACGGAGGTGGTGTCCTCGCCGCTGAGGGTGATGCCTGCCTCCTCGACGGCCTCGCGGACGGTGGCGGCATTGGTGCGGATGGTGCGCTCGCGGCCGTCGGCCATGAAGGTCACGGTGCGTTCGGTGCGCACGGCGAGGGTGAGCCCGTGCCGTGGGATGGCGGCGGAGCGGGGGACCGACAGGTGGGCGCCCTCCGCGCGCACCCCGAGCAGGCGCAGCGCCTCGTCGACCGTGCGGGCGGTCGTCCAGATCCGGCGGCGCTGCCCGTCGAGGGTGAGGGCGACGGGGCGGCCGTAGCGGACGACGATCTCGTCGCCGCTGGCGAGGGCGGTGCCGGGGGCGGGGGCGACGAGGTCGTGCGCGCCGATGTCCAGGTTCTCGTCGGCCAGGAGCTCGGAGACGTCGTCGGCGAAGGTGTGCATGGTGCGCGGTACGCCGTCGACGCTGAGCCGGACGGCCTTGTCGCTGGCGACGAACGCGCTGGTGCCGCCGGCCAGGAAGGCGACGACGAGCGCCTGGGGGACGAGGCGCCGCAGCCCGTCGGGCCCGCCGGGCCCGGTGGCGCGGCGCCGGCGGGCCCGGCGGGCCCGGGCCCGGCCGCCGGCGGGCAGGGCGGCGAGGGTGGGCGCCTCGGGGTCGACGACGGATCCGGCCCCCTGCTGGGGCAGGCCGTGGTGCGCGGGCGCCGGGGCGGCCTCCGGCGCGGGGCCCGGCGCGGGCGGCGCGGAGGGGAGGCCGGCGGGGGCTCGGTGGCGGGCCTGCGAGGTGGTCACGAGGCCGGGACCCTAGCGGAGGGTACGTCACTCTCCAAAGCGACTCGACTACGGAGCGTCGTACCGTTACCCTGCGCCGCGGCCGGTCATCGTGATCGGTCAGTAATCAAAGGCGCGCGCGGTGTTGACGGCGATCGCCGTCGACATGGCTTCCTCGTCGATGCCCCGCACCGCCGCCATCGCACGCACCGTGATCGGAACGAGATACGGCGCGTTGGGCCGTCCGCGGTACGGCGCGGGCGTCAGGAACGGCGCGTCCGTCTCGACGAGGACCAGGTCCAGCGGGGCGACGGCGAGCGCGTCGCGCAGCGGCTGGGCGTTCTTGAAGGTGACGTTGCCGGCGAAGGACATGAAGTACCCGGCGTCGGCGCAGACGCGGGCCATGTCGGCGTCACCCGAGTAGCAGTGGAAGACGGTCCGCTCCGGGGCGCCCTCCTCGGCGAGGACGCGCAGGACGTCGGCGTGCGCCTCGCGGTCGTGGATGACGAGGGCCTTGCCGTGCCGCTTGGCGATCTCGATGTGGGCGCGGAAGGAGCGCTCCTGCGCGGCCATCCCCTCCGCGCCGGTACGGAAGTAATCCAGGCCGGTCTCGCCGACGGCCTTGACCTCCGGGAGCGCGGCGAGCCGGTCGATCTCGGCGAGCGCGTCGTCGAGGGCCGCGTCGCCGCCGCCCTCGCGGGCGCCC
This sequence comes from Streptomyces sp. NPDC006368, assembly GCF_040612535.1. NCBI lineage: Bacteria > Bacillati > Actinomycetota > Actinomycetes > Kitasatosporales > Streptomycetaceae > Streptomyces > Streptomyces sp. NPDC006368. Next base: position 21,743 of record NZ_JBEXQK010000054.1, read on the forward strand.
TGCCGCGACCAGCCGTCGGGATCCCCGAGGACGATGCGCGGCGCCTCGTTGGGGTGCAGGGCCACGGCGGCGTGCACCTGCGCGTACGCGGCGGCCGTCTCCGCCGCCCAGCGCGAACCCTTCAGGTCGCAGCCGACCTGGACGACGGTGTCGACACCGACGGCCGCGGCCCTGGCGAGGGCCTCCTCCACGGTGGAGGACTGCATGTCGAGGTGGGTGTGCGAATCGGCGACCGGCACCCCGACGGGCTCGGGCAGCGGCGGCGGAGCGTCCTTCGAACTCATGCCCCCGATCGTACGAGGGCCGGAGGGCCGCTCAGGTGCGGTGCCAGTGGCGCAGCAGGTCGGAGAGGTGCCAGTGGTGCGGCTCCCGCGGTGCCGGCTCCTCCGCCGTCGGGGGCTCCTTCCGGGCCTCCTGCCCAATGGGCCCTGCCGCGGACACCGGCTCGGCGGCGGGGGAGGTGCTCTTCCTCGGCTCCGGCGTCGCCTGCGCCATCAGGTCCAGCACCGAGGAGACCCGGCCCGGGCGCATGATGCGCAGCCGGTGCGACTCGCAGTTGGGGCAGGTGGGGTGGGAGAGCGGTGAGGGGACCCGGTGCCCGTCGGCTCTGTAGACCACGAACCCCTGACCGCGGGAGTCCGTGTGGTGCTCGATGTCGTACGCCTGCTCCCAGCCGTATCCGCACTTCATACAGGCGAAGGAGTACGCCTCGTGGGCCACTGGAGGAGTGCTTGTGGTCTCGCTCATGCCAGCTCCTTTCCACTGCTGCCAGTGGACGCCTTTACCGGCGGGAGCGCATCGGCGCATGTCGAGAAATGGACCGGTTTTGAGGCTTCCCATGCCGAAAGGCCTGCCGCGCGGTCTGTTCTTTGTTTTTTTACGATAGTCCTTTACCGACCGGTGGGCCCGCCCGCCCGTTCCGCGTTCTTCGCCGCCACGACGGCGTCGAAGACCTCCCGCTTGGGCAGTCCCGTCTCGGCGGCGACGGCGGCGATCGCCTCCTTGCGCCGCTCCCCCGCCTCCTCGCGCACGCGCACCCTGCGGACCAGCTCCTCGGCGTCGAGTTCGCCGGGGCCGGTGTCCGCGGCGCCCTCCACGACGATCGTGATCTCGCCGCGTACGCCGTCGGCGGCCCACCGCGCCAGGGCGCCGAGGCCGCCGCGCCGGACCTCCTCGTACGTCTTGGTCAGCTCGCGGCACACGGCGGCGCGCCGGTCCTCGCCGAACACCTCGGCCATCGCGGCGAGCGTGTCGTCGAGCCGGTGCGGCGCCTCGAAGTAGACGAGCGTGCGCCGCTCGTCCGCGACCTCGCGCAGCCGGCCGAGCCGCTCGCCCGCCTTGCGCGGCAGGAACCCCTCGAAGCAGAACCGGTCCACGGGCAGCCCGGACAGCGCGAGCGCCGTCAGCACCGCGGAGGGGCCGGGCACGGCGGTCACCCTGATGTCGCGTTCCACGGCCGCGGCGACCAGCCGGTAGCCGGGGTCGGAGACGGACGGCATGCCCGCGTCGGTGACGAGCAGGACGCGCGACCCGCCCGCGAGCGCCTCGACCAGCTCGGGCGTACGGGCCGACTCGTTGCCCTCGAAGTACGACACGACCCGGCCGCGCGTGTGCACGCCCAGCGCCTGCGTCAGCCGGCGCAGCCGCCGGGTGTCCTCCGCGGCGATGATGTCGGCGGTCTCCAGCTCGGCGGCCAGCCGCGGCGGGGCGTCCGCGACATCACCGATCGGGGTTCCTGCGAGTACGAGCGTTCCGGTCACCGTTCCTGTCACAGGTGCCATCCTCGCAGCCCGGACAAGCGACGCGCACAGGCGCGTTCCCTACGATGGCGCGGTGACCAGTACTGCTCAGAAGCCCCTGCGCGGGCAGGACGCCGCGGATCTCAGGAGTCAGTCCTCCTGGCAGCGGCGTCTGCGCCGTTTCGGCTACGCCTCGCGGCCGGTGATCGGCCTGCGGGAGCGGCTGGTGCCCCCGTACACGCGGCCCTCGGACCGGATGTGGACGGTGCTCGGCGTCCCGCCGACGGCGGCGGACCGGCTGGTGCGCCTCTCGGCGTGGGGCGGGCCGCTGTTGGTGGCGCTCGTGGCGGGGACTCTGCGGTTCTGGAACCTGGGCCGGCCGCACGCGGTGATATTCGACGAGACGTATTACGCGAAGGACGCCTGGGCGCTGATCAACCAGGGGTACGAGGGCGCCTGGCCGAAGGACGTCGACAAGGCGATCCTGAGGAATCCCGACGCGGTGCCCGTTCCCATGGACCCGGGTTACGTGGTGCACCCGCCGGTCGGCAAGTGGGTGATCGGGTTCGGGGAGTGGCTCTTCGGTTTCGATCCGTTCGGCTGGCGGTTCATGGTGGCGGTGCTCGGCACGCTGTCGGTGCTGATGCTGTGCCGGATCGGGCGGCGGCTGCTGCGCTCCACCTTCCTGGGGTGCCTGGCGGGCGCGCTGCTCGCCGTGGACGGGCTGCACTTCGTGATGAGCCGCGCCGCGCTGCTGGACCTGGTGGTGATGTTCTTCGTGGTGGCGGCCTTCGGGTGTCTGCTGATCGACCGGGACCGGGCGCGGGCGCGGCTCGCGGCGGCGCTGCCGGAGGACGCGGAGGGGGTGCTGCGGCCGGATGCGACGGTCGCGGAAACCTCGCGCCTGGGGTGGCGGCCGTGGCGGATCGCCGCCGGGGTGGCGCTGGGCCTGGCGTGCGCCACCAAGTGGAACGGCCTGTACATCCTGGCGGCGTTCGGGGTGATGACGGTCCTGTGGGACGTGGGAGCGCGCCGCACCGCGGGTGCCTTCCGCCCGTACGCGGCGGTGGCCCGGCGCGACCTGGTGCCGGCGTTCGTCTCGACGGTGCCGGTGGCGATCGTCACGTACCTGGTGTCCTGGTCCGGCTGGATCTTCACGGACAAGGGGTACTTCCGGAACTGGGCGGCCACGGACGGCAGGGACAGCGCGTGGTCCTGGCTGTTCCCGGACTGGTGGCGCAGCCTGTGGCACTACGAGTCCGAGGTGTACACCTTCCACGTCGGGCTGACGTCGGGTCACACGTACGACTCGAACCCGTGGAGCTGGATCGTGCTGGGCCGGCCCGTCTCGTACTTCTACGAGGACCCGGCGGCGGGCGTGGCCGGCTGCCCGGCGGACGCGACGGAGAAGTGCGCGCGCGAGGTGCTGGCGATCGGTACGCCCCTGCTGTGGTGGGCGGCGTGTTTCGCGGTCCTCTACGTCCTGTGGCGCTGGTTCTTCCGGCGCGACTGGCGGGCGGGGGCGATCGCGTGCGCCATCGCGGCCGGGTGGGTGCCGTGGTTCCACTACCAGGAACGGACGATCTTCCTCTTCTACGCGGTGGTGTTCGTGCCGTTCCTGTGTCTGGCGGTGGCGATGATGCTCGGGGCGGTGCTCGGCCCGCCGGGCGCCCGGGGATCGGCGGAGCGGCGCCGGACGATCGGAGCGGTCGGGGCCGGGGTGCTCGTTCTGCTCATCATCTGGAACTTCATCTACTTCTGGCCGCTGTACACGGGCCAGTCGATCCCGATGGACGACTGGCGCGAGCGCATGTGGCTGGATACGTGGGTGTGACACGCGTCGGAGGTTCCGTTCCCGTAACGGCCGTCTCCCTTGTGAGTGCTGTCCTTTAGGGTGGCGCGAGTTACTTGCTTGAACGTGTTCAGGCAAGTTCCCGGGGAGGGGGAACGGTACGCATGCGCGGAGGAGCGAAGGCGGCCGTCGTCGGCAGCGTGTTCGCGGTCGTCGTCGGTGGTGTCGGGTACGGGGCCTACAACGTGTGGAACGGCCTGACGGCCGGGACGACCGCGGCCTCGACCAAGGCCGCCGGTGCGGAGGGCAGGGCGGGCCGTGGGCCGGTCACGGCCGAGGAGGTCGAGCGCACCGCGAAGGACTTCCTCGCGGCGTGGGCGGAGGGCGACGACGACACGGCCGGGCAGCTGACCAACGCCGCCGCCACCGCCGGGCCCGCCGTGCGGGGGTTCCGTCAGGAGGCGCACGTCTCCCGGGCGGTCATCACCCCCGGCAGGCCGGTGGGCACCAAGGTGCCGTTCACGGTCGACGCGACGGTGACGTACGGCGGCGCGTCGAAGCGCTGGGCGTACGCCTCGGAGCTCACCGTGGTGCGGGGGGTGACGACGGGCAGGCCGCTGGTCGACTGGCGGCCGGCGGTGATCCACCCGAAGCTCACCGAGGGCACCACGCTGCGGACCGGCGAGGCACGGAACCCGCCCGTCAAGGCCGTCGACCACAACGGCGTCGAGCTGACGGCGGAGAAGTACCCCTCCCTCGGCCCGATCCTGGACCAGCTGCGCAAGAAGTACGGCGCGGAGGCGGACGGGAAGCCCGGCGTCGAGACGTGGATCGACGCCGCCGGCGAGGGCGCGGCCGACCGGACGCTCCTGACGCTCTCCAAGGGCGTGCCGGGCAAGCTGGCGACCACGCTGGACGCGGGCGTCCAGGCCGCCGCCGAACGGGCGGTGCGGCGGTACGGCCAGGCGTCGGTGGTCGCGATCCAGCCGAGTTCGGGCGCGATACGGGCCGTCGCGAACAGCCCCGCCGACGGGTTCAACACCGCCATGCTGGGCCAGCAGGCGCCCGGCTCGACGATGAAGATCGTGACGGCGGCGATGATGCTGGACCACGGCGTGGCCTCGGGCCCCGACAGCCCGGTCGAGTGCCCGTCCACCGTCACCTGGGAGGGCGTAACCTTCCACAACCTGCGCGACTTCGAGATACCCGGCGGCACCCTGCGGGACAGCTTCCGGCGCTCGTGCAACACCGCCTTCATCAAGGCCGTCAAACCGCTGAACGACAAGGGCGTCGCCGGTACGGCGCTGGGCGACACGGCCCGCGCGTACTTCGGCATCGGCGAGGTCTGGAACACCGGTGTGCCGTCCGCCGACGGCAGCGTGCCCCCGTCCAGCGGGGCGGAGACGGCGGCCTCGTACATCGGCCAGGGCAAGATCACGATGAACGCCCTCAACGTCGCCTCACTCGCCGCCACCGTGAAGAGCGGGTCCTTCCACCAGCCCGTCATCGTGCCGCGCTCGCTGGACGACCGCGATCTGGCCACCGCCCGGCCGCTCCCCGGCTCCGTCGCGGGCGCCCTGCGCGACATGATGCGCGCCGCGGCCACCGGCAACGGCACCGCCGCGACCGCCATGTCGGGGCTCGGCACGGCCGACAAGGGCGCGAAGACCGGCTCCGCGGAGGTCGACGCCCAGTCCACGTCCAACAGCTGGTTCACCGGGTACGCCGACAACCTGGCCGCCGCGGCGGTCGTCCAGTCGGGCGGACACGGCGGTGACGCGGCGGGCCCGCTGGTGGCCTCCGTGCTCAAGGCGCGGTGACGCCGGCTCAGGACGCGTACGACCACGCCGGCGGGCGGCCCGTGAGCACTCCTCCCGCCCCGCCCGGTGGGTGGCTGACAGACCGTGAGCGCGGGGCGGTACTCTGCGGTGCCCTCGAAGCGGGGGCGCATATTCCGCTCAGTGGAGGACCCATGGCCATCAAGAAGGCCACCATTCAGGAGCAGGTGGCAGCCGCCATCGCGCAGGCCAACCCGGGCGACCGGCCGCTCGTCACCATCCAGGCCGTCGCGGGCCCGAGCGTGTGGCTGATGAGCATGCTCGGTCTGATCGGTCAGGCGTTCCTGACGTACTACTTCATCACCGTGACCGAGCAGAGCGTGGTCATCCACAAGGCGAGCCGGATGAGCAACCGTCCTCAGGAGATCGAGTTCGCCCTTCCGCCCGCCCAGGTGGCGGGGATGATCGGCGATGTGAAGCGCAACGCCATATGGAGCTCGTTCCGCTTCCAGCTCCCCGGGCGCCCACAGCCCACCCGGATGAACGTGCACCGCATCTGGCGCGCCGAGATGGACCAGCTCCTCGGCCTGCTCACCGGTCAGCCGGTGGCCTGACGGCCGTACCCCCCCGGGGGGACGCAGACGCCACGGCACGGCACGCGGGACGGGTCCCGCGTGCCGTGCCGTGTTCGTGCCGTGCGTCAGGGCGAGGGATCAGACCGTGCCGGACGTGGCGATGGTGACCTTCGCGCTCGGCGTGCCGGCGCGGCTGCCGAGGGACTCGATGCGCTTCACCAGGTCCATGCCCTCGACGACCTCGCCGAAGACGACGTGCTTGCCGTCGAGCCAGTCGGTGACGACCGTCGTGATGAAGAACTGCGAGCCGTTGGTGTTGCGGCCGGCGTTCGCCATGCTCAGCAGGCCCGGGCGGTCGTGCTTGAGCTGGAAGTTCTCGTCCTCGAACTTCTCGCCGTAGATGCTCTTGCCGCCGGTGCCGTTGCCCGCGGTGAAGTCACCGCCCTGGAGCATGAAGTCCGGGATGATGCGGTGGAAGCCGGAGCCCTCGTAGCCGAAGCCGTTCTGGCCGGTGGCCAGCTCGCGGAAGTTGCGCGCCGTCTTGGGGACGACGTCGTCGTACAGCTTGAAGACGATCCGGCCGGCCGGCTCGCCGTCGATGGTGATGTCGAAGAAAACGTTGTTACCCATGAGGGACACCCTAAAGGCGGGCTCAGCGGATCGCCGCACGGACCGCGCGGATGAGCGCCTGGGCGCGCGGGTCGGCCGTGACGCCCTTGCGCATGCCGTTGGTGACGTAACCGAGCGCGATGCCCGACGCCGGGTCGGCGAAGCCGAGGGACCCGCCGCGTCCGGGGTGGCCGAAGGAGCCGGGCGACAGCAGCGGGCACGCCGGGCCGTGGAGCATGTAGCCGAGGCCGAAACGGGTGGAGACGACCAGCACCCGGTCCGGGCCCACGGCTTCCTCCGTACGGGCCATGGCGAGGGTCGCCGGGGCGAAGAGGCGATGGCCGTCGACGGGGCCGAGGGTCGCCGCGTAGAAGCGGGCCAGGGCGCGGGCGGTGGAGATGCCCGCCGACGCGGGGAGTTCGGCGGCGCGGTACGCCGGGTCGTTCTCGTCCGGCGCCGGGTCGATCGCCCCGAAGGCGCGGCGGGTGAGGGAGGACGGGTCGGCGTAGGCGTCGGCGACCGAGCGCTTCGGGCGGAGCCTGAGGCCGCCGCCCGCCGCTGTCGGGGGCTCCTCGACCCGGCCGACGCGGCCGACGCGGTGCGCTTCGTCGGCGGGGAGTCCGATCCACAGGTCCAGACCGAGCGGGCGGGCTATCTCCTCGGCGACCCAGCGGCCCAGGGTGCGGCCGGTGACGCGGCGGACGAGGCCGCTGAGGAGCCAGCCGTACGTGTGGGCGTGGTAGCCGTGGTCGGTGCCCGGCTCCCAGACGGGCGCCTGGGCCGCGACGGCTGCCATGGCGGTGTCCGGGTCGGCGGCCTCGGCGACGGTGAGCGGGCGGTCGACGACCGGGACGCCCGCCTGGTGCGCCAGCAGGTGGCGCACCAGCGCCCGCTCCTTGCCGGCCGCCTTGAACTCCGGCCAGTACGTGCCGACCGGCGCGTCCAGGTCGAGCTGGCCGCGCTGGTGCAGCAGCAGCGGCACGGCGGCGGCCACGCCCTTGGTCGCCGAGCGCACGATCTGCGCGGTGTCCACGGCCCACGGCGCGGTGCCGTCCACGTCCCGGGTGCCCGCCCACAGGTCGACGACCTTGCGGCCGTCCCGGTAGACGGCGACGGCGGCGCCCCGTTCACCACGCTGCTCGAAGTTGCGTACGAACGCGTCCCTGACCGGCTCGAAGCCCGCCTGCACCGTGCCCTGGACGTCCACGTCCCACGCTCCCTCTCGCGATCGACGACCGGTCACACCCATGGTGCAACGCGCTATCGCGAGGCCGGGTTCCGGGTCGGCCGGGAGGACGGGTCGAAGCCGAAGGGGAGCTCCAGGCGGTGCTCGCGCATCAGTTCCTCGTCCGCGAGGAGCTGCGCGGTGGGGGCGTCCGCGGCGATGGCGCCCTCGCTGAGGACGACCGCGCGGGGACAGAGCTCCAGGGCGTACGGCAGGTCGTGCGTGACCATCAGCACGGTGACGTCCAACGACCGCAGGATGTCGGCGAGTTCGCGGCGGGAGGCGGGGTCGAGGTTGGACGACGGCTCGTCGAGGACGAGGATCTCCGGCTCCATGGCGAGGACGGTGGCGACCGCGACGCGCCGCCGCTGCCCGAACGACAGGTGGTGCGGCGGCCGGTCGGCGTACTCCGCCATGCCGACCCGGGTCAGCGCCTGGTGCACCACAGCGTCCAGTTCGGGGCCGCGCAGTCCGGCCGCGGCCGGACCGAAGGCGACGTCCTCCCGGACGGTGGGCATGAAGAGCTGGTCGTCCGGGTCCTGGAAGACGATGCCGACGCGGCGGCGGATCTCGGCGAGGTTGGCCTTCTCGACGGGCAGTCCGGCGACCGTCACCGTTCCCACGCCCCCGGTGAGGATGCCGTTGAGGTGCAGGACGAGCGTGGTCTTGCCGGCGCCGTTGGGGCCGAGCAGCGCGACGCGCTCACCGCGCTCGACGGTCAGGTCGACGCCGAAGAGGGCCTGGTGGCCGTCGGGGTAGGCGTACGCGAGGCCGCGGACCTCCAGGGACGGGACGAAGGACATCGGCACGGACGACGGGGACGACGTGGTCATAGGGTCCATCCCAGCAGACAGATGAGCAGGGCGGTGAGCGGGAGGGCCGCCGCCGAGGTCCACTGGGCACGGGTGGCGGTGGCCTCGTCGATGACCGGCACGGTCCCGGCGTATCCGCGGCTCACCATGGCCAGGTGGACGCGTTCGCCGCGCTCGTAGGAGCGGATGAAGAGCGCGCCCGCCGACTTGGCGAGGACGCCCCAGTGGCGTACGCCCCTGGCCTCGAAGCCGCGTGAGCGCCGCGCGATGGACATGCGCCGCATCTCGTCGGTGATGACGTCGCCGTAGCGGACCATGAAGGAGGCGATCTGGACGAGGAGGGGCGGCAGTCCCAGGCGCTGGAGGCCGAGCAGCAGGGCGCGCAGCTCGGTGGTGGCGGCGAGGAGGACGGAGGCGGCGACGCCGAGGGTGCCCTTGGCCAGGACGTTCCACGCGTCCCACAGGCCGGGGATGGAGAGGGGGACGCCGAGCAGGTGGGTCTGTTCGCCGGGGACGACGAACGGCATCAGGAACGCGAAGGCGACGAACGGGATCTCGATCACGAGCCGCCGCAGGACGAAGCCCGCCGGGACGCGGGCGACCGCCGCGACCGCCGCGAGGAGCAGCGCGTACAGGCCGAAGGCCCACACCGCTTCGCGCGGTGTGGAGACGACCACCACGACGAAGCAGAAGACGGCGGCCAGCTTGCAGTGCGGCGGCAGCTCGTGCACGGGCGAGTGCCCGTGCCGGTGGAGCTTGTGGGTGTGGCCGGCGCCCATGTCAGACGGTTTCCCGCACGGGCGCCGCCGCGTCGGTACGGCGGCGGCGCACCGCCCAGAAGACGCCCGTGCCGACGACGACCGTGGCACCGACGCCGATGGTGCCCGCCAGCCCCCCGGACAGGCGGGCGTCCGTGACGCCGCGGACGCCGTAGTCGGCGAGCGGCGAGTCCTTGGCGGCGTGGTCCTCGGCCTTCCGGTCGATGCCCTGGTCGGCGGCGACCTTTTCGAGGCCGTCGGGGCTGGCGGAGGCGTAGAAGGAGACGAATCCGGCCAGGACGACGGCGGCGGCCAGGCCCGCGGCCCACACCGGGCGGGTGGAGCGCGCCGGGGCCGCCACCGGCGCGGCCGGCGCGTCGACCAGCTCGCCGCCGACGCGCAGCCTGAGCGGTGCGGTCAGGCCCCGTGCCCCGTACACCAGGTCGGGGCGTACGGCGATGACGGCGCCGACGGTCGCGGTGGTGATCGCGGCCTCGCCGATGCCGATCAGGACGTGGACGCCGACCATGGCCGTGAGGACCTTGGGGACGGGTACGTCGGTGGTCCCGCCGACCGCGTAGATCAGCGTGAAGGCGGTGGCCGCGGCCGGTACGGAGACGAGCGCGGCGACGAAGGAGGCGACGGTCACCGAGCGGCGGGTGCGCGGCAGGACCATGACCAGACCGCGGAAGAGGACGTAGGCGGTGAGGACGGTGACCACGCCCATGACGGTGATGTTCACGCCGAGCGCGGTGAGGCCGCCGTCGGCGAAGAGGACACCCTGCATGAGCAGGACGACGGCGATGACGAGTACGCCGGTGCAGGGGCCGACGAGTATGGCGGCGAGCGCGCCGCCGAGCAGGTGTCCGCTGGTGCCGGCCGCGACGGGGAAGTTCAGCATCTGTACGGCGAAGACGAACGCCGCGATGAGCCCGGCGAGCGGTGCGGTCCTGTCGTCGAGCTCTTTGCGGGCCCCGCGCAGGCTCACGACGACCGCGCCCGCGGCGGCGAGGCCCGCGGCGGCGGAGACGGGCGCGTTGATGAATCCGTCGGGCACATGCATGGCGGGGACCACTTTCGGACAGGCTGGCGGACCGTTCGATGATGGGCCCTGTTGCGAACAGCTTGCAAGAGCGCACGGGTCACAGAACCGGCGGGCGCGCGCCGTCAAAAAATGGGACATTAGAGATAAATGACGTGAGTGTGAGGAGTCACACGATGGCCCCCGGCGAAGAAGCCCCGCTCCAGGGGCACACGGACCCCATGGTCGAAGTCCATGCCAAGGGGATGATCGTCAGTGACGGCCCCCTCTCCCGCCCGGTCCCCGTCTCCCTGCGCTACGACCCGGACGTCGAGCCCGCCACCGTCCGCTTCGTCTTCCCCGGCGGAACCGCGTGGACGTTCCCGCGCGCCCTGCTGGAGGCGGGGCTGCGCGCCCCGGCCCGGCGCGGCGACGTCGGCATCTGGCCGTGCGGACGGGTGCAGACGGTGGTGGAGCTGCACTCCGCCGGCGCCGTGGCGATGGTGCAGTTCGACTCCACGGCGCTGCTGCGCTTCCTGCGGCGTACGTACGCCGTCACCGCGTCACCGATGACGCGGTGACGCGATGACGGCGTGACGGACGGCAAAGGCGTCAGGCGCGGACGAGCTCCCGCTCGCCGCCCTCGGGCGCGTCGGCCCGCTCCGAGCGCAGACCCTCGCCCTCGACGTCCACGTTCGGCAGGGCGCGGTCCAGCAGGCGCGGCAGCCACCAGGCCGCGCGGCCGAGCAGAGCCAGCACGGCCGGGACGATCGCCATCCGCACCACGAACGCGTCGAAGAAGACGGCGATGGCGAGGCCGAAGCCGATCATCTTCACCATCTGCTCACCGGAGCCGATGAAGCCCGCGAACACCGCGATCATGATCACCGCGGCGGCGGTGACCACCCGGGCGCCGTGCCGGAAGCCGGTCACGACCGCCTGGCCGGGCCGCTCCCCGTGCACGTACGCCTCGCGCATCCGGGTGACGAGGAAGACCTCGTAGTCCATGGCGAGCCCGAAGACCACGCCCACCATGAAGATCGGCATCATGCTCATGATCGGGCCGGTCTGCTCCACGCCGAAGAGCGAGCCGAGCCAGCCCCACTGGAAGACGGCCACGACCGCGCCGAGCGCGGCGACCACCGACAGCAGGAAGCCGAGCGCGGCCTTCAGCGGGACGAGGACGGACCGGAAGACGACCATCAGCAGCAGGAAGGCGAGGCCGACGACGAGCGCCAGGTAGGGCAGCAGCGCGTCGTTCATCTTCTGCGAGAAGTCGATGTTCATCGCGGTCGCCCCGGTGACGAGGACGTCGTCCCCGGTGGTGTCCCGGATGGAGCGGACCAGCTCCTCGGTCCCGGCGGAGGAGGGGCGGTCCTTCGGGACGACGGTGATGATCGCCGTGTCACCGGCCTTGTTGGGCATGGCGGGGGTGACGGCCGCGACGCCTTCGAGGCCCTTGATGCCGGTGGCGGTACGGTCCGCGGCGGCCTTGTCGCCGTCGACGACGACCATCAGCGGGCCGTTGGACCCCGGCCCGAACCCGTCCGACAGCAGGTCGTACGCGCGGCGCTGGGTGGTGGAGGTGGGCTGCGCGCCGTCGTCGGGCAGACCCATCTCCAGCGACGCGGCGGGCAGCGCGATGGCGCCGAGGCCGAGCACTCCGACGAGGAGCACGACCAGCGGGCGGCGCAGCACGAACCGGGCCCAGCGGGTGCCCATGTTGGGCCGCTCCTCCGCGGCGCCTTCCTCCGCGGGCTCGTGGCCTGCCTTGCGGGCCTTGCGGCCGAGCACGCGCTTGCCCGCGTACCCGAGCAGCGCCGGGATGAAGGTGAGCGCGATGAGGACGGCGATCAGGACGGTGCCGGCGGCGGCGAGCCCCATCTTCGTCAGCATCGGGATGTTGACGACCGCGAGGCCGGCGAGGGCGATGACGACGGTGAGCCCGGCGAAGACGACGGCGGATCCGGCCGTGCCGACCGCCCGCCCGGCCGCCTCCTCGTGGTCACGGCCCTCGGCGAGCTCCGCGCGGTAGCGGGAGACGATGAACAGCGCGTAGTCGATGCCGACCGCGAGGCCGATCATCATCGCGAGCGTGGAGGTGGTGGAGCCGAGGTCGAGGACGCTCGCCAGCGCCGTGATCGTGGAGACGCCGATGCCGACGCCGATGAGCGCGGTGAGCAGCGGCAGTCCGGCCGCGACGAGGGAACCGAAGGTGATGACGAGGACGATTCCGGCGATGACGACGCCGACGATCTCGCCGGCACCGGTCTTCGGCACCGTCTGGAGCGCGTCGCCGCCGATCTCGACGGTGAGGCCGCTGTCACGGGCGTCGTCGGCGGCCTTCTCCAGCGCCTCGCGGGTGGCGTCGGTCAGCTCCATGCCGCTGACCTTGTAGGAGACCTGGACGTAGGCGGTCGAGCCGTCCCGGGAGACCGCCTTGGCGGTGTACGGGTCGGTGACCGAGGCGACCTGGCCGGAGCCGGCCCGGAGCGCGTCGACGGCCTTGACGACGGTGGCCCTGCTGCCCGGGTCGGTCATCGTCCGGCCGTCGGGGGCCTTGAAGACGACACGGGCGGTGGCGCCGTCGGCACCGGCGTCCGGGAAGCGCTCTTCGAGGAGGTCGAAGGCCTTCTGGGCCTCCGTGCCGGGTATGGAGAAGGAGCTGGAGGTCGCGACGGGCGCCGAGGAGGCGCCGACGCCCGCGAGTGCGAGCAGCGCGACCCAGAGGAGGGTCACGACATGGCGTCGCCGGAAGGCGAGCCGGCCGAGTCGGTGGAGAAACGTGGCCACGGGGGCGTACTCCCGGATCTGTGGACGGACATGGGCGTGGGGAGCCGGCCCGACAGCGTGAGCGGTACGTGTCAGGTGGTGCGGGACATCGGGGAGGGGACGGGGTCAGACACCGAGGGCGGGGAGCACCACGGCATCGACGTACGTCGTGAGGAACGCCCGGTCCACCGGGCGGTCCTCGACCAGGGGGCGGGCGACGAAGGCACCGATCAGCATGTGGGGAACAAGCGTGAGTGCCGGGTTGGCGGGGTCGACCTCCCCGCGGTCGACCGCGCGCCGCAGGACCTGGTCGAGTCCGGTCATCTCCGGTTCGATGAGCAGGTCGCGCAGCGCCTGGAGCAGGTCGGGGTTGTCGTGGACGGCATGGGCGAGGCCCCGCATCAGCGCGGAGTCCCGTTCCATCTGGCAGTCGTCGGAACGCGCGAGCAGCTCGTGGAAGTCACCGCGCAGCGAACCGGTGTCGATCTCGGTGATGTCAACCGGCTTGTCGTGCCGCAGGGCGTGGGCGACCAGCTCGGGCTTGCTGCCCCACTGGCGGTAGAGGGTGGCCTTGCTGGAGTGGGTGCGGGCGGCGACGGCGTCCATGGTGAGGGCGTCGTAGCCGACCTCGCGCAGCAGGTCGAGCACGGCTCCGTACAGCTCGGACTCGCGTTCCGGGGTGAGCCTGCCGCGGGCCATGGTGGTCGACCTCCCATCGAGACGAAACGGTTTCGTACACCCAGACGGTACTCGCTCGCACGAGCGAAACGAAACGGTTTCGTACGGACGTGGCCCATGTCACGGGAACACGCGGTCGAGTTGCCGGGGCCCGCCCGCGCGGAAAGCATGGCTGTGTGAGCAGTGACGGCGCCTACCTCCGGTACCCCCACCTCCACGACGACCTGCTGTGCTTCGCGGCCGAGGACGACGTGTGGATCGCCCCGCTCGTGCCGGAGGGCGATCCGCCCGGCCGGGCCTGGCGGCTGACCGTCGACCGCACCAGGGTCGGCCACCCGCGTTTCTCACCGGACGGGCGGCACATCGCGTTCACGAGCTGGCGCAGCCTGGACCCCGAGATCCACCTCGCCCCCGTCGACGGCGGGCCCGCGCGGCGGCTGAGCTACTGGGGGTCCCTCGACACGCGCGTGTGCGGCTGGAACCCGGACGGCGACATCCTCGCGGTCGCCTCGCACGGACAGCCGTTCTCCCACTTCTCGTGGGCCTACAAAGTGCCGGTCGACGGCTCCCCCGGCAAGCGGCTGCCCTGGGGGCCCGTCTCCGACATCGCGGTCGCCGACGTCGACGGGCGCCACCTCACCCTTCTGCTGACCGGCAAGCCGCCGCACGAGCCCGCCGCGTGGAAGCGGTACCGGGGCGGCGCCATGGGCCGCCTCTGGCTCCACGGCGAGCGGCTGCTGCCGGACATCGGGGGCCATCTGGACTGCGCGATGTTCGTGGACGGCCGGATCGCGTTCCTCTCCGACCACGAGGGCGTCGGCAACCTGTACTCCTGCCTGCCGGACGGCACCGACCTGCGCCGCCACACCGACCACGACGCCTTCTACGCCCGGCACGCCTCCACCGACGGGCGGCGCGTGGTCTACCAGTGCGCCGGCGACCTGTGGATCGTCGACGCGCTGACGCCCGACTCGGTACCGCGCAAGCTGGCCGTACGGCTCGGCGGGCCGCGCACCGGCCGGCGCCGCCACCAGGTGCCCGCCGCCGGCAACGTGGACGCGGTCTCCGTCGACGAGACCGGGCGGGCGAGCGCCGTCTCCGTTCGCGGCAGCCTGTACTGGCTCACGCACCGCGACGGGCCGGCCCGGACGATCGCCGACACCCCGGGCGTACGGGTACGGCAGCCGGAGATGCTCGGCAGCAGCGGGCGGATCGCGTACATCACGGATGCGGAGGGCGAGGAGGCGATCGAGATCGCCCACCTGCCCCGGGCCAGCGGCGACCGCGCGCCCCGACGGCTGGCGGTGGGCCTGCTCGGGCACGTACGGGAGATGGTGGCCGACCCGGACGGGGAACGGCTCGCCATCGCGTCCCACGACGGGCGGCTCCTGCTGGTCGACACCTCCGAGGAGACCGAACCGTCCGGCGCGGCCGGAGGTGGTGACGCGCCCCGGGAGACGGGCGCCTCCTCCCAGGAGCCGGAGCGGCCCGGCGAGGGGCCCGTCACGGAGCTGGTCCGCTCCCTCAACGGCCCCGTGCGGGACCTCGCCTTCTCACCGGACGGCGCCTGGCTGACCTGGTCCCACCCGGGCGTCGGCCGGTCCCTGCGCCGGATCAGGATCGCCCGCATCAAGGACCGGACGATCGTCGACGTCACCAACGGCCGCTTCGAGGACGAGAGCCCGGTCTTCACGCGAGACGGCCGGTATCTCGCCTTCCTGTCGTGGCGCGGATTCGACCCCGTCTACGACGTGCACACCGGCGACCTGTCCTTCCCACTGGGCTGCCGCCCCTACCTCGTGCCCCTCTCCTCCACCACCCCCTCCCCCTTCGCGCTCTCCCCGGAAGGACGGCCCGCTGCCGGCGGGCTCGACCTCGCCGACGAGGCCGCGGAGGGCGACGGGACGGTGGTGGTCGAGTTCGAGGGCCTGGAGAACCGGGTCACGCCGTTCCCCGTCGCCGCGTCCAAGTACTCGTCACTGGAGCCCGTGAGCGGCGGCGGCCTGGTGTGGCTGCGCTGGCCCATCTCCGGCGCGCTCGGCGAGACGTTCGCGAACCCCACGGACACCTCCGGGCGGCCCACCCTCGAACACTTCAACCTCGCCAAGGCCCGCAGGACCGAACTCGTCGGCCACCTCGACTGGTTCGCGGTCAGCGGCGACGGCACGCGGCTCGTCGTCGTCGACGAGGGCGACCTGCGCGCCGTCCCCGCGACCGAGGTCGGCGACAGCGACTCCACCGTCCACGTCGACGCCCGCCGCATCCAGCACGAGGCGGACCCCGGCGCGGAGTGGCGGCAGGCCTACGACGAGGCCGGGCGCGTCACCCGCGCGTACTTCTGGGACCCCGGGATGAGCGGCATCGACTGGCAGGAGGTCCTCGACCAGTACCGCCCCCTCGTCGAACGGGTCGCCACACCCGACGAGTTCGCCGACCTGCTGCGCGAGGTACTGGGCGAACTCGGCACGTCCCACGCCTACGTCACACCCGCCCGCCGCAACGAAGGACCCCCGCACTACCAGCGGGCCATCGGGCTGCTCGGCGCCAACTTCGCCTGCCGCGACGGGCAGTGGGTCGTCACCCGGATCCTGCCCGGCGAATCCTCCGACTCCAAGGCCCGCTCCCCCCTGGCCGGTACGGGCATCCGCGACGGCGCGGTCCTCACCCACGTCGACGGCCGCCCCGTCGACCCCGTCACCGGCCCCTACCCGCTCCTCGCCGCGGCCGGCGGCACCACCGTCGAACTGACCTTCCGCCCCGCCGAAGGCGAAGGGCGCTCGCGCCGCGTCGCCGTCGTCCCCCTCATCGACGAGCGACCCCTGCGCTACCAGGACTGGGTCGCCAAACGGCGCGAAGTGGTACGGCAACTGAGCGGCGGCGCCTGCGGTTACCTGCACATCCCCGACATGGGAGGCTCCGGCTGGGCCCAGTTCAACCGCGACCTGCGCCTGGAGGTCTCCCGGCCCGCCCTCATCGTCGACGTACGCGGCAACGCGGGCGGCCACATCAGCGAACTGGTCGTCGAAACGCTCACCCGCCGGATCCTCGGCTGGGACCTCACCCGCAACGCCCAGCCCGTCTCGTACGCCTCCAACGCCCCCCGCGGCCCGGTCGTCGCCCTCGCGGACGAGGCCACCTCGTCGGACGGCGACATGATCACGGCCGCGTTCAAGCTGCTCGACCTCGGGCCGGTCGTCGGCCAGCGCACCTGGGGCGGCGTCGTCGGCATGACCGGCCGCCACCGCCTCGGCGACGGCACGGTCATCACCGTGCCGATGAACGCGGCGTGGTTCGACGAGTACGGCTGGTCCGTCGAGAACCACGGGGTGGCCCCGGACATCGAGATCCTGCGCACCCCGCTGGACTGGGCGGAGGGGCGTCACCGCCAGCTCTCCGACGCGGTGGAGCTGGCCCTGAAGCTCCTGGCCACGCACCCGGCGTCCCGCCCCCCGGACTACTCCCAGGTCCCCGACCTCCGGCGCCCCCCGCTCCCCCCACGCCCCTGACGCACCCGGCGCCGGGAGCGCAGTTCTGCGCGGTGCCGCTGCGCGGGCCTCGGGTTCGTGGGTGCGGTGCCGTTGCCCGGGGTGGGCCGATTCGGTGGCGGGCTCGGCCTGCGGCTCCTCGGCATCGGCGAGGGTGGCGGACTCGGCTGCGGCTTCGGGCTGCGGCTCCTGCGCGTCGGCG
>NZ_JBEXQK010000055.1:0-36788 GCF_040612535.1 Streptomyces sp. NPDC006368
CGTCGCTCGCGAGGAACGCGACGGCGGCGGCGATCTCCTCGGCCTCGGCGAAGCGGCCGACCGGGATGTGGACGAGGCGGCGGGCGGCCCGCTCCGGGTCCTTGGCGAACAGTTCCTGCAGGAGGGGGGTGTTCACCGGTCCGGGGCAGAGGGCGTTGACGCGGATGCCTTCGCGGGCGAACTGCACGCCCAGCTCCCGCGACATCGCCAGGACGCCTCCCTTGGACGCGGTGTACGAGATCTGGCTGGTGGCCGCGCCCATGACGGCGACGAAGGAGGCGGTGTTGATGATGGAGCCCCTGCCCTGGCGCCGCATGTAGGGGATGGCGGCCTTGCAGCACAGGAAGACGGAGGTGAGGTTGACGTCCTGGACGCGCTTCCAGGCCTCCAGGCCGGTCTCCAGGATGGAGTCGTCGTCGGGGGGCGAGATGCCGGCGTTGTTGAAGGCGATGTCGACGCTGCCGTAGGTGTCGTACGCGGTCGCGAAGAGCGCCTCGACCTGTTCGGCGTCGGTGACGTCGACGCGGACGAACGTGCCGCCGACCTCGTCGGCCGCGGCCTTGCCGGCCCTCTCGTCGATGTCGCCGCAGACGACGTTCGCGCCCTCGGAGGCGAGGCGGCGCGCGGTGGCCAGGCCGATGCCGCTGCCGGCGCCGGTGATGACGGCGGTACGGCCGACGAGGCGGCGGCACACAGTGTTCTCGGTCATAGCGGGTCAGGCCTCCGTGCTGATGAAGACGTTCTTGGTTTCGGTGAAGGCGGTGAGGGCGTCGGGGCCGAGCTCGCGGCCGAGGCCGGACTGCTTGAAGCCGCCGAACGGCGTCCAGTACCGGACGCTGGAGTGGGAGTTGACGGAGAGGTTGCCGGCCCGGACAGCGCCGGAGACGCGCAGGGCGCGGCCGACGTCGCGGGTCCAGATGGAGCCGGAGAGGCCGTAGTCGGTGGCGTTGGCGAGCCGGATCGCGTCCTGTTCGTCGTCGAAGGGGAGGACGACGGCGACGGGGCCGAAGACCTCTTCGACGGCGGCGGGCGCGTCGGGCGCGAGGCCGGTGAGGACGGTGGGCGGGAACCAGAAGCCGGGGCCTTCGGGGGCCTTGCCGCGGATGCCGGCCGCGCCCTCGGGGACGTACGCGCGGACCCGTTCCAGCTGGGTGCGGGAGATCAGCGGGCCCATCTGCGTCCGCTCGTCGGACGGGTCACCGACGACGATCTCCTCGATGGCCGGGGTGAGGAGCTCCAGGAAGCGGTCGTAGGCGCCGCGCTGGACGAGGATGCGGGTACGGGCGCAGCAGTCCTGGCCGGAGTTGTCGAGGAAGGACATGGGGGTGGCGGCAGCGGCGGCCTCGACGTCGGCGTCGGCGAAGACGATGTTGGGGCTCTTGCCGCCGAGTTCGAGCGTCACGCGCTTCACGCGGTCGGCGCACGCCGCCATGATGCACTTGCCCACCCGGGTGGAGCCGGTGAAGACGATCTTCGCGACGCCGGGGTGCTCGACGAGCGCGTGGCCCGCGACGGGTCCGGCGCCGGGCAGCACCTGGAACAGTCCCTCCGGGAGCCCCGCCTCCAGGGCGAGCTCGGCGAGACGGAGCGCGGTGAGGGGGGTCGTCTCGGCCGGTTTGAGGACGACCGCGTTGCCGGCCGCGAGGGCGGGCGCGGTGCCCCACGCGGCGATGGGCATGGGGAAGTTCCAGGGGGCGATCACGCCGATGACGCCGAGGGGTTCCAGGATGGTGACGTCGAGTCCGCCGGGGACGGGGATCTGGCGGCCGTTGAGGCGCTCCACTCCCCCGGCCGCGTAGTCGAGCAGGTCGCGGACGTTGCCGGCTTCCCAGCGGGCGTTGCCGATGGTGTGACCGGCTTCGCGGACCTCCAGCCGGGCCAGCTCCTCGATGTGGTCGTCGACGACGGCGGCGAAGCGGCGCAGGAGGCGGGCCCGGTCGGCGGGGGCCGCCGCCGACCACCCCCGCTGGGCGGCGGCGGCACGGGTGACGGCGGCGTCGACGTCGGCGGGGCCGGCGGCCGGGACGGTGGCGATGACCTCTTCGGTCGCGGGGTTGAGGACGAGGTGTTCGCTGGTCAAGACAAGGGCCTCACATGCGTTCGAAGGAGCGGCGCAGCTCCCAGTCGGTCACCGCGGCGTCGAAGGCTTCCAGCTCGACCCGCGCCATGTTGCGGTAGTGGGCGACGACCTCGTCGCCGAAGGCGGCCTTGGCGATGGGGCTGGTCTCCCACAGTTCGGCGGCCTCGCGCAGCGTGGTGGGGACGTGGGCGTAGTCGCCGGCGTACGCGTTGCCCTCGCACGCCTCGGGGAGTTCCAGCCGCTGTTCGATGCCGTACAGGCCGGCCGCGACGAGGCCGGCGACGGCGAGGTGGGGGTTGACGTCGCCGCCGGGCAGGCGGTTCTCGAAGCGCGTCGAGCGGCCGTGGCCGACGACCCGGAGGGAGCAGGTGCGGTTGTCGTGGCCCCAGGCGACGGCGGTGGGGGCGAAGGAGCCGGGCTGGAAGCGTTTGTACGAGTTGATGTTCGGCGCGTAGAGGAGGGAGAAGTCCCGGAGGGCGGCGAGCTGGCCCGCCAGGAAGTGGCGCATCACCGGGGACATGCCGCCGGGCCCGTCCCCCGCCATGACGTTGCGCCCGCCGGCGTCCTGCAACGACAGGTGGATGTGGCAGGAGTTGCCCTCGCGCTCGTTGTACTTCGCCATGAAGGTGAGCGAGACGCCCTCCTGGGCGGCGATCTCCTTGGCGCCGGTCTTGTAGATGGCGTGCTGGTCGCAGGTGACCAGCGCCTCGTCGTACTTGAAGGCGATCTCGTGCTGGCCGGGGTTGCACTCGCCCTTGGCGGACTCGACGGTGAGACCGGCGGCGGCCATCTCGTTGCGGATGCGGCGCAGGAGGGGCTCGATCCGTCCGGTGCCGAGCACGGAGTAGTCGATGTTGTACTGGTTGGCCGGGGTCAGGCCCCGGTAGCCCGCGTCCCAGGCCTGTTCGTAGGTGTCCTTGAAGACGATGAATTCGAGCTCCGTGCCGACGTGGGCGGTGTAGCCGTGTTCGGCGAGGCGCTCGAGCTGGCGGCGCAGGATCTGGCGGGGTGCGGCGGTGACGGGCGAGCCGTCGCTCCAGGCGAGGTCGGCGATGAGCAGGGCCGTGGCCTCGTTCCAGGGGACGCGGCGCAGGGTGGACAGGTCGGGGCGCATGGCGAAGTCGCCGTAGCCCTTGGCCCAGGAGGACATGGCGTAGCCGTCGACGGTGTTGAGCTCCACGTCGACGGCGAGCAGGTAGTTGCAGCCCTCGGTGCCGTGCTGCAGGACCTCGTCGAGGAAGAAGGGCGCGGCGAACCGCTTGCCCTGGAGCCGCCCTTGCATATCGGGGAAGGCCAGGACCACTGTGTCGATCTCGCCGTGCGCGACGAGCCTGCGCAGCTCCTCGACGGCGAGCGGGGGTTTGCGGTCTGCCACGGGGATGCTCCTCCTTCGGTCAGCCGGGAGCCATAAGGTATTGCCGAAGACCATTGCTTGGGAAGGGGAAACCGCGACGTGGCGAAGAACGGCTCGGGGAGCGGGTCCGGGGTCGGCTCGGCGGGCGGGCCCGGGGACCGGTTGGCGCCGGTCCTGCGGCCGGTGCGGGCGGGCAACGGTTTCGAGGAGGCGCTGGAGCAGATTCTCCAGGTGGTACGGCTCGGTCTGGTGCCGGGTGGCGAGCGGCTGCCCGCCGAGCGGGAGCTGGCGGAGCGGATGGGCATCAGCCGGGTCACGCTGCGCGAGGTGCTGAAGGTCCTCCAGGAGCAGGGTTTGGTGGAGAGCCGGCGCGGACGGTACGGCGGAACGTTTGTGCTGCGGCGGGAGCGGTCGTCCGGCGACTCCGGCGAGGAGGAGCTGCGACGGCGCATCGCCTCCGTGGACGTCGAGGACACGCTGCGCTTCCGCGAGGTGCTGGAGGTGGGCGCGGCCGGGCTGTGCGCCGCGCACGGCCTGACGGACGAGGGCGCCGAGCGGCTGCGCGCGGCGCTCGGGGCGACGCACGACGCGCCCCTGGGCGACTACCGGCGCCAGGACACGCTGCTGCACCTGACGCTGGCGGAGCTGTCGGGCTCGCCGACGCTGACGGCGCAGTACGCGGCGGTACGGGCGAGGGTGAACGACCTGCTCGACTGCATCCCCCTGCTCGTACGCAACCTGGAGCACTCGCAACACCAGCACGCCGCGCTGGTCGAGGCGGTGCTGGACGGGGACGCGGACGGGGCGCGCGAGGTGATGCGCGAGCACTGCGCGGGGACGGCGGCGCTGCTGCGCGGCTTCCTGACGTAGAGCGCGCGGGCCGGCGTAACCCGAAAGTAACGCACGGGTCTTGCGCTGCCCCGTGAACCGCCGCAAAGGTATGGGTTCATTCCATTGGGCTCCGACCGATGCGGGAGCACTGCTGCCATGACGCTGGAAGAAACCAAGGACGCCTCCACCGCGGGCGACGACTACCTCAAGCGCCGGGCCCTGCGGCGGGGCAGCGCCGGCTGGCTGCTGCTCACCGGCCTCGGCGTCGGCTACGTCGTCTCCGGCGACTTCTCCGGCTGGAACATCGGCCTCGCCGAGGGCGGCTTCGGCGGGCTGGCGATCGCCACCGTCCTGATGGGCGTGATGTACGCCTGCCTGGTGTACGCGCTCGCCGAGCTGTCCGCCATCCTGCCCGCCGCGGGCGGCGGGTACGGCTTCGCGCGCCGGGCGCTCGGCACGTGGGGCGGCTTCCTCACCGGTACGGCGATCCTCATCGAGTACATCCTCGCGCCGGCCGCCATCTCCATCTTCATCGGCGACTACGTCGAATCGCTCGGCCTGTTCGGCCTGGAGTCCGGCTGGCCGGTGTACCTCGCCTGCTTCGCCGTCTTCATCGGCATCCACCTGTGGGGCGTGGGCGAGGCGCTGCGGTTCAGCCTCGTCGTCACGGCGATCGCGGTGGCGGCGCTGCTGATCTTCGCGGCGGGCGCGCTCACCGACTTCCGGGCGGACGGGCTCGACGACATCCCGGTGGCCGACGGGGCGTTCGGGGCGAACTCCTGGCTGCCGTTCGGCCTGCTCGGCATCTGGGCGGCGTTCCCCTTCGGGATGTGGTTCTTCCTGGGCGTGGAGGGCGTACCGCTGGCCGCCG
The DNA here is from genome assembly GCF_040612535.1 of Streptomyces sp. NPDC006368. Classification (NCBI taxonomy): domain Bacteria; kingdom Bacillati; phylum Actinomycetota; class Actinomycetes; order Kitasatosporales; family Streptomycetaceae; genus Streptomyces; species Streptomyces sp. NPDC006368. The sequence continues at coordinate 5,137 of NZ_JBEXQK010000055.1, forward strand.
AGGAGGCCAAGGACCCGGTGCGGTCCATGCCGCGGGCGCTGTCCCTGTCGATGCTGATCCTGGTGGTGCTGGCGGTGCTGACGTTCTTCGCGGCGACGGGAGCGCGGGGCTCCGCCGCGATCCAGGACGCGGGCAATCCCCTCGTGGTGGCCCTGCAGGGGGACGGCGACCCGACCGCGCTGAGCCGGTTCGTCAACTACGCGGGCCTGGCGGGACTGGTGGCGTCCTTCTTCTCCCTCATCTACGCGGGCTCACGGCAGCTGTTCGCCCTCTCCCGGGCCGGGTACCTCCCCCGCTTCCTGTCCCTCACCAGCCGCCGCAAGTCCCCGTACCCGGGGCTGCTGATCCCGGGCGCGATCGGATTCGCGCTGGCGGCGGGCACCGGGAACGGCGCGCGGATGCTCAACATCGCGGTGTTCGGCGCCACGATCTCGTACGCGCTGATGGCGCTGTCCCACATCGTCCTGCGGCGCCGCGAGCCGGACCTGCCGCGCCCGTACCGTACGCCCGGCGGCGTCCTGACGTCGTCCGTGGCCTTCGTGCTGGCCCTGTCGGCACTGGTGGCGACGTTCCTGGTGGACGTGGACGCGGCGCTCATCGCGCTGGGTGTGTACGTCGTCGCCCTCGCCTACTTCGCCTTCTACAGTCGGCACCGTCTCGTCGCGAACGCGCCCGAGGAGGAGTTCGCGGCGCTGGCGGCGGCCGAGGCCGAGCTCGACCGCAACTGAGAGGAACCGCCGTGCCTTCCAAGCCGCTCATCGGCATCACCACCTACCTGGACCCCGCGCGTTGGGGCGTGTGGGAGATGCGCGCGGCGCTGCTGCCCGAGGTGTATCCGCGCCTGGTCCGGGCGGCGGGCGGCATCGCCGTCATGCTCCCGCCGGACGCGCCGGACGCCGCAGCGGAGGTGGTCGCCCGTCTCGACGGCCTCGTCGTCGCGGGCGGCGCGGACGTCGACCCCGCGCGGTACGGAGCGGCACGGGATCCGCGTACGGGGCCGGCGGCGGCCGAGCGCGACGGGTGGGAACTCGCCCTGATCGACGCGGCCCTGGCGGCCGGCACCCCGATGCTGGGCATCTGCCGGGGGATGCAGCTGCTGAACGTGGCCCTCGGCGGCACGCTGGTCCAGCACATGGACGGCCACACCGGTGGCGTCGGCGTCTTCGCCGCGCACACGGTCAAGCCCGTCCCGGGCACCCGCTACGCGTCACTGGTCCCCGAGGCGACGACGGTCCCGGCGTACCACCACCAGGCGGTGGACCGCCTGGGCACCGGCCTGAAAGCCTGCGCCCACGCGGAGGACGGCACCGTGGAAGCGGTGGAACCGGAGGACGCGCGGTGGGCGCTGGGCGTGCAGTGGCACCCGGAGATGGGCGACGACGGGCGGGTGATGGAGGGGCTGGTGACGGCGGCGTCCTGAGGTCCCGCCCGCCGCGCACCACGGCCGCCCCCGCCGGATGTCCGGTGATCGCGCGGACGGTGACGTGTGTGCCGCCGGCGGCGCCCCTACCCGCGCGCCAGGGAGAGCAGGTCGCGGGCGGGGCCCGTCGGCAGCGGGCCCGTCGGCCACACCGCGCGCAGCGCGCGGTGCAGGCGGATGCCCTCCACCGGGACCTCGACGAGGCGGCGGGACGCCAGCTCCTCGGTGACCGCCAGCTCACTCAGGACCGCGGGCCCCGCGCCGGTCACCGCCGCCGCCTTGACCGCCGTCGTGGAGGCCAGCTCCAGGAGCGGTTCCGCGAGGCCGCCGTACTCCGCGAGGGCGGCGTCCAGGACCTGGCGGGTGCCCGAGCCGTACTCGCGCAGGACCAGGGGGGTGGCGGCCAGTTCCGCCGGGGTGAGCGGCGCCCGGCGGCGGGCCCACCGGTGGGACGGCGCGGCGACGACCACGAGCCGGTCGCGGGCCACGACCACCGCGTCCAGGCCGTCGGGTACGGCGAGACCCTCGACGTATCCCACGTCCGCCTCGCCGGCGAGCAGGCGGGCGGCGACGGCCGCCGAGTTGCCGGCCTGGAGCGAGACCGCCGTGTCGGGGCGCTCGGCGCGCAGCGCGATGAGCCACCCGGGCAGCAGGTACTCCGCGATGGTCATCGACGCGGCGACCCGCAGCCGTGAGTCGCGCCGGTCGCGCAGCGCCTGCGCGCCCACGTCGAAGGCCTCGGCCGCCTCGACGACGCGCCGCGCCCAGTCGGTCACCAGCGCCCCCGCGTCGGTGAGCCGGGAGCCGCGCGGGGAGCGGTCCACGAGGGCCACGCCGAGCTGCCGCTCCATGGAACGGATGCGGCTGCTCGCGGCGGGCTGGGTGATGCCGACCTCGCGCGCGGCGCGCCCCAGGCTGCCGTGGCGCGCTACGGCGAGGAGCAGTTCCAGGGCGCCCAGGTCGGGCACGCGATGCGAGAGGCTCATAAGTTCAGTTTATGGGGTCATAGGGACATGATCCCTGGTTGGGCACATCGGCGCAGGTCAGGGTGGGAGCATGGCAACGCTCGCACAGCTCGTCCCCCTCCCCCGCCGCACCATGGCCGTCCGCCACCTCGGGCCCAACTGGTACGCCACGGTGATGGGCACCGCGATCGTCGCCAACGCCGGCGCCGCGCTGCCGGTGGGCCTGCCGGGCCTGCGCGCCGTCTGCGCCGCCGTCTGGGCGCTGTCCCTGCTGGCGCTGACGGCCCTCCTCGTGGCCCGCGCGCTGCACTGGGCCCACCACCGCGACCAGGCGCGCGCCCACCTTCTGGACCCGGCCGTGGCGCCGTTCCACGGGTGCCTGGCCATGGCCCTGGTCTCGGTCGGCGGCGGTGCGCTGATCGTGGGCAGGGACTGGATCGGCCTCGACGCGGCCGTGGCCCTGGACACGGTGCTGTTCGTCGCGGGGACGGTGATCGGCCTGGCGGTCGCGGTGACGGTTCCGTACCTGATGGTGGTGCACCACAGGGTCGGAGCCGCCTCACCGGTGTGGCTGCTGCCGGTCGTGTCGCCCCTGGTGCCCGCGGCGCTCGGCCCGCTGCTGGTGCCGCACCTACCGCCGGGCCAGTGGCAGCGGACACTGCTGACGGCCTGTTACGGCATGTTCGGGCTGAGCCTGCTCGCGACGCTGCTGATACTGCCGCTGGTGTTCGGCCGGCTGCTGACCGGCGGGCCGCTGCCGCTCGCCCTGACGCCGACGCTGTTCCTGGTGCTGGGGCCGCTGGGCCAGTCCACGACCGCCGCGAACGCGTTCGCGGACGCGTCGCCGGACCTGCCGTACGCCGCCGGCGTCGCCGTCCTGTACGGGGTGCCGGTGATGGGCTTCGCGCTGATGTGGCTGGCGCTCGCCGGTGCGCTGGCGCTGCGGGCGCGGCGGCGCGGCATGGGCTTCGCGATGACGTGGTGGGCGTTCACCTTCCCCGTGGGGACGTGCGTGACGGGCGCGGAGGGGCTGGCCCGGCACACCGGGCTGGCGGCCCTGCGCTGGCTGGCGGTGGCGCTGTACGCGGTGCTGGTGGCCGCCTGGCTGGTCGCAGCCGTCCGGACGGCGCGGGGGCTGGTCAGCGGAGCGCTGCTCGCAGCGCCGCCGGGGCCTCGGCCAGGGACGGCCCGTACCAGGTGAGGAGGCGCCCGTCGACGAGCGCGGCGGGCAGGCCCTCGAACGCCTCGGGGCCGTCGTCCGCCGTGAAGCGGTACGGCTCGTCGGGCAACACGACGAGGTCGGCGCCGGACGCGCGCAGCTCGTCGAGCGGGATGCGCGGATAGCGCTCGGGGTGATCGGCGTACACATGGGCGACGCCGAGCCGGGCCAGCACGTCCCCCGCGAAGGTGTCGCGGCCCAGCACCATCCAGGGGCGGCGCCAGATCGGCACGACCGCCCGGCGGTACGGGCCCGGGGTGACCGCCGCCCACGCCGCCTCGGCCTCGTCCAGCCATCGCGGGCGGGACCCGGCCCCGCAGGCGCGCAGCACCCGGTCGAGCTCGGTGAACGCCTGCCCGACGGTGCGGACCTCGGTGACCAGGACCTCCGTGCCGCCGGCGCGCAGGGCGGCGAGGTCGGGGGCGCGGTTCTCCTCCTCGTTGGCGATGACGAGGTCGGGGCGCAGCGCCGCGATGGCCGTGACGTCCGGGTTCTTGGTGCCACCGATACGGGTGACGGCGAGGTCAGCGGGGTGGGTGCACCAGTCGGTGGCGCCGACGAGCAGACCGGGGGCCGTCACGGCGATCGCCTCGGTGAGCGAGGGGACCAGGGAGACGACCCGCATCACGCCCCGCGGCGGGTGTCGATGTGCTCGGCGACGGCGACGACCAGGATGCGGGTGGCCGGCCCGGTGGCGCGCCAGCGGTGGCGCACGCCGCCGGAGAGGTAGAGCGTGTCGCCGCGCTCCAGCCGGTACGCCCGGCCCTCGGCCTCCACCTGGGCGGCGCCGTCGGCGACGTACAGCAGGGCGTCGTTGCGCAGGACGAGCTCGCGCCCGGCGTCGTGCTCGCCGGTGAACTCGTCGGCGTGCATCTGGTGCTCGCCGCGCACGAGGGGGCGTACCCCGGGCAGCCCGCCGTCCTCACCGGCGCGTACGACGTCGACGGTGCGCGCCGAGTCCGCGGCGTAGAGCAGTTCCACGGCGGTGGTCTCCAGGGCGTCGGCGACGCGCTCGAGGGAGCGCGTGCTGGGCCGGGCGCGCTCGTTCTCGATCTGGCTGAGGAACGGCACGGACAGCCCGCTGCGCTCGGCGACCGTGGCGAGGGTGAGCGCGAGGGCTCTGCGCCGCCTGCGGACGGCCGCTCCCACGCGAAGCGTTTCCTTGTCGTCCATCTCCTGGCTCCCTCCCTCTCGGACCACCTTACGCAGCGGCGGTACCACCGAGTAGCGCAACGGGAGGGAAAGGCGTGAAGGCGGGCCCCGTCCTGTGGCGGAGGCCGCCCCGGAAAGCGGCTCCGGGGCAGTGGTCCCACGGGCGGCTCCGGCGCGGGGCCGCCGCCCGAGCGCGTCACCGCCGGGCCGCGTCCCCGTCAGTGGCGTGGTGCATGATCGGTGTGTGACGCGACGCCTGATGCTCCTCGACACCGCCTCCCTGTACTTCCGCGCCTATTTCGGGGTGCCCGACTCGGTGAAGGCGCCGGACGGCACGCCCGTCAACGCCGTGCGCGGCCTGCTCGACTTCATCGCGCGGCTGGTCCAGGACCACCGGCCGGACGAGCTGGTGGCCTGCATGGACGCGGACTGGCGCCCGCAGTGGCGGGTGGAGCTGATCCCGTCGTACAAGGCGCACCGGGTGGCCGAGGAGACGGAGACCGGACCGGACGAGGAGGAGATCCCCGACACGCTGTCGCCGCAGGTGCCGGTGATCGAGGCGGTGCTGGACGCGCTGGGGATCGCCCGGGTCGGCGTCGCGGGGTACGAGGCGGACGACGTCATCGGCACGCTCACGGGGCGGGCGGCCGGCCCGGTGGACATCGTGACCGGCGACCGGGACCTGTACCAGCTGGTGGACGACGCCCGGGATGTGCGGGTGCTGTATCCGCTGAAGGGCGTGGGCACGCTCCAGGTCACGGACGAGGCGTGGCTGCGGTCCAAGTACGGGGTGGACGGGCCGGGGTACGCCGATCTGGCGCTGCTGCGGGGCGACCCGAGCGACGGGCTGCCGGGGGTGCCGGGCATCGGTGAGAAGACCGCTGCCAAGCTGCTCGACGCGTACGGCGACCTGGCCGGGATCATGGCGGCGGTGGACGATCCCGCGTCGAGGCTGACACCCGCGCAGCGGGGACGGCTGGACGAGGCCCGCGACTACGTCGCGGTCGCGCCGAAGGTGGTGCGGGTCGCGGCGGACGTGCCGCTGCCCGAGTTCGACCCCGCGCTGCCGGCGGAGCCGCGCGACCCGGCGGCGCTGGAGGCACTGGCGGCGCGGTGGGGGCTGGGGGGCTCCCTGGAGCGGCTTCTCTCCACACTGCGGCACTGAGGGTGTAACTTAGGCTTGCCTTAGCAGACAACCTCCGGGGAGATCACCGTGGCGGAACAGCCGGCTCGCAAGGCACCCAAGGCCCATCAGGCCCGTGTGATCCGCACCGAGCGGATCACACCGCACATGGTGCGCGTCGTCCTCGGCGGCGAGGAGCTGACCGGGTTCGGCACCGGCGAGTTCACCGATCACTACATCAAGCTGATCTTCCCCGCGCAGGGCGTGACGTATCCGGAGCCGTTCGACATGGCCCGGATCCGGGAGGAGTTCCCGCGCGACCAGTGGCCCACGACGCGCACGTACACGGTCCGCGCCTGGGACGCCGTGCACCGCGAGCTGACCGTGGACTTCGTCGTCCACGGCGACGAGGGCCTGGCCGGGCCCTGGGCGGCACGGGCCCGGGTGGGCGAGACGGTGCGCTTCCTCGGGCCGGGCGGCGGGTACGCACCGGACCCGGCGGCGGACTGGCACCTGCTGGTCGGCGACGAGAGCGCGCTGCCGGCCATCGCCGCGTCGCTGGAGCGGCTGCCGGAGGGCGCCGTGGTCCACGCCTTCGTCGAGGTCGAGGGCCCGGACGAGGAGCAGAAGATCGCGGCGCCGGCGGGCGTCGAGGTCCGCTGGCTGCACCGGGACGGTCGCCCCGTCGGCGAGACACTGCTGGCGGCCGTCCAGGACCTGGACTTCCCGCCCGGCGACGTCCACGCCTTCGTCCACGGCGAGGCGGGGTTCGTCAAGGACCTGCGCCGCCACCTCCGCATGGAGCGCCGGGTCCCGCGCGACCGGCTCTCCATCTCGGGCTACTGGCGCCTGGGCCAGACGGACGAGGCCTGGCGTGCGGTGAAGCGCGAGTGGAACGACCAGGTGGAACGCGAGCAGGAGTCCGCCTCCGCCGCCTGACCGGCCGCCGGCGCCGCCCGTTCTCGCCGCCTCCGGGCGCGCCCGGGTGCCTCCGGGTGCGCTCCGCCCGGGCGGGCCGGCGCGCCGACGCCCGCGGGGCCGGCACGGCCGGTGAGACTCCCACCCGTGCGCACCACCGGCCACTCCCCCCTTCGCAGCCGGCGAGGAGGAGCGGTGCCGGGTTCGGGTGAGGCGACCGCGAAGCCGGCCCCACGCCGCCGTCACCAACACCTTCCCCTTCGGCGTCGCGCCCGGCACGCGCCCCCTCGCCTGCGGCGCCGGCTACGAGCCGGACCGACGCGAGCTCCCTCCCCGGTCGGTGTCGCACACGGCAAAGGGCCCGGCCGGAACACCCCGGCCGGGCCCCGCACCACAGACCGCACGTGCCGAACCGCACGTGACGTCGCGTCAGCTCACCGAGCTGTACGCCACCACGCCCCGCAGCAGCCCCTCGACCGCCTTGCGGGCGTTCTTGGTGACCGTGCCCTCCTGCGGCGCCGCCGCCGCGATCTGCCCCAGCACGTCGATGACCTGCTTGCACCACCGGACGAAGTCACCGGCGGGCATCTCCGCCTCGCGCAGCACCTCGTCCAGCCCGCGCCCGGACGCCCACTGGTGCGCCGCCCAGGCGAAGCCGAGGTCCGGCTCGCGCTGGCCCACGCCCTCCGCCTGCCTGATCCGGAAGTCCTCCTCCAGGGCGTCCAGGCGGCCCCAGATCCGCACCATCTCGCCGAGCGCGGCCTTGGCCCGGCCCGTCGGCAGTTTCGGCGCGACCGCGTCGTCCGACTGCCTGGCCTCGTACACCAACGCCGAGACGCAGGCGGCCAGTTCGGCGGGGTCGAGCCCCTCCCAGACGCCCTCACGCAGGCACTCGCTGGCCAGCAGGTCCAGTTCGCCGTACAGCCGGGCGAGCCGCTTGCCGTGCGGGGTGACCTCGTCATCCCGCAGGTAGTCCATCTCGGTCAGCAGCGCGACGATCCGGTCGAAGGTGCGGGCGATGGTGTTCGTCCGCCCCTCGATGCGCCGTTCCAGCTGCTTCGTGTCCCGCTGCAGCCGGTGGTACCGCTCCGCCCACCGCGCGTGGTCCTCCCGCTCGTCGCACCCGTGGCAGGGGTGCGCGCGCAGAGCCTCCCGCAGCCGGGCGATCTCACGGTCGTCGACGGCCGCCGAGCGCTGCTTGCGGTGCCGGTCCGGGACGATGTGCCCGGCCTTGGTGCGCAGCGCGGAGGCGAGGTCCCGCCGGGACTGCGGGGAGCGCGGGTTGAAGGAGCGCGGGATGCGCATCCGCTCCAGTGGCTCCACCGGCACCGGGAAGTCGATCGACGCGAGCCGCTTCACCTGCCGTTCCGCGGTGAGGACGAGCGGGCGCGGCCCGTCGACGTGCTCGAAGCCGCGGTGCCCGTTGGACCGGCCGGCCGGCAGGCCGGGGTCCAGGACGAGCGCCAGGCCCGCGAACTTGCCGGTCGGCACATGGATGACATCGCCGGGCTTGAGCTTCTCCAGCGAGGTCGCCGCGGCAGCGCGCCGCTGCGCGGCACCCTGCTTGGCCAGTTCGTTCTCCCGGTCCTTGAGCTCGCGGCGCAGCCGCGCGTACTCCTCGAAGTCACCGAGGTGGCAGGTCATGCCCTCGCGGTAGCCCTGGAGGCCTTCCTCGTTGCGCTGGACCTGCCGGGAGATGCCGACGACGGACCTGTCCGCCTGGAACTGCGCGAAGGACGTCTCCAGCAGTTCGCGCGAGCGGTGCCGCCCGAACTGGTCGACCAGGTTCACCGCCATGTTGTACGACGGCTTGAAGCTGGAGCGCAGCGGATACGTGCGCGTACCGGCGAGGCCCGCGAGGTGGACGGGGTCCATGCCGCGCTGCCAGAGCACGACGGCGTGGCCCTCCACGTCGATTCCGCGCCGCCCGGCCCGGCCGGTCAGCTGGGTGTACTCGCCCGGGGTGATGTCGGCGTGCTGTTCGCCGTTCCACTTGACCAGCTTCTCCAGGACCACGGAGCGCGCGGGCATGTTGATGCCGAGCGCGAGGGTCTCGGTGGCGAACACCGCCTTGACGAGGCCGCGTACGAAGAGCTCCTCGACGACCTCCTTGAAGGTCGGCAGCATGCCGGCGTGGTGGGCGGCGATGCCCCGCTCCAGGCCTTCGAGCCATTCGTAGTACCCGAGAACGTGCAGGTCCTCGGGCGGGATGGACTCCGTGCGCTCCTCGACGATCTCCCGCACCCGCCGGCGCGACTCCTCGTCGTTGAGCCGCAGCCCCGCGTAGAGGCACTGCTGTACGGCGGCCTCGCAGCCGGCCCGGCTGAAGATGAACGTGATGGCGGGCAGGAGCCCCTCGGCGTCCAGCCGCTCGATGACCTCGGGCCGTCCGGGCGTCCAGATCCGCGAGCGCTGCCGGCGCTCGCGCTCCCGGTCCGCCTCCCGTCCGCGCCGGCGGTCACGGCCGTTGAACGGGCGGGAGTTCTCCATCCGGGCCAGGCGGACGAGGTCGGGGTTGACCTCGCGGCGGCCCGCGCCACGGCCACCGTGGTCGGTCTCCTCCTCGAAGAGGTCGTGCATGCGCCGCCCGGCCAGGACGTGCTGCCACAGCGGGACGGGACGGCTCTCCGAGACGATCACCTCGGTGTCGCCACGGACGGTGTCCAGCCAGTCGCCGAACTCCTCGGCGTTCGACACGGTCGCGGAGAGCGACACCAGGGTGACGGACTCCGGGAGGTGGATGATCACTTCCTCCCAGACGGCTCCCCGGAAGCGGTCGGAGAGGTAGTGCACCTCGTCCATCACCACATAGCCGAGACCGCGCAGCGACTGGGAGCCGGCGTACAGCATGTTCCGCAGGACCTCGGTCGTCATGACGATGACCGGCGCCTCGGCGTTGACGCTGTTGTCACCGGTCAGCAGGCCGACCCTCTTCGGGCCGTAGCGTTTGACCAGGTCGGCGTACTTCTGGTTGGACAACGCCTTGATGGGCGTGGTGTAGAAGCATTTACGCCCCTGCTCAAGGGCCAGGTGGACGGCGAACTCACCGACGATGGTCTTGCCCGAGCCGGTGGGTGCCGCGACGAGTACTCCCTTGCCTGCCTCCAGGGCGCGGCAGGCCTCGACCTGGAAGGGGTCCAGATCGAAGTCGTACAGGTCACGGAAGGGAGCGAGCGCGGTGGCCTGCTCGGCGGCGCGGCGCTTGGCGGCCGCGTACGCCTCCGCGGGTGTGAGGTCTTCTGTCATCTTGATATCGAGCCTACCCGTCACCACTGACAGTCAGCTCGATCTTTAATCCGCCTTGCAGAAGAGCACGCACAGCGACCCGGAGGCCACGGCACCGCCCGGGTCCGGTCAGGTGATGTCGTCGTATCCGTTCAGCCGCTGCGAGCCCGACGTGCCCGGGCTGCCCCCGGCCTGCTCGGGCAGGACGGCACGGGCGGACGGTACGGTCTCGACCTCACCGACGGGGACGGGCGTCAGGTCGAGCGGCGACGCCTCGTCGTCGTCCAGCTCGGCGTCGGGGTCCTTCCGGCGCCGTCGCTTGTCGTTGAGGATCGAGATGCCGACCGCGAGGAAGTACAGGGCGATGATCGGACCGGACAGCGCGACCATGCCGAGGGGGTCGGTCGACGGGGTGGCGATCGCCCCGAAGACGAAGATGCCCATGACGACACCCCGCCACCAGCTGAGCATCCGGCGTCCGGTGACGACACCGGCCGCGTTGAGCATGATCAGCAGGACGGGAAGTTCGAAGGAGAAGCCGAAGATCAGCACCATCCGGACGGTGAAGTCCAGGATCTTGTCGACCTCGAGAAGGTTCGCCGCGGGGTCCGGGGTGATGCTGAGCAGCACGCTCATGCTGACCGGCATGATCAGGTACGCGATGTAGACGCCGGCCGCGAAGAGGGGAACGGCCGCGGCGGCGAAGTAGTACGTGTACTTCTTCTCGCTCTTGTGCAGACCTGGCGCGACGAAGGCCCACAGCTGGTAGAGCCAGACCGGGCAGGAGAGGATGATGCCCGCCATCAGGACGACCTTGACGGTCGTCGTGAACGGGGACAACAGATCGTTGTAGACGATGGTGGCGCACTTACCACCGGTCTCCATGACTCCCTTCGGGCACCGTTCGACCGGTGACGAGAGGAAGTCCATCAACTCCTGGCTGTAGAAGGCCGCCGCGATGGACGTGATCGTGATCGCCAGCATCGCCTTGGCGAGCCGGTTGCGAAGCTCGCGCAGGTGCTCCGCGAGCGGCATACGTCCCTCTGGGTCCTTCGCCTTCTTACTGCGTGCAGGCTTGAGCAACCCACGTCCTCATCTCGTGCGGCAGGCCGCGAAGGGGCGGCCTTGGGGTCAGCGCTGGGGGGTGTCGGACGGCTCGGTGACCGGACGGGCGCTGGTCACGTCACCGGGCGCCGCCTTGATGGTGCGCTGGGCCGGGGGCTGCTCGGCCGGCGGGTCGGCCGGGGCGGGCTGCTGCCCCTCCGACTTCATCGCCTTGGCCTCGCTCTTCAGGATCCGCGCGGACTTGCCGAGCGAACGGGCCATCTCCGGGAGCTTCTTGGCGCCGAAGAGGAGCACGACGACGAGGAGGATGAGAATGATCTCGGTGGGGCCGATCTGTCGGAACATAAGTGTGTCTACCTTCTCACCGAGGCGGCTGGGGCGGGCTGTCGGTCAGGAAGCGGACGGACGTCCGAGCCGCTACCTCCAGCGATCGTAACGCGGACGGGTAAACGCCGGGCAATCCCTGTGCGTCCTCCCGTTTGCGACCGGTACGCGCGCGCCCGTGCGCGCGCGCCCCGCCGCGAGCAGCAGCGTACCTGCCCGCCTCGGGACGGGTGACGTCAAGTCCGTCATCTCAGACTTTCGCCGGTACGGGCGAGATCGGTGGCCGCCCGCTCCAGCTCCTCGGCGGCCTCACCGATCCGCTGGGCGGTGTGAGCCACTTGGCGGCCGAGGCGCTGCGCCTCCAAGGAAACGCGGATGCCGAGGACGCCGAGCACGGCGATCCCGAGGAAACCCAGAACGATGGCGAGCATGGGCCAGAACATGCGCGGAGCCTTACGGTGTTCGGACGGTGGAGTGCAGACGCAGCGTCCGTACGCCGCCGCCGGTGAGCAGTTCGATGATGCGTTCGCCGGCCGGTTTGCGTACGGCCGAGCCGCACTCGGGGCAGGTGAAGGAGTAGAAGGTGGTGCGGCGGCTGGCGCCGATGGCGAGCCGGAGGGAGCCCGCGGAGAGTTCGAAGCGGGCACGGCACTCGGGGCAGGCCGCTTTGAAGAGGACGGGCGCCGATGCAACCGAGACAGTTCCGGAAATCACGGACATATCCCTTAATTCCCCCAGCTCTGTCGACTCTGTCGGTCCCTCAGCTCCGACGCGCGCACCGCGCTCAGCCCCGGTCGTCGTACGCGGCGAGCGCCTCCACGGCCGCCCGCTGCGCGCTGCGCGCCAGCTCCGGCGGGGAGACGATCCGCCCGTCCCGTCCGAGCCGCAGGCCGAGCCGCCGCAGCGAAGCCGGGTCCGGGGTGCGCAGGGTGATGCGCAGTCCGCCGTCGGGGAGCTCCTCGGCGCTGTCGTGCGGGTAGTACTCCGCCACCCACCGACCGCCCGGCCCGACCTCCACCACGACCTCCGGGTCGTCGGCCGACGGCTGGACCAGCCCCTCGGACAGGTCGCGCAGCTCGATCTCGGGCGGCGCGGACGGCTCGTCCAGGAGCCGGATCTCGGCGACCCGGTCGAGGCGGAAGGTGCGCCGCGCCTCGGAGAGCCGGCACCAGGCCTCCATGTAGGTGTGCCCGACGGCGAAGAGCCGGATCGGGTCGACCTCCCGCTCGGTGAGCTCGTCGCGCGCGGGCGAGTAGTACCGCAGCCAGAGCCGGCGGCGCTCCGAGATCGCGCGGTCGACCTCGGCGAAGACGCCGCCCTCAGACTCGAAGGTCACCGAGAGGCGGGAGCTCGCCCCCGCCGCCTCACCGGCCGCGGCCTCCAGCTTCGCGGTGGCCCGCAGCAGCGCCTCACGGTCGCCCTCCCGCAGCCCGGGCAGGGTGGCGACGGCCCGCGCGGCGACCAGGAGCGCGGTCGCCTCGTCGGCGGCCAGCCGCAGCGGTTCGGCGGTGCTCTCACCGGAGGCGTCCGGATTGCGCCACCAGATCCGCTCGCCGTCGGTGTCGATGTCGAGCAGGTCGCCGCCGCGGAAGCTGGTGCCGCACATGGGCAGCACGTCGAGGTCGGAGATCAGCTCGTCCTCGGTGATCCCGAAGGCGCGGGCGACATCGCCGACGTGCGCGCCGGGGCGCTCCCGCAGGTACGTCACCAGGGACAGCATCCGCCGGGTCTGGTCGATCGCGTTCGTGGCCATCGTGTGTACGTCCCCCTCAGCCCTTGGCCACGGCGCGCAGCCGGTCCACCACATCGGCCCGCAGATCGGCCGGTTCCACCACCACGACGTCCGGGCCGAACTCGACGAGCCAGGCGTCCAGACCGTGTCCGTACGGAATCTCCAGCTCGTCCCAGCCGTCGCCCAGCGCGCGTACGGACACGGCGCGGGCGCGCAGCGGGTAGCCGCAGTCGGCGCGCAGCCGGATCAGCGCCGAGCGGGTCGCCGTCTCCCCCGCCCACCGCTCGACCGTCTCGCGGACGGTCGAGACGTCCGGCACGGGGGCGGTGAAGGCGCCGGCCCTGGAACGGACCCTGCCGGTGATCCGGGAGAGCCGGAAGACCCGCTCGGCGCCGCGCTCGCGGTCCCAGCCGGCCAGGTACCAGTGGCCGCGCCAGCACTCGAGCGTCCACGGCTCGACGTGACGGGTCTCGGGGCGGGCGGAGTTGGCCTTGCGGTACTCGAAGACGACGGGGCGGCGGTCGCGGCAGGCCAGCATCAGTGGCTCGAAGGCGGTCTCGTGGACCGGGATACGCGGTTCCAGGGCGCTGTACCGGTCGTCATACGCGTCCTCCGCCTCGGGCATGCCCGCGGCGCGCAGCTTCTGCAGGGCGCCGCTGGCGGCGCCGGCCAGACGGGCCTGCTGCCACACCTTGGCGGCCAGGCCGAGGGCGGCGGCCTCCTCGGCGTCGAGCTGGATGGGCGGCAGGCGGTTGGAGTCGCGGCGGGCGAGATAGCCGGTCTCGCCGTCCAGGGCCTCCACGGTCTCGATGACCAGACCGAGCTCGCGCAGGTCGTCCTTGTCGCGCTCGAACATGCGGTTGAAGGAGTCGTCGGAGCCGGCTTCCAGGTACGCCTCGATGGAGCCGCGCAGCTCGCGCTTGCTGAGCGGGCGGCGGGTGCCCAGCAGGCACAGCGCCAGATTCATCAGCCGCTCGGCCTTGGCAATGGCCATCGACGCCCCGCACCTCTTCTTATGGAGTGACTGCTCGCCCGCTCAACGTACCGCCCCGGGGTGTCGGGGCAAAAGCCGAGGGCCCACGCCTGGAGGCGTGGGCCCTCGGTGCGACCGGTCGCGGTCACCGCTTGGCGACGCCGACCAGGTCGCAGACGAAGATCAGCGTCTCGCCCGGGGCGATGCGGCCACCGGCGCCGCGGTCGCCGTACGCGAGGTGCGCGGGGATGACCAGCTGGCGGCGGCCACCGACCTTCATGCCCTGCACGCCCTTGTCCCATCCCACGATGACCTGGCCGACACCGAGCTGGAAGTCCAGCGGAGTGCCGCGGTTCCAGGACGCGTCGAACTCCTCACCGGTGGAGAAGGCCACGCCCACGTAGTGGACCTTGACGAAGTCACCCGCCTCGGCCACCTCCCCGTCGCCCTCCCAGACGTCCTTGATCTCAAGGTCGGCCGGCGGCTCGCCACCCGGGAAGTCGATCTCGGGCTTGTCGATGCTCACGTAAGTGCTCCTACTACTCGCTGTCACGCAACAGGACAGTCTTACATTGCCGCCAGGATGTCGACGACGAAGACCAGGGTGGAGTTGGCCGGCAGGTCCGGTCCCTTGTCCTGGTCCGCGTACGCCTGGGCCGGCGGGATGACCAGGAGGACGCGGCTGCCGACCTTCTTGCCGACGAGGCCCTTGTCCCAGCCCTGGATGACCTGGCCCTGGCCGATGACCGTGTCGAACGGCTTGCCGGCGTTCCACGACGAGTCGAAGTTCTTCGCCTGGCTCTTGCCCTCGTTGATCTTCCACGCGGCGCCGGTGTACTGCATGTACACCCGCTGGCCGTTCTTGACCGCGGCGCCATCGCCCTCGATCAGCACATCGCTGACGAGCGTGGTCGGCGGGTCGTTCTTGGGGATCTTGATGGTGGCGGGGGCGTTCTTCGAGGCGTCGATCTGCGGCAGGTCCGCCGGGATCTCCTTCTGCCGCCCCTCGGCCTTCTTCGGCATGATGCTCTCGATGTCGAGCACGAACACGAGCGTGTCCGTACCGGAGACGCCGATCTGCGGGTTCCCCGAGGGGCCGAAGGCGGCGGCGGGCGGGGCGACGACCAGGACCCGGCTGCCGACCTTCTGACCCGTCACGGCGTCGGCGAAGGCCGGGATGATCGTCTTGGAACTGGCGGTGATGACCTGCGGGACGCCGCCCTGGTCGTACGAGCTGCCGATGTCCTTGTTGCCCTTCCAGACCTTGGCGGTGAAGTCGGCCACCACCAGGTCGTCCTTCTTCACCACCGCACCCGTGCCCGGCGTGAGCGTGTTCACGACGAACGACTTGCCCGGCTCGCCCTTCGGAAGGGTGATCGCCGCCTTCTTGCCCTTGTCGCCACTGACCTCCGGCATCGGCGACGCCGACGCGACGGGCTTGGGCACCGGGGGTCGCGACGGCGACTGCGTGGCGCTGGGTGACGGGGAGGCGTCGTCCTTCTTGTCGTCCTCGCCTCCGCAGGCGGTCAACAACAGGGCGGGCACGATGAGCAAGGCGGCGAGTCGGCTGCGCACAGTGGTCCTCGGGGGGTTGGTGGGATCTCGGTTCCCGTCACTCTACGGCCCCGGCTTCCCGCCCCCGCCGTACGGCATGCGCCGGGCCCCGTACCGGAGGAGCGGGTACGGGGCCCGGGGCGCAGGGACGGCCGGATCGCATTCCGCCGGCTCACATCCCGGCGATGAGCTTCTCCACCCGGTCGTCGACCGACCGGAAGGGGTCCTTGCACAGCACGGTGCGCTGTGCCTGGTCGTTGAGCTTCAGGTGCACCCAGTCAACGGTGAAGTCGCGGCGCTGCTCCTGCGCGCGGCGGATGAAGTCACCGCGCAGCCGGGCCCGCGTGGTCTGCGGGGGTACCGACTTGCCCTCGAAGATCTTCAGGTCGTTGCAGATCCGGGCGGCCTGGCCCTTCTTCTCCAGCAGGTAGTAGAGCCCGCGGCGACGGTGGATGTCGTGGTAGGCGAGGTCTATCTGGGCGACCCGGGGGTGCGACATGGTCATGTTGTGCTTGGCCCGGTACCGCTCGAGCAGCTTGTACTTCATGACCCAGTCGATCTCGGTGCCGATGCGGTCGAGGTCCTCCTCCTCGATGGCGTCGAGGGTCCGGCCCCACAGCTCCAGGACCTGCGCGACCGTGCCGGTGCGGATGCCGCGCCGGTCGACGAAGTCCACGGCCTTCTCGTAGTACTCGCGCTGGACCTCCAGCGCGGAGGCCTCGCGTCCGCTGGCCAGGCGCACCTTGCGCTGGCCGGTGATGTCGTGGCTGACCTCGCGGATAGCCCGGATGGGGTTCTCCAGGGTCAGGTCCCGCATGACCGTGCCCGCCTCGATCATGCGCAGGACGAGGTCGGTGGCGCCGACCTTCAGCAGCATGGTCGTCTCGGACATGTTCGAGTCACCGACGATGACGTGGAGACGGCGGTAGCGCTCGGCGTCCGCGTGCGGCTCGTCGCGGGTGTTGATGATGGGCCGGGACCGGGTGGTCGCGGAGCTGACGCCCTCCCAGATGTGCTCGGCGCGCTGGCTGACGCAGTACACGGCGCCGCGCGGGGTCTGCAGCACCTTGCCGGCACCGCAGATGAGTTGCCGTGTCACCAGGAACGGAATGAGGATGTCCGCGAGCCGGGAGAACTCTCCGTGACGGGCGACGAGATAGTTCTCGTGGCAACCGTAGGAGTTTCCCGCCGAGTCGGTGTTGTTCTTGAAGAGATAGACGTCGCCCGCGATTCCCTCCTCGTGCAGACGGCGTTCTGCGTCGACGAGCAGGCCTTCCAGAATGCGCTCGCCCGCCTTGTCGTGGGTGACCAGTTCGGTCACGTTGTCGCATTCCGGCGTGGCGTATTCCGGATGCGATCCCACGTCGAGGTAGAGGCGGGCGCCGTTCCGCAGGAAGACATTGCTGCTGCGGCCCCATGACACGACACGGCGGAAGAGGTAGCGCGCCACTTCGTCAGGTGACAGTCGGCGCTGTCCCCTGAACGTGCACGTGACGCCGTACTCGTTCTCCAGCCCGAAAATGCGGCGGTCCATGACTGAACATTACGCCTGATGCCCTGTGCTGAAACCGGGTTCGACGGTACCGTTTCGATCATTTTCCGAAGTCGCCACGACATCGTCGGCGTGCGGTGCCGTACGAAGCGGAACGGCCAGCGCGCGCCGGGTGGCCAGGAGGACCAGCAGGGCGGCGAATCCGGCGGCGCCCGCGACGGCGAAACTCGCGGCGGTTCCGGAGAGCTCGACCACCGGACCGGCCACGCCCGTTCCGACGGCGGCGCCCACCCCGAAGGTGGTGACCAGCCAGGAGAACGCCTCGGTGACCGTGCCGCGCGGGGCGTGCCGGTCGACCACGATGAAGGCGCAGGCGAGGGCGGGCGCGAGGAAGACACCGGAGAGGGCGGCCAGCGCGGTCATGGCCGCCACGCCCGGGGTCAGGGCCAGCGGCAGGTAGCCGAGCGCCAGGAGGCCGACGAGCACGCGCAGTCGGCGCTCGGGGGCGCCCGCCCACTGCCGGGCCCCGTAGACCGTGCCACCGATCAGGGCCCCGAGGCCGAGGGCGGCCATCAGCCAGCCGTAGACGGACTCGCGGCCGTGGCCCTCGGCGTACGCGAGGGCCGCGACGGTGATGGAGCCGAGCGCGAGCCCGACGAAGAAGAACGAGCCGAGCAGGGCGAGCAGCCCCGGTGAGCGCAGGGCGCCCAGCCAGTGGGCCTCGCGGGGCGCGGAGCGCCAGGCGCGGGACGGTTCGGAGAGGACCACGGAGAGGGCGCCGAGCACCCCGATGGCGTTGATGACGAGGAGCGCGGCGGCGGGCGACCAGAGCGAGACGAGCAGGGTGACCAGCAACGGGCCGACCGTGAACATGACTTCCTGGGCGACCGCGTCCATGGCGTACGCCCGGTGGACCCGGTCCTCGCGGCCGAGCACGCTCGGCCACAGCGCGCGCAGGCCGCCCTCCAGGGGCGGGGTGAAGAGGCCGGCGACGGCGACGGCCGCGTGGGCGAGGAGCGGCGCGCCGGTGCCGACCAGGACGAGCAGCACCATGCCGAGGGCGGAGAGCAGGGCGGCGGGCAGTTGGACGCGGGGCTGGCCGCGCAGGTCGACGGCGCGGCCGAGGAGGGGCTGGCCGATGGCGTTTGCCACGCCGTACACGGCGGCGAGGGCGCCGGCGAGGCTGTAGCTGCCTCCCTCGGCGCGGGTGAACAGAACGATCGCGATGGGGGCGGTGCCGTTGGGGAGCCGGCCTATCAGGGTGCCGACGAGCAGCCGGGTGGCGTGCGGCGCCCTGAGGATGTCGGCGTATCCGCCGGCCTTCGCGGCCATGTGCTGCCCCTCTCCCCCGGCGACCGGCCGAGGTTTTACGTATAACGTCCGGCGTCATACGTACCATGACGGCATCCCGCGGGTCCACCTCGCGGCCGGGCCGATCGCGTGGCCGGGTCCGCGCCACGGCGGGGTCCGCGTCGCGGCCGGTCCGCAGCGCGGCCTGTGATCGTCGAACACGGAGGCGTGTGTGCACCACCCCGACCCCGCGGCCCCCGGCCGCCTTCCCGGGACCGCCGCGGAGAGCCCCGGCGCCAGGCCCACCAGTCGGGATGTGGCACGGGCGGCCGGGGTGTCGCAGGCCACCGTGTCGCTGGTGCTCGGCGACAAGTGGCGCGGGCGGGTGTCCGAGCGCACCGCCGCCCTGGTGCGGGACGCGGCCGACGAGCTCGGGTACCGGCCCAACCTGGCGGCGCGGAATCTGCGCCTCGGACGGACCCGGACGGCACTGCTGGTCGTCCCGGCGCTCACGAACGAGTTCTTCGCCCGCGTCTACACGGGCGCCGCGGCCGTCGCCGCCGAGCACGGCTTCGGTGTCGTGCTGTACCCCTCCCCCGAGGGCGTCGGCCCGGCGAAGGACCCGTTCGCCTCGGCGCGGGCGGCGCTGGACGGGGTCATCGCCTCCTCGATGGCGGCCGACGCGCTGCGCGCCATCCGGGGCACCGACCTGCCGCTGGTGATGCTCGACAGCGACCCGGCCGATCCGGGCGCGGCGGCCCATGTGAACCTGGACGTCGCCGACGGCATGCGGCAGGTGACGGAGCATCTGCTCGGGCTCGGGCACCGCCGCTTCCTGCACCTGTCGTCGGCTGTGGCGTCCTGGACCTTCGACGTACGGGCCCGGGCCCTGCACGTGTGCCTCCGCGACGTGCGGGACGCCGAGGTGCGGAGCGTGCCGGCCCCGCTGGACGTCGCGGGCGCGAGGGAGACGGCGCGGCGCGCCCTGACCGGCCCCGGGCCCCGTCCCACGGCTGTGATCTGCGACGACGACATCCTGGCGGCCGGGGCCTGCAAGGCGGTACGGCGCCTGGGGTTGCGGGTCCCCGAGGACGTCTCGGTCACGGGTTTCGACGACCTGGCGCTGGCGACCGCCGTCGAGCCCGAGCTGACGACGGTGCGGCTGCCGGCGGAGCGGATCGGCGAGCGGGGCATGGCGGCGCTGCTCGCGGTGCTGGCGGGCCACCCGGCGGAGCGCGGTGACCTGCCGGTGACGCTGATGACCCGCGGGTCCTCCGGACCGGCGCCCACGTCCGAGGTGTATTGACCCGGAGCGCCGCCCGCCGGCCCGCAGCGGCCACGGGGGACGCGCGAGGGCCGGCTTCCCGTACCGCGCGACCGGTCCGGGAACCGCCGTGGAGCAGCTTGCTCGCCGCGGGCGGGGCGGGCGGCCGGAGAACGGCAGCGCCCCGGCCCGCGAGCACGGGGCGCGGGACGGGGCGTGCGGGGCACAGGGCGCGGCGGTGCGAGGAGCGGTTACTCCTCCTCGGCCTCGTCGGAGGGGGCGTCCGTGGGAGTCGAGGCCGCTCCGTCCGCCTCCAGCAGGCGGGCCAGCTGGCGTCCGACGATCCGCTTGAACTTCCGCTGCTGCGGACGGGTACGGTCCAGGACCGCCACCTCCAGCCGCTCCGCGGGGATCTCCCGCTCGCTGCCGTTGGTGTCGCGGGACAGCGCCTGCACGGCCAGCTTCAGCGCCTCGGCGAGCGACATCCCGTCGCGGTGCCGCTGGTCGAGGAAGGTGCTGATCTGCTCGGCGTTGCCGCCGACCGCGACCGAGCCGTGCTCGTCCACGATCGACCCGTCGTGCGGGAGGCGGTAGATCTGGTCGCCCTCCGGGGAGGTGCCGACCTCGGCGACCACCAGTTCGACCTCGTACGGCTTCTCACCGGCGCTGGAGAAGATCGTGCCCAGCGTCTGGGCGTAGACGTTGGCGAGGCCGCGGGCCGTCACGTCGTCCCGGTCGTAGGTGTAGCCGCGCAGGTCGGCGTAGCGGACGCCGCCGATCCGCAGGTTCTCGTACTCGTTGTACTTGCCGGCCGCGGCGAAGCCGATCCGGTCGTAGATCTCGCTGAACTTGTGCAGCGCGCGGGACGGGTTCTCACCGACGAAGACGATGCCGTCGGCGTACTGCAGCACAACGAGGCTGCGTCCACGGGCGATGCCCTTGCGGGCGTACTCCGCCCGGTCGGCCATGGCCTGTTGGGGTGAGACATAGAACGGCGTCGACACCGGCTATCCGTCCCTTTCTGTCAGTGGCGAGGTCATCAGAGCAGCGCGGCGCGCGGGCCGTCGGGCTGTTCGAGGCGGCGGTCCAGGACGGAGCGGGCGGTCTCGGAGGCTTCGGCCTCGGTGAGCTTGCGGAAACCCTCGTCCGTGATCACGGTGATGATCGGGTAGATGCGGCGGGCCACGTCCGGTCCGCCGGTCGCCGAGTCGTCGTCCGCCGCGTCGTACAGCGCCTGCACGACCAGGGTGATGGCCTGCTGCTCGGTGAGGTCGTCACGGAAGAGCTTCTTCATGGAGCCGCGCGCGAAGATCGAGCCGGAACCGGTGGCCGCGAAGCCGTGCTCCTCGGAGCGGCCGCCCGTCACGTCGTACGAGAAGATGCGGCCCTTCTCGCGGTCGACGTCCCAGCCGGCGAAGAGCGGGACGACGGCCAGGCCCTGCATGGCCATGCCGAGGTTGCTGCGGATCATCGTGGAGAGCCGGTTCGCCTTGCCCTCCAGGGAGAGCTGGGCGCCCTCGACCTTCTCGAAGTGCTCCAGCTCGAGCTGGAAGAGCTTGACCATCTCCACGGCGAGGCCCGCGGTGCCGGCGATGCCCACCGCCGAGTACTCGTCGGCCGGGAAGACCTTCTCGATGTCGCGCTGCGCGATCATGTTGCCCATGGTGGCCCGGCGGTCACCTGCCAGCACCACGCCCCCCGGGAACGTGGTGGCGACGATGGTGGTGCCGTGCGGGGCTTCGATGGCGCCCTGAAGGGGCGGCAGCGTCCGCTTGCCCGGCAGCAGCTCCGGCGAGTGGTCGGCCAGGAAGTCCATGAACGACGACGAGCCGGGCGTCAGGAAGGCTGCAGGCAGACGCCCGGTGCTACGAGGGTTGGCTTCCACGCGATTCCTTCCGAGATGAGGCGGCGGCCCGCCGCTGCGACGGCCGGACCGATCATGCGTGCTGTGCACGGACCTTACCCGTGTCGTCGCCGGTCATCCGCCCCGGAGCCGTCGAGGTTGGGGCTCGGGCGCCGGTGGGGCGCACGGGCGTGCGCCGACGGCCGGTCGCAGGGGGTCTCGCCCCCGGACCGGCGTCCGGGGGCGCCCCCGGTTCCTCACCGCCTCCGCGCCGCGCACCCGCGCACCCCTCGGGCCCGCTCGCCTTCCGCCGGCGGCCCGGGGCCGGACAACGTTCCTTACTGTCCGCCCTTTTGCACGAAGGAGCGCACGAAGTCCTCGGCGTTCTCCTCCAGGACGTCGTCGATCTCGTCCAGTACGGAGTCGACGTCGTCGGACAGCTTCTCCTGGCGCTCCTTGAGGTCCTCGGATGCCTGCGCGTCCTGCGCCTGCTCCTCGACCTCCTCGGTGGAACGCGTCGCCTTCTGCTGCCCGCCGCCGGTGTCCTTGGTCGCCATATCCCTCACCCCGCTCGTTTGCCCGCTTGGTTCGGTCTTGCAAGATCAGACCCTACAAGGACGGTCTGACATCGGCCCTGTGCTTTCCGCGACGCCTTGTTCGACGTCCAGGGATCATCCCCATGATTCCCACAGAATCCCGCACGAAGCTCTTTTCCTACGAGTGGTACGCGGTCTCAGCCACCGGACAGCACCCGGACCAGCTCCTCGGCCGTGCGGCAGCGGTCCAGCAGCTCCTTGACGTGGGCACGTGTACCGCGCAACGGCTCCAGCGTGGGCACCCGCTGCAGGGAGTCGCGGCCCGGCAGGTCGAAGATCACCGAGTCCCACGAGGCGGCGGCCACGTCGTCCGCGTACTGCTCCAGGCACCGGCCCCGGAAGTAGGCCCTGGTGTCCTCAGGAGGGCTGCTCCGGGCCCGCTGGACCGTTTCCTCGTCCAGCAGGCGCTTCATCTTCCCGCGGGCCGCCAGACGGTTGTACAGGCCCTTGTCGGGCCGCACGTCCGCGTACTGCAGGTCGACGAGGTGGAGGCGGGCCGCGTCCCAGTCCAGGCCGTCGCGGCGCCGGTAGCCCTCCATGAGCTCCCGCTTCGCGATCCAGTCCAGCTCCCCGGCCAGGCTCATCGGGTCGTTCTCCAGCCGGTTGAGCGTGTCCTCCCAGCGGCCCAGGACGTCCTTGGTCTGCTCGTCCGCGTCCGCGCCGAACCGCTCCTCCACGTACTTCCGGGCCAGCTCGAAGTACTCCATCTGAAGCTGCACCGCGGTCAGTGTCCGGCCGTTGCGCAGCGTGATCAGCCGCCGCAGATCCGGGTCGTGCGAGACCTGGTGCAGCGTACGAACGGGCTGGTCGACGGCCAGGTCGACGGTGATGAAGCCGTCCTCGATCATGGACAGGACCAGGGCGGTCGTGCCCAGCTTGAGGTAGGTCGAGATCTCGGACAGGTTCGCGTCGCCGATGATGACATGGAGCCGGCGGTACTTCTCGGCGTCCGCGTGCGGCTCGTCGCGCGTGTTGATGATGGGCCGCTTGAGGGTGGTCTCCAGGCCGACCTCGACCTCGAAGTAGTCCGCCCGCTGACTGATCTGGAAGCCGTGCTCGTGGCCGTCCTGCCCGATCCCGACCCGGCCCGCTCCGGTGACCACCTGCCGGGAGACGAAGAACGGCGTGAGGTGGCGCACGATGTCCGAGAAGGGGGTCTCCCGCTTCATCAGGTAGTTCTCGTGCGTGCCGTAGGAGGCGCCCTTGTTGTCGGTGTTGTTCTTGTAGAGGTGGATCGGCTGGGCGCCGGGGAGCTGGGCGGCCCGCTCGGCCGCCTCCGCCATGATCCGTTCGCCGGCCTTGTCCCACAGGACGGCGTCCCGCGGATTGGTGACCTCGGGGGCGCTGTACTCGGGGTGCGCGTGGTCGACGTAGAGCCGTGCGCCGTTCGTGAGGATCACATTGGCCAGGCCGATGTCCTCGTCGGTCAGCTGACTGGAGTCGGCGGCCTCGCGGGCGAGGTCGAAGCCGCGGGCGTCCCGCAGCGGGTTCTCCTCCTCGAAATCCCAGCGGGCGCGGCGCGCCCGGTGCATCGCCGCCGCGTAGGCGTTGACGATCTGGGACGAGGTGAGCATGGCATTGGCGTTCGGGTGCCCAGGGACGGAGATCCCGTACTCCGTCTCGATGCCCATTACTCGCCGTACAGTCATGCGGCCCTCCTTGCCCGGCGGCGTTCCCGTTCGGAAACGGCGCTCAAGTACCGCTGCTTCCCCGATGCGTATGCGGTGCCCGTCCCCGCACTGCGCGACTCGGCGGTACGGAAGAGCCTAGAACGCCTCCGCGCTGGTGGGGAGATCAATTGCGTCATTGTCACGGTGTGGTCGAAATGATGCCCCGGACCGCGGAAAGCAACCGCGGAAAGCAACCGGCTGCGGATGCCCGGTCCGGACATCCGCAGCCGGTCTGCGATCTACAGGTACTGGCCGGTATTCGCCACCGTGTCGATGGAGCGACCGGTGTCCGCGCCCTGCTTTCCTGTGACAAGGGTGCGGATGAAGACGATCCGCTCGCCCTTCTTACCGGAAATACGAGCCCAGTCGTCCGGATTCGTGGTGTTCGGCAGGTCCTCGTTCTCCTTGAACTCGTCCACGCACGCCTGGAGGAGGTGGGCGACCCGCAGGCCCTTCTGGTTGTGGTCGAGGAATGCCTTGATGGCCATCTTCTTGGCCCGGTCGACGATGTTCTGGATCATCGCTCCGGAGTTGAAGTCCTTGAAGTACAGGACTTCCTTGTCACCATTGGCGTACGTGACCTCGAGGAAGCGGTTCTCCTCGGACTCCGCGTACATCTGTTCCACGACCGACTGGATCATGGCCTGGGCGGCGACTTCCTTGGAGCCGTTGTGCTCGGCCAGGTCGTCCGCGTGCAGCGGCAGCGAAGGTGTCAGGTACTTGGCGAAGATGTCCTTGGCCGCCTCCGCGTCCGGACGCTCGATCTTGATCTTCACATCGAGCCGGCCGGGCCGCAGGATGGCCGGGTCGATCATGTCCTCGCGGTTGGAGGCGCCGATGACGATGACGTTCTCCAGGCCCTCCACACCGTCGATCTCGGCGAGCAGCTGCGGGACGATGGTGTTCTCCACGTCCGAGCTGACGCCGGAGCCGCGGGTGCGGAAGAGGGACTCCATCTCGTCGAAGAAGACGATGACGGGCGTGCCCTCACTCGCCTTTTCGCGAGCGCGCTGGAAGACCAGACGGATGTGCCGCTCGGTCTCGCCGACGTACTTGTTGAGGAGCTCGGGGCCCTTGATGTTGAGGAAGTAGCTCTTCCCCGCGGGCTGGCCGGTCACCTCGGCGACCTTCTTGGCAAGGGAGTTGGCGACGGCCTTCGCGATCAGCGTCTTGCCGCAGCCGGGCGGGCCGTAGAGCAGGATGCCCTTCGGCGGACGCAGTTCGTGCTCCTTGAAGAGGTCCGGGTAGAGGTACGGAAGCTCGACCGCGTCGCGGATCAGCTCGATCTGGTTCCCCAGACCACCGATCTTGTCGTAGTCGACGTCCGGCACCTCTTCGAGGACGAGCTCCTCGACCTCGCTCTTCGGGATGACCTCGTAGACGTAACCGGACCTGGGGTCGAGGAGCAGGGCGTCGCCGGGACGGATGGTGATGTCCAGCAGCGGCTCGGCGAGCCTCACCACCCGTTCCTCGTCGGTGTGCCCGATGACCAGGGCACGCTCGCCGTCCTCGAGGATCTCCTTGAGGGTGACGATGTCCCCGGCCCGCTCGAACTCCATGGCCTCGACCACGTTGAGCGCTTCGTTGAGCATTACTTCCTGGCCGCGCCGGAGCTCCTCGAGCTCGACGCTGGGGCTGACGTTCACCCGGAGCTTGCGGCCCCCGGTGAAGATGTCGCAGGTGCCGTCCTCATTGGCCTGCAGGAAGACACCGAAGCCCGCCGGCGGCTGTGCGAGCCGGTCGACCTCCTCCTTGAGGGCCACGATCTGGTCGCGGGCCTCACGGAGCGTGTTGGCGAGCCGCTCGTTCTGTGCGGACACACCGGCCAGATTGGTCTGCAGCTCGACGATCCGCTCTTCGAGAATCCTCGTGTGACGCGGAGAGTCGGCGAGCTTACGTCGCAGGACGGCGATTTCCTGCTCGAGATAGGCGACCTGGCCGGCTGGGTCCTCAGACCCCCGCCCCGGCCGGATGCCGCGGTTGATGTCGTCGTCGTGGGCTGCCACGGTCCTCACCTCCTCCAAGGGGAGCTGGACGCTTCCTGACCCTACCTGGGTGGGTGGTGATTGAAACCCCTAGATCACAAAGACTCTCGAGGTGTGTCCGATCTTCACCCTTGCGCTCTCCCTCACGCCAGGGGGATACCCACCCATCAACATTCGAAAGCGGGCGGTTGTATCGTCGGGGTGGTCAACACCCGTCAGGGCTGGCCTGACTTAGCCGCCCGACCCACATGAACGACGCTCCGAAACGGCAGGGGATATGACCGTGCAGCACGAGGCTCCGACCACGGGCGCCGACGAGGCGCTCGAGGTCTGGATCGACCAGGACCTCTGCACCGGCGACGGCATCTGCGCCCAGTACGCCCCGGAGGTCTTCGAGCTGGACATCGACGGCCTGGCGTACGTGAAGAGCGGCGACGACGAGCTGTTGCAGGACAAGGGCGCCACGACGCCCGTCCCGCTGCCCCTCCTCCAGGACGTCGTCGACTCCGCGAAGGAATGCCCGGGCGACTGCATCCACGTACGGCGCGTTTCGGACAAGGTGGAGGTCTACGGTCCGGACGCGGAGTGACGGGTCACATACCCCGTGCTTCCGCGGGACCGGAGCGGACGAACTTTCCACCCGCCCATCGCCACTTGACCGTTTCCTCCTGATCCGGGCAGCAACGCGGCACATCCGCCGAGGAGTACCCGAACAGCGTCGCCGTGACCGCTCCGTCACGTACCGCGAGACGCCCCACGCTGAGCCGCTCGGACGGCTCCACCAGGGTGGCCACCACGCGCGGCTCGTTCCCCGCGCTCCGCGCGAGTACGTACACACCGCTCGGTGGGGTCCCGGAACCGGCCTCGCAGTGGGCCGCGGCGACCGTCTCGGGGCGGCCGTCGCCGTCGATGTCACCCGAGGCCTTCTTCACCACCACGCTGCGTGCGCCCGCGCAGTCCAGCGGGTACGTCACGGCCGCCGCGTCGGGCGCGGGGGCCGGTGCGGCGGCGGTCCGGAGCCCGCCCGTCCGGGCCGTCTGGGAGGCGGTGGCGGCGCCGGGCTGCAGCAGTGCCGCGACCGCGACCACCGCGGCCATGGCCGTCGCGGTGGCGAGCCAGTGCACCGGGCGGGCGTGGGTGTGCGCGAGGTCCGGGACGGCGGAGGTCTGCACGCGGAGCGTCTCCTGTGGCTGTGCGGTGGGGTGGCCAGCATCGTGCCACAGGTCACAGGCGGGCGGAACAGCGGGGTCCCGCTCCGCTCGGTTTCGCGGACGGTGAACAGACAGGCGCCGCTGCCGAGTTCCCGTGCGGGGACGGGAACTCGGCAGCGGCGCCGGTGCGTTGTCGGGGCGTCGGCCCTGTGGGGCTCAGCCCTTGTTGGGGCCTTCGTAGTCGTCGCCGTACGCGCCCTTGGCGGGCCGGCGGTGGCGCATCGGAGGCTCCACGCCGTCCGCGAGACGACGGGCGGTGACCAGGAAGCCGGTGTGGCCGATCATGCGGTGGTCCGGGCGGACCGCCAGGCCCTCGACGTGCCAGTTGCGGATCATCGACTCCCACGGCTGCGGCTCGGCGTAGCAGCCGATCTCGCGGATGGACTCCACGGTGCGGGCGAGCTGGGTGGTCGTCGCGACGTAGCAGCAGAGGATGCCGCCGGGGACGAGCGCCTTGGAGACGGCCTCCAGGCACTCCCAGGGCGCGAGCATGTCCAGGATGACGCGGTCGACGTCGGCGTCGGACAGGTTGTCCTGGAGGTCGCCCACGGTGAGCTGCCAGGCCGGGTGCGGGCCACCGAAGTAGCGCTCGACGTTGGCCTTGGCGATCTCCGCGAAGTCCTCACGGCGCTCGTAGGAGTGGAGCATGCCGCTGTCCCCGATGGCGCGCAGCAGGAAGCTGCTGAGCGAGCCGGAGCCCACGCCCGCCTCGACGACGCGCGCGCCGGGGAAGATGTCCGCGAAGGCCAGGATCTGCCCCGCGTCCTTGGGGTAGACCACGGCGGCGCCGCGGGGCATGGACAGGACGTAGTCGGGGAGCAGGGGGCGCAGCGCGAGGTAGGCGACGTTTCCCGTGGTACGGACAACACTGCCCTCGGGAGCACCGATCAGCTCGTCGTGCGGGAAGGAACCCTTGTGGGTGTGGAAGTTCTTCCCGGCTTCGAGCGTGAACGTGTAGTGGCGTCCCTTGGGGTCGGTGAGCTGGACCTGGTCCCCGACCTTGAAGGGCCCGCGACGGCGGGCGGCACCGGTCGGTTCGGACATGTGAGCAGCCTATCAAGGGCCGGGTCCCCCTCCGCCCGCCCGCCGCAGCCCCTGACCGGGCCACCGTCCCGGGGCCGCGCCCGGCCGGTCGCCCACGACGGGTGACCGGGAGTGCGGGCTCCTGGGGAGTGTCTTCGAAGGAGCGTCGTCCGCCCGAAGGGCGGACCTGGCGGCGTCCGGCACGTGCGATGGGGAGGCGGAGGAAGGAGCCACTGCGGTGGGGGCACCTGCCGTGCCCGAAGGGCTCGTGCCGGGCGCCGCCGGGCAGACGGGACTGTGCAGACACGGCCTACGAGGAGGGCCGTGCCATCGCCTGGACGAAGGCTCGTTCCACGTCGGCCGTGGAGAGGACGCCGTAGATCTCGCCGGTCTCCTCGACGACCAGGTACTCGGTGGCGGGGGTGGCACGGAGGCGTTCCAGGAGGGCCTCGCCGGCGAGCTCGGCCGGGACCTTCATGCCCTCGGTGAGGTCCTGGGCGAGGCCGCTGACCGCGACCCAGGGGCGGCGGTGCTGGGGGACGCCGACGATCGCCGTCTCGCGGACCAGGGCGGTCGGTTCGCCGTGGCCGTCGACGACGACCAGGGCGCGGGCGCCTGCTTCGTTGGCGCGGCGCAGGGCCTCGGAGAGGGGGGTGCCGGCCTCGACGGGGACGGCGCGGCGGGTGAGGGCGCGGGCGCGCAGGTCGGGCAGGTGCTCGCGCAGGCGCGCCATGCGCAGGCTGTTTCCGGCGCCGGTCCAGATGATCGCGGCGAGGATCGCGGCCAGCAGGGCGTTGGTGACGGTTTCCATGCCGCTGATCTCGTGGCCCGCGGAGCCGAGCCCGCCCGTGTGGGTGAGCAGCGGGAGGCCGATGAGGACGCCCACGGCGAGTGCGCGGCCGAACCAGGCGGCGGCGACGGTGCCGGTCATCGGCTTGCCGGTGATCTTCCACACGACGGCGCGGAGCATGCGGCCGCCGTCCAGCGGGAGGCCGGGCAGCAGGTTGAAGGCGGCGACGAGCAGGTTGGAGAACATCAGGCCGCCGAGCAGGACGCCGGGGACGGTGTCGGGCTCGACGGCGTACATCGCGGCGTAGAAGACGCCGGAGAGGATCAGGGAGAGCAGGGGGCCGACGAAGGCGAGGACGAATTCGCGGCCGGGTGTCTCGGATTCCTTCTCGATCTCGGAGACGCCGCCGAAGAACTGGAGCTGGATGCGGCGCACCGGCAGCTTGAAGCGGAGGGCCGCGAGGGTGTGGGCGAGCTCGTGGACGAGGACGGAGGCGTAGAAGGCCACCGCGAAGAAGAGGGAGACCAGATAGCGGGCGTTGCCGAGCTCGGGCAGGACGCGGTCGAGCTGGCCGCCGAAGACCCAGGTGATCAGGGCGGCCACCAGGAACCAGCTGGGGGCCACGTAGACGGGCACGCCGAAGAGCCGGCCCATGAGGATGCCGCCGCCGGATTCCTGCGGCTTTCCGCCCTGGGGCGGGGCTCCGGCCGTGTCGGACCGCGGGCGGGGGGTCTCGCCGCTCTCGTCGTCCTTGTTCACGGGTTCCCTTCGGTGCGTAGCGTCATTCGCGATCACGATCATGCAATGTCTGGGGTTCCGTCGTCGATGGTATGCCGCTCGCTGTCAGTGGCGGGCCGTAGGGTTCTGAACCATGACCACGAGCCCTTCCAGCTCACCGAGCTCTCCGAGCTCCCCGAGCCCGCAGCCGCCCGCGTCGCTGTCGCCGTCGCGGGCGAGCGACTTCATGCAGTGTCCCCTGCTGTACCGGTTCCGGGTGATCGACAAGCTGCCGGAGAAGCCGAGCGAGGCGGCGACGCGGGGCACGCTGGTCCATGCGGTGCTGGAGCGGCTCTTCGACGATCCGGCGGCGGAGCGTACGGCTCCGCGGGCCAGGGCGATGGTGCCGGGCCAGTGGGAGCGGCTGCTGGAGTCGCGGCCGGAGCTGGCGGAGCTCTTCGAGGGTGACGCGGACGGTGAGCGGCTGACGCGCTGGCTGGCCGAGGCGGAGCAGCTGGTCGAGCGGTGGTTCACGCTGGAGGACCCGACGCGGCTGGAGCCGGCGGAGCGGGAGCTGTTCGTGGAGACGGAGCTGGAATCGGGGCTGCGGCTGCGGGGGGTGATCGACCGGGTCGATGTGGCGCCGACGGGTGAGGTGCGGATCGTCGACTACAAGACGGGCAAGGCGCCTCGGCCGGAGTACAGCGAGGGGGCGCTGTTCCAGATGACGTTCTACGCCCTGGTGGTGTGGCGCCTGAAGGGGGTGGTGCCGCGCCGGCTGCAGCTGGTGTACCTGGGCAGTGGGGACGTCCTCACGTACGACCCGGTGGAGGCGGATCTGCTGCGGGTGGAGCGGAAGCTGCTGGCGCTGTGGGACGCGATCAGCCGGGCGACGGAGACCGGCGAGTGGCGGCCGCGCCCGACGAAGCTGTGCGGGTGGTGCGATCACCAGGCGGTGTGCCCGGAGTTCGGCGGTACTCCGCCGGTCTACCCGCTGCCGGTGGTGCCCCCGCAGCGTACGGGGACGCCCTCACCGGCGCCGGAAGCCGGGTGACCGGTGCCGGGGGCCCGGAGGGCGGATGACCGGCCCGGAGGGGGGATGACCGGTAACCGGTGCGAGGGCCGGGCGGGTGCCAGGGGCCCGGTGGCAGGGTGACCCGTGCCAGGGGCCCGGGAGGCCGGTGACCGGCGCCGGGGGACGTCGTGGTTCCCGTCGGCGGGCGGAGCAGTGGGTTCCGGTACGACACCTCCCGGCAGCGCGGGACCCCGGGAGGCGGGTGGGGGGCGTCAGGGCAGAATGGGGCGGTCAGCTGAGCCTTTAAGGAGTACCCGTGGCCATCCGCGTCCTCTTGGTCGACGACCAGCCGTTGTTGCGCACCGGCTTCCGGATGATTCTGGAGGCGGAGCAGGACATCGCGGTGGTCGGTGAGGCCGGGGACGGCCTCCAGGCCATCGACCAGGTGCGGGCGCTGCAGCCCGATGTGGTGCTGATGGACATCCGGATGCCGCGGATGGACGGCGTGGAGGCGACCCGTCAGATCACCGGTCCCGGCCGGGACGGGCCCGCGAAGGTGCTGGTGCTGACCACGTTCGATCTGGACGAGTACGTCGTGGAGGCGCTGCGCGCCGGGGCGAGCGGCTTCCTGCTGAAGGACGCGCCCGCCCATGAACTCGTGCAGGCGATCCGGGTGGTCGCGGCGGGTGAGGCGATGCTCGCGCCGAGCATCACACGGCGGCTGCTCGACAAGTACGCGGGTCATCTGCCGTCCGGCGAGGAGCCGGTGCCGGACGCCCTGAACACGCTGACGGACCGTGAGGTCGAGGTCCTGAAGCTGGTGGCGCGCGGTCTGTCGAACGCGGAGATCGCCGCCGATCTGTT
Organism: Streptomyces sp. NPDC006368; assembly: GCF_040612535.1. Lineage (NCBI taxonomy): Bacteria > Bacillati > Actinomycetota > Actinomycetes > Kitasatosporales > Streptomycetaceae > Streptomyces > Streptomyces sp. NPDC006368. The sequence goes on from NZ_JBEXQK010000055.1 coordinate 36,567, forward strand.
CGTCAGCGAGACGACGGTCAAGACGCATGTGGGACACGTGCTGACGAAGCTGGGCCTGCGGGACCGGGTGCAGGCCGCGGTGTACGCGTACGAGAGCGGTCTGGTCCGGCCCGGCGCCCAGTGACGGACGGCGCCGCGCGATGACGGCGCGGAGCCGCGGGACGGCATACGGAAGCGGGGGGGGGGGGCGGAGTTTCTTCGACCCCCCCCCCCTCCCCCGCG